>NZ_CAMXWW010000019.1:0-3145 GCF_947252745.1 uncultured Lawsonella sp. | reverse complement strand
AATGTCCCTTAGTGCGACACGCCGCAAATCCACACGAAATGTCCCTTAAGCCACATTTTGTCGTTTAACCCTCTGATGAACTGTCCTGGATACGAAAAACGAGGCCAGGGCACTGGGTGTGCTCTGACCTCGCGGTCTGTGCGCCATCAGGGAATCGAACCCCGAACCCACTGATTAAGAGTCAGTTGCTCTGCCAATTGAGCTAATGGCGCTCTGCCTTACGGCAACGAAAGAAAAATATAGCACCACAATTTAAATAGGTGAAATCGCCTGGTTAAAGGGCCGTTTTAGAGGCTTGGAAACAATACGATAACGACTGTGTGGAAGTGAGTGTTTCAAGTGGGACTATGTGGGGCGAGCGGTTAAGGTATCCGTCACGGCAGTCGCTTTTGTATGTTCATGGCGGTGTTCATGGCGGTGCAGAATTCAAGAGTGGGAATCCTGTAACCAAGTAGGCGTTATAAGCGACTAATAAAGGTGAAGTCCGATAGCGGTATCGGCGTGCGGCAGAAAGTTAAGTGGTTGAAGCATGTCCTCTAAGTCGGTGTGGGCAGTGTCAAACATCCGGCGCGTAGTTGTTACTGGCATGGCGGCAGTGCTCGTTGGCACCGCCGCGGTGGGGTGCACCCTCGAACGCGGGGACGCCGCGGAATCCGGGGAGTCCGAGATCGTCCAGGACACCCCTGCAACCATTTCGGTCAAGGACGGCTCGGAGGATGTAGAGCCGGGTATCCCGGTTACCGTGAACACTCCCGCGGGGCTGGACACCGTCACCATGACGAATGAGTCCGGCAAGGAAGTTGAGGCCACCTTCAACGAAGACCGCACGGAATGGACCACCACTGAACCGCTGGGGTATGGCAAGACCTACACCGTCAAGGCCATGACCAAGCTGGGTACGGCCTCGATTGCCACGTTCACCACGGTGAGCCCCCGCTTGCAGTTGGCTGCGTCGATTAGCCCCACCCAGGGCTCTGAGGTTGGTGTTGCCCAAGCCATCGTCTTCTACCTTGACGTGTCCCCGGAGGACCGTCAGGCGGTGCAGGACGCCATCACGATTGAGACGTCCAATAACACTCTGGGCGCCTTCTACTGGGTTGAGAGCAACCAACTGATCTGGCGCCCCAAGGAGTACTGGACGCCAGGTACGGAGGTGACGGTCAAGGCCGACCTTTATGGCAAGGACTTTGGCAACGGCATCTACGGTCAGCAGGACAGTGAAACGAACTTCACCATTGGTGAGGAAGTCCTCACCAAGGTGGACAACAGCACCAAAACCTTGACGGTGTACCGCAACGGTGAGGAAGTGAAGTCCTTCGCCATTGCTCTGGGCCGTGACAACAGCTACGACACCCCGAACGGTACTTACGTGGTGGGTGACAAGCACGACAGCTTGGTCATGGACTCCCGCACCTACGGCCTCAGCCTGGAAGCGGGTGGCTACGTTACCCCGGTGAATTACGCCACCCAGCTGTCCTGGTCTGGCATCTACGTCCACTCCGCACCGTGGGCAACGTGGGCAATGGGGCAGACGAACGTCTCTCACGGCTGCATCAACGCCACCCCGGCGGATGCGCAGTGGTACATGAACACCGTCAAGCGCGGCGACCCAGTGGAGATTGTGAACACCAAGGGTGACACCCTGCCGGGTACGGACGGTCTGGGCTACTGGAACATTGATTGGGAGACAATCAAGGCTGGTAACGCCGACACGTCGTCGTAGGTTTCCGGCACGGCCGCTGACGCCACGAACGAGCGCGTGAGTGAGGCGAGGAGGAGCTTCTAGGCCGTTGCCCTTGCCTCTTCGGCCTCAACCTCAGCGTTGAACTCGCGCTTGGAAGCCTGCCACTGGTCTTCGGTCATGCCGATGCGCCAGTAGCCGGAGATGGAAACGTCTTCTCTTGGAATCCCAGATTCAACGAAGAGGAAGCGGCGCATCTCCTTGATCATTTCGGCGACACCGTGGATGAACCAACTGGTTTTCTTCCCCGTTGGGGTGCCTGCCGCGCGCACCGCACGAGATAATTCTGTGCCGTGGGTTGCGCCGTTGCGGGCCACCCAGTTGATCTCCACGCCCTCGCGGGTGGGGAGGTCAAACTTGCGGTCGTTAGCCTCGATCTCAATGTAGGCGGTCGCCGTTGCGCCTGCTGGGAGGTGTTTCAGTCCGGCGCTGATCGCTGGTGCCGCGGTCTCATCGCCGGCCAGCACAAAGTGCTCGTAGTCTTCCGTCGGCCCCCAAGCGCCGCCGGGGCCGAGGAAGCCGAACCTCTCTCCGACTTCGACGGTGCGCGCCCATGGGGCGGCCAAGCCGGAATCGCCGTGGGTGACGAAGTCAACGTCGAAGTCCCCGGTTTCCGGGTCCAGGTTGATCAAGGTATAAGTGCGGGTGATCGGTTGTTGCTCATTGGGCTGCTGTTCGCGAATCTGCGCGACATCAAATGGCCAGGCATAATCCGCGTCTTCTGGTGTGAACAACAATTTGATGTAGTGGTCAGTGAACTCGAGTTCCTTGCCCACCAATGCGGGGGAGTTCATGTTTAGTCGGACCAGATCGGGAGAAATCTGGCGCCGGCCCGTCACAGTTGCTTCATATGCTTTACGGGGCTTGCGTCTCTGTGCTGCTGGTTTGGGCAGGGCAGCCATGGTTATCACTGTCCTTCAACACTTCTAGATCTCCGCGTGCCGGCGGAGATGAAACGATCTGCGGGTTAGGTAAGCCTAACACGGCTTAAGGGACATTTCGTGTGGATAAACCGATACGGTTTCCCGGGGCAGCCTGGGATAATACGGTGATCTTGATTTTGAATCGGTTCCAACGGCCCGATCTGTGGAATCAACACTGGATAGTCCTAGGTCTGTGATAAGGGGACTGCTGCTGGTGCGGTAAGGCCAATTCCTATGGCTAATAGGAATCGGCCGTCATGTGACATGTGCGGCCACGGACTGGTTAAGAACGGCAAAACCGCGGCAGGAACCCAGCGCTGGTTGTGTCCTAAATGCAACGTTTCATCGATTAATACCCGCGCACACACCAGCGAGATTCGGCACTTCAAAATCTTTATTGACTGGATTCTTTCTGGCGAATCCGCAGGAGAGTGTCTGATGGTTTGTGTGTGGGTTCCCAACCTGCATGAGGAGACGGACC
>NZ_CAMXWW010000018.1:0-4261 GCF_947252745.1 uncultured Lawsonella sp. | reverse complement strand
TTGGCATTCAATAAAATCAGTACACTGTTGAGTTCTCAAACAACATGCCCACTCAGCGACCAGAAAAGGTTATTTTCTCTTCTCTGAGTGCAACTTCTCCAGTTTACCATCTGATGTTGTCTCCGTCAAAATCGGCGGAAACTCTGTCTTGGTGACTGGGAGTTGGCCTGAAACTGACGAGAAGTCTTTGGAGGCTTCCTTAGTCGCTTTCGCGGCCGGCCAGTTTCGCTGACTTGGAATAAGTTACTCACTCCACCGGATGAAGTCAAATCACCTGTTCACAGTGATTTCCTTAATTACAGTGATGAAAGTTGCGGTGGTTGTACAACTCGTTCCTCAGAGAGCTTGCACGCACCTTCCGAGACTGGCCAACAACAGTTGAAAACCAACCCCAATTGTTTACTTTGTGGGCTCTCCCACCATGGAAACTCGCTCAATTTTCCCACCGAGATCCTGTAACTGGGCCACCATATCGGGGTAACCGCGATCAATATGGTGGACATCGTGGATTTCCGTGGTGCCATCTGCCACTAGCGCAGCCAGCACCAGCGCGGCACCCGCCCGAATATCGGACGACCACACAGGCGCGGAAGATAACCGCTCCACCCCACGAATAACCGCATGATGCCCATCAATATAGGCATCCGCACCTAACCGCACCATCTCATCAACAAAACGGAACCGCGCTTCAAACACATTCTCCGTCACCAGCGAATCCCCCTCCGCGACCGCAGCCAACCCAATGGCCATAGGCTGCAAGTCAGTCGGGAAACCTGGGTAAGGCAACGTCTGAAAATTCACCGCGTTGGGACGTTCCCGCTGTACCACCCGGAAGCCATTCGCCTCACGAGTAATTTCGGCCCCCGCCGCCTGCAACTTCATAAGCACGACATTGAGGTACTCGGGATTAATCCCCGTCACCCGAATATCCCCACGTGTCATCGATGCGGCAAAAGCCCACGTTGCAGCCACAATACGATCCCCCACCACGCGATGGCACGTCGGGTGCATCGACTCCACGCCATGCACAGTAATGGTGCTCTCCCCCACACCCTCAATCTGAGCACCCATCTGCTGCAGCATGGTGCACAGATCAACCACCTCGGGTTCACACGCGGCATTCTCCAGCACAGTCGTCCCCTGCGCCAACACTGCTGCCGTAACAATATTCTCCGTCGCCCCTACAGACGGAAAAGCCAGCTTAATGTGCGCTCCATGTAAGTCACCGGCCCGTGCCACCAAACACCCATGGGAAATCGAGGTCTCTGCCCCTAACGCCTCCAAACCCGACTGGTGCATGTCCAGCGGACGCGAACCAATGGCATCACCCCCCGGAAGAGCCACAATCGCTTTCCCCGTCCGCGACACCAGCGGTCCCAACACACAGACAGACGCGCGGAACTGCCGAACTGCCTCAAAATTCGCCTCAGAACTCGGCTGAGCCGGGGTAGTGATGGTGATGCGACCCTGATCCTCTTCCCAGACCACCTCACACCCCAGGCCCCGCAACACCTCAATCATGAGGGGAACATCCTGAATGCGTGGACAGTTATCGAGCACCGTGGTCCCCTCTGCCAAGAGCGCTGCCGCCATCAATTTCAGCACACTGTTCTTCGCACCCGAGACAGCCACTTCCCCCAAAAGACGGCTTCCACCGGTTACGAGAAAACTATCGTTCACGACAGGATCCACTTTCTTCACGCCCTACACTTCGCCCTCTAGAGTAACGCAGACCCCCCACCACGGCAGCTCAACAAAGGGCACTACATGCAGCGCAAACACCGAGCTAGTAGCCAACCACCGCAGCTCCGTCACCCCACCAAAACTACGGAATAACACCCAGCGAACGAGCGGAACTGACTGCCTCATAACGATTATGAGCATCCAGCTTGCGCATGCAATTGCGCAAGTAGGACTTCACCGTCTCCGCACCCACTCCCATTTCCGCTGCAGCCTCAATATTCGTCAGCCCCATCGCTACACAAGACAGCACGTCGATCTCGCGCGTCGAAAGGTGAATATGCATCATTCGAGGAGAGGTGATGAGAAGATCAGAAATCGCTTCAATCTCGCGCTGCACCTCCGGGTCATTCACCCGCGTTGCCAGCACCCGCAGACGGGTATGAGCCTGCCGAATCTGTTCCCACTCCGGGCCCGAGCGGATCGAATCTGTACCGGCCGTACTCCCCAACATGTCTGATGAAGGGACGATCTCATCGGCGCGAGTCCGTTCGCGGTCTTCCGGAACGACAATCGTCGCATCCATCACCGCAATGTCCTGCTCCAGATTGCGTGCAGCGTGCGTCAACTCTTCCAGAATCCGGTCAGACAGACGCACCGCAGCATGCACACCCGCGTAGAGCACAGCACGCACGTTCCGCTGTACCACCACCGGGGCAGCAGCTAATGAACGGATTCCCTCTTCCTGAATATAGGCGTCAAGTTCGTGGCTAATGGACTGCGACCGCAGATAGTCCGTCACACCCATAACGTGCTGAGTAGAAAAAACCCGGCCACCGACACCGCTACCGGAGTCGATTCGGAGATTACGCATGGCATCCGTATGCAAACCGCATCCTTCAATAATGCGGATCTCATTCGGGGGGATGACCTGTGCACCGAGTGCCACTGACACACCTGACTGCTGGTGAAAGGTGTGAACAGCGACGGAAATAAGATCATGTTCTTGTCGAGCCACGAAATCTTCTGGGCTGGTCACGCACGACCTCCTCGCTGAAGTGAGCAGAAGCAAAGTCCCTCATCACCCCCAAAAAGGGGTGCTACGTCTAGACTAGTATCTCACATGTCACTCCAGTCACATATCCCGCCAACTTCCCATTTCGGGCGCAGACAACGGCAATAACTTGCCTCATCCCCCACTACGGCAAGAACATAGGATCGTCCTCCGGCTCCACCAAATAGCTCTCGCCGGCAGCAGACTCTCCTCCCCAATCTTCCCACCAGTAATCCTCCGGATCCGCCGCAACGTCTTCCAGGTAAGGGTAAAACGCCCACAACTCGCCCTCACTGACGGGGTCTACCTCCGATCCTCCCCACGCACATGCCGCACACACCTCAGCAATAGCTGCCTCATCGAGCTCCACCCCAATGAAAACAAGACCAGCCTGCGCCAATTCCTCATCCCCCAACAACGTCGCATGAGCTGGCGTCGCATCAGCCGATGCCGCGTTCGCACTACTCTGGGGGAACCAGCGTTGCAGCGCAATATGCTGCCCCGTCTTTTCAAAAATAAAAGACTCAGGCTCCCGCGCTCCCGCCAACTGCAGGAAACCTTTCACCCGATAAGCACCGCCAGCACCATTACGGACAAAGTCCATAAAACGAGCTGGGTGCAGCGGTGCCTGCAACGGCAGTGAGACCGTGCGGTAACTGTCATGCAGATGGTGATGGTCATGATGGCCGTGTTCGGCGTTCTGATCCCGGTGCTCTGCCACCAGCTCAGCAAAATTCTGGGGGTCCGCCTGCGGACGGTCAAACAACACGCGCGCATCCACCCGCCCATAGGCAGTCGTCACCGTCATCACTGCTGGAGCCGCCTCCGCTAAAAGCTGTCGCACCTGTTGGAGTTCTGCCGGCTCGACACGATCAGCTTTATTCAGAACAATCAGATCTGCATTATGGAGGCGCTTGGCCACCGCAGGGTGCTGTCGCACCGTATCAAGCACTTCCCCTGCATCGATAACCTCAACAAGGCCACCGACGGACACCTCAGTGACAGTCGTGGCCGTCGCCACCATGGACATCAGCACCTGCGGTTCTGCCAGACCGGATGCCTCAATGATGATGCCTTCCACTCCGGGGATGTGGGCGAGCTGGTCAAGTGCCGCATCCAGCTCCTCATCGGAGGACTGACAACAGAGGCAACCATTCGCCATCGACACGAGAGAATCTACTTGCCCCGCGACCAGCATCGCGTCAACTGGAATTGTGCCAAAATCGTTAACGATCACAGCGAGCTTAATGCCGTGGTCATCCTGCAGTAAATGGTTAAGGAGGGTGGTCTTTCCCGACCCCAGAAAGCCAGCGAGAACAAGCACCGGTATCCGCGCCGAGTGAGCGGAAGCGCTGGTAGAAGCACTCGTGCTAGGAATATTCACGAACTCTCCCCTCCATGCAGGGACGGTGTGGCACTGCTATGCACAGGGTACCGCACCTGTCTAGGGGAGCGAACGGAACAGCGGGAGGGGGTTAAGGGTCAAAAAGTGTGTCCGGAATCGCGGATTTTCACGGATTGACCTGT
>NZ_CAMXWW010000017.1:0-7714 GCF_947252745.1 uncultured Lawsonella sp. | reverse complement strand
TGCGGGTCAGTTACGCGACGGCCGTCAAACAGCACCTTAATGCCGGGCAAATCAGCCGGGGTGATGGTCTTGTATTCGGGGTGATCCGCCTGCACGATGGCAGCATCAACAGGCTCACCCATCTTGTAAGCCTCCCAGCCAAAGCCAGCGAGTTCCTCATCGGTGAACATCGGGTCATGCACAAGCACTTTAGCGCCACGCTTGCGCAGTTCATCAACAGTTGCAAAAACGCCTGAGAACGCGGTTTCTTTCACCTTGCCGCGGTAAGAAGCACCAAGCACAACAACGGTCATATTTTCGAGGCCACCGAGAACGCTCTCGAGGCGCTTAACGGAGTATTCCGGCATGGAAGCGTTGAATGTGCGGGCCGTGCGGACGATCGAGGCGTGCGGGTCGGTGGATAGGTAGAGGCGCGGGTAAACCGGAATACAGTGTCCACCAACGGCAATACCGGGGCGGTGAATGTGCGAGTAGGGCTGGGAGTTGGAGGCGTCGATGACTGCCTGTACGTCGATGCCCTGCTGGTCGGCAAATACTGCGAACTGGTTTGCAAGGCCGATGTTAACGTCCCTGTACGTGGTTTCAGCGAGCTTCGCCATTTCTGCAGCTTCAGCGGAACCGAGGTCCCACACTCCATTGGGGCGGTCCAGGTCAGGGCGCTCATCGAATTGAAGAACTGATTCGTAGAACGCAATGGCCTTCTTAGTACCTTCCGCGCTTAGGCCACCAACGAGCTTGGGGTAGCGGCGAAGGTCGGCGAATACGCGACCGGTAAGAACCCGTTCTGGGGAGAACACGAGGTGGAAGTCTTTGCCCTCTTTAAGGCCGGAGATTTCTTCAATCATTGGCTTCCAGCGACCACGCGTAGTGCCCACCGGTAACGTGGTCTCGTAGGAGATGAGCGTACCGGGCGTGAGGTTTTCTGCCAAAGACTTGGTGGCTGCGTCCATCCAGCCGAAGTCCGGTTCCCAAGTTTCGTCATTGACGAAGAGAGGAACTACGAGCACAACCGCATCCGCGCCAGGGATCGCATCGGAGTAGTCGGTGGTGGCGCGCAGCTTTCCTGCGGGAACGAGCTGCGAGAGCTTTTCCTGTAAGTGTGCTTCACCCGGGAAAGGCTCCTTCGCATCGTTGATCATCTGAACAGTTTTTTCGTTCACGTCAACGCCGATTACCTCATGGCCAGAATCTGCGAACTGTACGGCCAGGGGCAAACCGATCTTCCCCATGGCGACTACGGCGATACGCATGCGCTTCTCCATTTCAAAGATTTTCAAGAATCAAGTCACTGCCAAGTTTAACACCGGGCCAGTCGTCATTTAGGACCCTCCTAAAAGGCCGCGGAACGTGTTGCATATGCTTCAAGAACACTCTCACTGCCCATATTTCGGCGACCTGATTGGCTTCGCAAATTCGCACTTTCCCGATGTGCATCCTCTAATACACAAGATCGAACCCACTTAGGAAGACACGCACAGGTTTTTCGTGCGGCGCAGATTCCTCCATATACTCGCTTAGAACGTTGTCGAATGTTGATTGGGTTTGTTGTGAGCGCGGCTTTTCTGAAGTCAGTATCCGAGAGCGAGAGTGACCGTTCGATACCTTTTTCAGATGGTCGAAAGTGGAGGGATGAACTCCACGGAATTCGTGGAATCGCAATCCTGCTGGTGGTAAGTTTCCACATTTTCGGCAATGGCCGGGTTTCGGGCGGTATCGACATTTTCCTTGCTATAACCGGCTTCCTTGCCGTCCCCTCACTGTATCGGCGCGCTGTGGCCGGAGGCGGGTTCATTCCGCTGATGTCGCGTTTCGGCGGATTAGCGAGGCGTCTGCTTGCTCCGCTAATACCAGTGTTGCTGTTCATTGGGATCGTTGGCCCATTGGTATTGGGAGCAGCTTTCCATCCACAATTGTTTACCGAGCTGCGAGCATCCGTGCTATTCGCTGAGAATATTGAGCTGGTCAGATCTCAACTTGCCTATGATGTAGCCGGCCCCGGCACTTCTGCTTTGCAACACTTGTGGTCCACTTCGATCCAAGTTCAGTTCCACATCCTGATGCCGTTCGTATTCATGCTCTTAACTGTGCCATTGGTCAAGGCTGGACGGGATCCCAGAAAAGCTTTGATGATCTTCCTCGGGGCCGTCACAGTTGGATCGTTCCTTTATGCATGGTGGCATCAAGGTGTGTTTCAACAGGCGAACTATTTTTCTTCTATCTCTAGGCTGTGGGAACTAACGCTGCCTGGCATCCTTGGACTGACCATTTCGAAGTTCCGGCTTAATAGCGTGACGAGGGCCTGCCTGACATGGGTCGGTCTAATCATGTTGCTCTCCACTGGGTTTTTGTTTGACGGTGCTTCGGTGTT
This sequence comes from uncultured Lawsonella sp., assembly GCF_947252745.1. Lineage (NCBI taxonomy): Bacteria > Bacillati > Actinomycetota > Actinomycetes > Mycobacteriales > Lawsonellaceae > Lawsonella > uncultured Lawsonella sp. Next base: position 5,346 of record NZ_CAMXWW010000017.1, on the reverse strand, counting down.
CCCCGGCCCGCAAGCACTCCTTCCTGTAGGCGGCCTGCTCCTCTTCCTCACGGGTGGAAAGAGCTACACGAGTTGGGGCGGTGACCGCCTCGTTCAGATCCGGCCCATCAAGTTCCTGGCAGACATCTCATACTCGCTCTACCTATGGCACTGGCCGGTAATCATCTTCTACTTGAACTATTTTGCCAAACCTAAGTTGGGCGTTTTCGATGCGGTGATCGTATTCACTGCGAGCCTGGCTCTAGGAACAATGGGCAAGAAACTCTTTGAAGACCGAGTTGCATCTTTATCCTTATTGAAGAACAACAAAATCGCCGTTCTTCTTGCCATCACCGTAATGCTCACAGGCGCAGGGGTTTTCCATTGGGCCACGCTCGTGAGTGAAGCCCGTTTAGAACAACGATTAGCCGTCTATAAACAGTCCGTCACCAACACGGGACATCTGGGAGCGCAAGCTCTGATATTCGACCTCGAAACAGCACCAGCGAAGCCCATTCCTGACATAGACATCGCTCTAGTGAAAGTGCCTGAAGTGTACTTTTTCGCTCCAGGCAACTCGGACAGTGAAGAGGCGTGTGTTCCTGCCAACAGCACAAACCGTACTTTTCCAACTACTTGCGAGTTTGGCGCCGAAAACGCACAGAAAACTGTTGTGCTAACGGGCGGCTCCCACGTTGGACAATGGTGGCCTGCGTTTGCGGAAATGGCAGCGCAATATAATTGGAGACTCATTCTTTTGGAACGAAGCGGGTGTCAACTAGGCCTGGATCAAGATGTTTACGAACCTGAGCTGGACATCAATAAGCAGTGCATTGAGTGGAATAAACAAGCCGTCGCCATGCTTCGTAACGAAATCGAGCCAGATCTGATTGTCACCCTCGGCACTTCCTTACAGCACGGCATGCCGGAACAAATACGTGAAAGTCAAGCGGCTGCATGGCAAGAACTCGAAGGAATTCCTCTACTCCTTTTGCGAGATAATCCGATTTTTACATTCAATCCATCAGAGTGCCTACAACAACGGGCAGATTTAAGGAAGCCTCAAGCCTACAGTCGATGCGCACCTCGCAAGGACGAGTACCAGTACTCTGCCGAATTTGATCATAAACATCCCGCTAGCTTGGCATCTAATGGTTACTATCTAGACACCACCGAAATCTTGGAAGTTGATGGCGAGTTTCAACCGATTATCGGAAACGTAATAGTCTGGCGTGATACCCACCACGTAACGGAGGCTTACGCTAGTACAACTCGGCCGTTCTTTGAACAAGCCCTCCAAGATTTCGTGCCTGACCTATTTCAATAGCACCCACTAACTGCGCCGGACCTTTCGTGGCAAGAGGAATCTTTTGGTACGACTTGTGTGATGCGCGCCCGCTAAGTCTGTATGGGCAAACGCCTTGTATAAGATTGAGGCATGAAAATCATGTCTGTGGTGGGCGCGCGCCCTCAGTTTGTAAAACTTGCTCCGATTGCGCATGCCTGTGAACGCGCTGGCGTAGAACACGTCATTGTTCACACCGGTCAGCACTACGATCCGATGCTCTCTGATGTGTTCTTCGAGGAGCTGAACATTCCAGCCCCCGATGAGCACCTTGGTGTTGGTTCCGGCTCACACGGCGTTCAGACTGGCGCGATGCTCGCTGCAATGGATGAAGTGATCTTGAAGCATGAGCCTGATTGGGTGCTGGTTTATGGCGATACAAACTCCACTCTTGCGGCTGCATTGTCTGCGGTGAAGCTTCACTTCCCTATTGCCCATCTTGAGGCCGGTTTGCGCTCGTTTAATCGACAGATGCCAGAAGAGATCAACCGCGTGCTCACTGACCATGCTGCTGATCTGCTGCTTGCCCCCACCGAGGTTGGGGCGAAGCACCTTGCCAAAGAGGGGCTGGCTGACCGCACTGTGGTTGTGGGCGACGTGATGACGGACGTGCTGGCGGAAACCCGCGCTAAGGTTGCGGATAAGCCGAGCCCGATTATGCAAGAATTTGGTTTTTCTGAGGGTGAGTATTCGTTGGCTACGATCCACCGCCCCGCTAACACCGACACTAAGGCGCAGTTGGATGCGGTGCTTGATTCACTGGGCAAGGTGGACCACCCGGTGGTGATCCTGGCGCATCCTCGCCTGGTAGCTAAAGCCAAGGAGCACGGCCTAACTATTGAGCGGGGGAATCTAAAGGTTCACGCTCCCCTGGCCTACCCTGATCTTGTTGCTTCCACGATGCATGCTCGCGGCGTGATTACTGATTCGGGCGGTTTGCAGAAGGAAGCGTTCCTGCTACGCACGCCGTGTACCACGGTTCGCCCACAAACGGAGTGGGTAGAAACTGTTGAAGCTGGCTGGAATGTGCTCGTCGATGCCGGCGCGAAGCTAGTTGAAGCCGCGTCCCGTCCACGTCCGGCCGATACTGATATCGCACCATACGGTGATGGTCACGCAGCTGAGCGCGTAGTTGAAGTGTTGCGAGAATATTCAACGAAGGCGCAGTGATGCGGGTGAAGACAAGCCCATTAGCTCACAGAATTTCCATATTTTCTGCGAGCGCTCTTGGCGCGGTACTAGTGCACCTGGTTGTACGACTAAAAGCTGGCGTCTATCCCTTCGGGACGTACAGCGGCAGAGTCCACGATTTTGGAGCACAATACCTGCCGTTCTATTCACGATTTAGAGATCAGATTCTCCAGGATAGCGGACTTTCAGGGCTGACTTTCTCATGGAACTTGGGATTAGGTGTCTCTTCGATTCCGGACTACGCCACCTATCTTGGCGGGCCAATAACACCTCTTGTTCTTCTGTTGGTTCCACGTCATCAGATACTTGCTGCTTTTCTTATCAGCATTCTGCTAAAAGTCGCTTTAGCTGCCGGCCTCATGCGACTTTTGATGCATTATTTGAGGCCAGATTTCACCGGCATCATTCCGCTTATAATCTCTGTTGGATACGCGTGCTCTAGCTGGGTGTTCGAACTCGGACAGTTCATTCCTCAGTGGCTCGACGTCTTGTATGGGATCCCGCTACTCTTTTTTGCCGCTTTAGAAATGCGCAAACCAAGACCCAGGTGGATCCTGGCCGGCGGCGCGGTGGCTCTAGTGTGGTGGGCAAATTATTACGTGGCCTTTATGGCCAGTATTGTGGCGGGCCTATTCTCCATCACCTTGGCGTTGGGGTTGGATGGTCTCAAACAAGGGCTAAAAAATGTGGCGCGCTTTGTTGCAGGTGGCGTCCTGGGTGTGGCCACTACTGCCCCTATCCTCTTACCCACCATTAATGCCTTGTTTCAAGGCGTAGGGTATGAGTCCGTAGAAAAACTCATTATTTTCGGCAAATCAGTTGCTGGAATCCGAACACTGCCGTTTACGACTACGATTACCTACGAGCCACCGCTGTACACAGGTTTTGTCGCGTTAGCGCTCTTTGCCGCCTTCTTTTTTACCCGAGATTTGACTTTGCGCTTCAAGATAGTCTGGCTGATCACAACTGCGGTGCTGCTTTTGTCTCTGACTAATATGAAGGCACAAATCGTTTGGAACCTGTTCCAAACTCCGCATGGTACGCCATATCGTTGGGTTTTTGTCATCACCGCTTGGGTGGTAGTGACGGCTACTTTAGCGTGGGAATCAAAAACCGGTAACAACCGGTTGGGTAATGGCAAGCAACTGGATGGTCCGAACTGGGGCCAAGTTGTCATCGTTGTGCTACTTGGTCCAGCTATCGTATTACTGCTGCTAAAGCGTTGGAACCTGGTTGGCTTCCCCACTGCCGGTCGCACGACCATGGCCGCCTACGTGTTTTTGCTCTGTGCCTTGCTCGCCGTCATTATGGTTGCCAGATGGTATCCAATCCGCAAGGCGGCGGTTCTGCTTGGGCGCGCATCTACAGCTCTGCTAGTGATAGCAGTTAGTTTTGAATATGTTGAGACGGGAGTTCTTGTAGATAAGGAGAGCATTCCTCGATTCGAGATAATTAACACTAGCGTTGAAGCTAAACGAATCGAATTGAGTGAGCGCCTTGCTGCCGCTGAGTGGCCCACCCACCGGCTAGGTTGGATACACGATGACTTCACGGATTTTCACGCTACTGACAACTTATCTGCCCGCTACATTTACCCTGGAACTGACTACTACTCGACGGCAGTCACGTCTCAGTACGCCAACTCCCTCACCTCTTTGGGAATGGTGACGAGCAACGGAGCGCGTTTCTCGTGGCTACCGGAAGACTCCATCCTCAAGGGCGTCCTTTCAGTTGCCTCCCCAAATGGCCTACCGACGCTTCCGATGGCTCGGGTCTATCCCGACCAGTTCACCCCGAACAACAGTGCAATGCCCACAGAATATGAAAGCCGTTCGTCTCTTAGTAACGCACCAAATCTGTACCATTTCGAGCCTGTTAGCGTTAAAAATGCCGCGACTCTTGCAGAGGAAACGGATCTGCGCGAGGGCGAAACCTACTTGTTTTCCACGTCATGTAAGCCGGGCACAACAGTGTTTGCCGGAGTGCATCGCTATGACAGGATTTCCGACGCCCCCACGGGATATCACATCGAGGAAGTAAACGGTGTTGCCGCTTCGTCGGACGGCCTGCTGGGCGAGATCGGTCAAGCTACGGAAGCTACCCAAAGTTTCACGCTACATATGGCAGCGGACAGAACACTAAATGAAAACCTGTTTGTTGGTTGCGCCGATATTAGTGAGTATCTGCGCGGCACAGAGAAAATTGTGGGCCCATCTGGCCTTGTAATTCAGGCAGAAAAGGTAACGGCTACTTTTGCGCAGCCAGTTTCTGGGGAATTCGTCTTGGCTACTCCGGCGGTCGATGGGTGGTCTTGTTCCGCTGATAAAAAGCCAATTCCGGTGTCTAGTCGAGCTGGTTTACTATCTGCAGTCGTTTCAGATGCTACGACCATTCAATGCGGCTTCACTCCCCCGCTCTTCAAGGCTGGAATCGGGATAGCTACCCTATCTCTCCTCCTACTATTTACGCCGAGTCTGGTAACTAGGCTGCGCAGGCGTCAAACACATTCGACTGAGGGAGATCAGCCCGCCGCATAAGTTCTATAGTCTGCTAACAAAGTGCGGCTGCACAGCATTTCTGACTTGTGCAACCGCATTTTCATTACCAATCGAGAATAGAAACTTACTCGATACAGGCCTCTTGCCTGCCTTCCAAAATGCAGGTGGTAGCAGTGCGTTCGAATGGGTAGTAGTCGGGTCGATCAGGCGAAGAGCAGAAGTTGATCTTGTAAATCGCTGCACTACCCCCCTGGTCGACTTTTTCAAAGCCCTTTCGGAGCGGCACGTTATAAAGCCCCGGGCGCATCATGTCTGTATCCCGCCCGTTATAGT
>NZ_CAMXWW010000016.1:0-13696 GCF_947252745.1 uncultured Lawsonella sp. | reverse complement strand
TCGTCCACGGTGAGGCCGAGCGCAACGACATGGTCCAGTACTTCGCCGAGCTTCTGGACGGCTTCGTGGTCACCGAAAACGGCTGGGTCCAGTCCTACGGCTCCCGCTGCACCCGCCCGCCAATTGTGGTCGGCGACATCTCCCGCCCGAACGCGATGACGGTGGAGTGGGCCTCCTACGCCCAGTCCCTTTCCGACAAGCCGGTCAAGGGCATGCTCACCGGCCCGGTCACGATCCTGGCCTGGAGCTTCAAGCGCGACGATGTGCCTTTGTCTGTCTCCGCCGACCAGCTCGGCGTTGCCCTTGCAGACGAGGTTCGCGACCTTGAAGACGCCGGCATCAACGTCATCCAGATCGACGAGCCCGCACTGCGCGAGCTTTTGCCGCTGCGTGCCGACGACCGCGCCTCCTACCTCGACTGGGCCGTCCGCTCCTTCCGCCTAGTAGCCCTGGACGCCAAGCCGGCAACCCAGATCCACACCCACCTGTGCTACTCCGAGTTCGGCCAGATCATCGAGGCCGTCGCCGCGCTGGATGCGGACGTCACCTCCATCGAAGCCGCCCGCTCCCGCATGGAACTACTCGAGGACTTGGACGAGACCTTCCACTCCGAAATCGGCCCCGGCGTGTGGGACATCCACTCCCCGCGCGTGCCGTCCAAGGACGAAGTTGCGGACCTCCTGCGCGCTGCGTTGGAGAACGTCCCGACCGAGCGCCTGTGGGTCAACCCGGACTGCGGCCTGAAGACCCGCGGCTACAAGGAAGTCGATCCGTCCCTGCGTAACCTGGTCGCTGCCCGCGACGAGGTCGTCGCTGGTCTCTAGTCCGCTGGGGCTGGCCGGCCCGCGGCTCCCAGCCTCGGCGCCTGGCCCTCGCACGTTAACCCCGTGACTTGGTGTTATTTGCCCAGTTCACGGGGTTTTCTTGTGGTGTGGCCCACGGTGAATCCCGCGTGCCACATCAGCCTCATTGCAACCAAGGCCGTTTGTTACGGATGTGACGAACGCGACCTGGGGTTTTGTAAACGACCCCCGGGTCGCTTACAGCCCAATGGCGTCAGCGCCAACTAACCCGCTGCAGTAATTTCCAAATTGCAGCATTCCGGCCCCTAAACGCCCAGGTGGCGACACGAGCTCCCCGAATTGCTGCATCGTTGAATCCAGCTTGAAAGGTTTGCTTGTGACTGGTTGCTAACTAGATACAGATGAAGGTTGGATGGAGAACAGAGATTCTCCATCCAACCTTCATAGTTTCTTGAGGTTTGTAGCTAACGTTCCTCGTCGGCCCAAGTTCGGGTTTCTACGTCGAAGTCGATTTCCGACCCTTCAGAGTCAGTTCGTTTATACCAATCGGTGACCTTGCTGCTGGTGGAATCAAATCCCGTGCCTGCGCCTTTGCCCGAAGGTGCGACAGAAACTGCAATCTGGAAGTCGTCACCATGCTCTTTCAGGCCTTCTTGAACGGCCTGCTCGATGGCTCTTACCGCGTAGTCTTTTCTGATTACCGCTGGGTCTGTTCGGAGGTCAAGGACAAAACTCACTGCAATACCGATGAGGACTACAGCAAATGGAATTGCGACCAGGATAGTGAGGTTCTGGAGTGCGGTTAGTGTGGTTTTGCCGCCTGCAAGGAGCATTACGATTGCGATTCCCATCATGCAAAGGCCCCAGAACGCAACCACGAGCTTATTCGGAGCAGGGTCGCCCTTGGTGGAAAGTGTGCCCATGACCACAGAGGCGGAGTCGGCCGCCGTGATAAAGAACACTGCCAAAATCAGAATCAACAGAACTGGCATGATGCTGTTCAGCGGAAGCTGCTCGATCATTGCGAATAGCACCTGTTCGTTGGATGCAGTGCCGTCGAAACCCGCGACACCGTCACGGTGGAACTGGATCGCAGTTCCGCCAAAGACCGTGAATGCAAGGATCAGGAGTGAAGCGGGGACGATCGTGGTCACGAGGACAAACTCACGGAGGGTGCGACCGCGCGAGATACGGGCAATGAACATTCCTACAAACGGTGTCCATGCGATCCACCAAGCCCAGTAGAAGGCAGTCCACCATCCCTGGAACTCAATAGTTTCGGGGCCCCAGGACAAGGACTTGCTTGCCATGCTCAGGAAGTTATCAAAGAAGGCGATACCGCCCGACGGGATTAGGTTCAGCAGGAACAGCGTTGGTCCTGTGAAGAAAACGAATGCGATGACGCCGAGTGTTAGCGTGATGTTGATATTTGATAGGTAACGAATGCCACGCGCCACGCCGGAGACGGCACTGAGCACCACGCAAACTCCGAGAATGGCAATGACAATGACGATGAGGTTGTTGCCTGCAGGTCCAAGTCCGGCAACAATTTCGACGCCCCTGGTGATCTGGATCGCCGATAGTCCGAGGGTAGCTGCTGTACCAAACAGAGTTGCTGCGATAGCAAGCATGTCAATGATTCGGCCCAAGACAGTTTCCCCTGGCTCGGGACCGAGGAGTGGGCGGAAAACAGAGCTAATCAACGTCCGACGACCGCGGCGGTAAGTGGAATAGGCGATTGCGCCTCCCACCATTGCGTATAGACCCCAAATGAGAAACGCCCAGTGGTAGTGAGACTGCGCCATAGCTAGGTGGAGAGCTTCGGGAGTTTCGGGTTCTACAGTGTGTGGCGGGGGAGAGATGAAATAGGCGAGGGGTTCGGAAGGACCGAAGAAAAACACACCTACGCCAATACCTGCAGCAAACATCATCGCGACCCAGGAAAAGCGGGAGAACTCTGGTTTGTCGCCGTCCCTTCCCAAAGGCACGCTCCCGTATCGGGAAAAGGCGAGGTAGAGCATAAGAAATACGCCACTGACCATGACGGCGTTTAAGAGCCAAACAGCGTTCTCCATAGCCCAGCCGAATGCCGTTGTGGAGGCTGAAGAAACACCTTCAGGATTCGTAATTCCCCAGATAATGAAGGAAACGATGAGGATGCCCGTGACGAAGAAAATCACTCGATCTAGTCTGAACGAGCGGTAGTTTTGCTCAACACTGATTCCCGGGACTAAGCCCGGATGAAGATTGTGAGGGTACAGTCCGACTGCGGTACCTCGATGTCCTCCGAGTATCCGGGAGGGACCATTTCTGTTGTCGTTTTGTGTCGTCACTTGGTTTCCTTTCTTGAAGAGCCAAGTTTTGGCGGCGAACGTAGCTAACTCGTTGGTAGGCGGGTTCCGATGTACTGGAGGGTCGTGTAATCTTCGATTCCTTCGATTCCACCCTCGCGTCCAGTACCTGATTGCTTCACTCCGCCAAAGGGCGCAGCGGCGTTAGAGACGACGCCGGAATTCCAGCCCATGATGCCCGCTTCAATTTGGTCGGAAGCGGTCAGAAGTCGATCAAGGCTCTCTGTGTAGACGTAGGAAGCAAGCCCGTATTCAGTCTGATTCGCGATCTGCCAAGCCTCTGCATCATTTTCAAAGCTGACAATCGGAGCGACTGGCCCGAAGATTTCTTCATTGATAATTCGGGACTCTGGGTCGACGTTTGTCAGCAGAGTTGGCCGCATGAAGTGGCCTGGGCCATCGAATTGCTCGTCTTGGGTAATGCGCTTTGCGCCCCGTTGAAGCGCATCTTGAATCAGGGATTCGATATTTGCTAGTGAACGGCTATCGATCAGAGGGCCGCAATCAGTGCTCTCCAAGAGTCCATCGCCGACTGTCAACTGATCGAATCGCTCTGCCAGCCGGCGAGAGAACTCTTCATAGACACTGGAGTGCACGATAAAGCGATTTGCTGCAGTACAAGCCTCGCCATTGTTACGGAGCTTTGCGGCAACGGCACCTTCGATGGCTTGATCCAGATTTGCGTCCTCGAACACAAGGAATGGCGCGTTGCCTCCAAGTTCCATGGAAGATCGGACCACGTTATCTGCCGCAGCCTTCATCAGTATCTTGCCGACGTTGGTTGAGCCGGTGAAGGAGATCTTGCGCAGTCGACTGTCTGCAAGGATCGGACCAGAAATCTCAGATGCTCGTGAGCTGGGGACAATATTTAGGACGCCCGCCGGCAAACCCGCTTCCACGAACACTTCACCTAGCTTGAGAGCAGTGAGTGGAGTGAGTGCTGCTGGTTTAATCACCATCGTGCATCCAGCTGCGATAGCGGGACCGACTTTTCTTGTAATCATCGCCAAGGGGAAGTTCCACGGGGTGATGAGTAGGGAGGGACCAACAGGCTTTCTCCGAGTGATTAACCCGAGATGGCCCTCCGGTACCGACCCAGTTCGTCCTCCGATGCGAACCGCTTCCTCGCTAAACCAGCGAAGAAACTCATTGGCATAAGCAACCTCTCCACGTGATTCTGCGATTGGTTTGCCCATCTCAAGAGTTATGAGAGAAGCAAACTGCTCTGAATCTCGTTTCAGGATCTCGAACGCGTTTCGTAGGATCTCCGATCGATACCGGGGCGCAGTAGCGGCCCAAGCGTCCTGTGCCTTACATGCAGCCTCAAAAGCAGCGCGGGCATCGTTGCTGGTGGCATCACAAACTTCAGCGATGACTTCTCCATTGGAAGGGTTCTCAACTTGGAAAACTTCCTTGTGAGCTGCTTCCCGCCACTGACCGTCAATAAAGAGCCCAGATGTTTGGCCGTTGCTTTCAATCAAACTTTGTTTCATTGGAGCTTCACTTCCGACCCACTAGGAAAGTTCCGTCAGGTTTTGGCTGTCATAGAAGCGACCCGCGCGATAGATCAACGGTTCGTTCTCTGTGGCGGTTGCATTCACAACCCGTCCGATGAAGACGGTGTGAGTGAGGGCCTGGAAGCGCTCCTTAATCTCCACCTCGATTGATGCGGAGGATCCGGGGAGCAGTGGCGACCCGTTTGGCGCAGATTCCCAGTCGACCTTTGAGAACTTGTCTTCGCCCTTCGCTGCGAAGACTCCCAAAACATCTAGTTGATCCCGGCTCATGATGTTGAGTCCCATGTAATTCGACTTGAAGAGAGCCGGGTACGTCGAGGAAGTCTTCTGGACGCAAACGCTGATCAACGGTGGGTCTAGCGAGATGCTGTTGTACGAGTTCGCCGCAAGTCCTCGTGGCTTGCCGTCTTCATCCAGGGTGGTTACCACCATCACGCCTGTTACGAACTGTCGGTTGAAAGCCTTAAACGCTTCCTGTGGCGGGTTGCCGGTGAAGTTTGCAGTGACGGGTTCTACCTCATGCTGCTCGAAAGCCGAGTTCAGAGACTGCAATCCAAGGTCCGACAGAAGTTCACTGGCATCCCACGTTGCTTCTTCTCGTTTGATCTTATTGTCTTCGATTGTTAGCAAGTTGCAGCCGAAAGTCTCCACCTGGGCGCCAGTGGGTGGTACGCCATTGAGCGCTTCAGTGAAGGTTCCTTGAGACTTCCAGAAAACAGCGAAGGTGTTGTCTTCTTTCACAATTGCGTCGACCGTGGTTGTCAGGTCTGGAAAAGCTTGGCGAATATCAAGGATTTCTGCCTTGACCTGATCCAACGAGCTTCCTGCGCTCTCGCCACGGCGAAGCCTGACGTAATCCTCACAAACGATTGCGTCCAAAATATCGACGTTGCCCTTATCCCAAATCTGCTCCCAAAATTCCGCGAGTTTGGTCCGATCCAATAGTTCGCTCATTGTTCCTCCTGTCAGGCATCGCACATCCAAGCAAGTGATGTGGCGTGGGTTACATGCGGGGCCAATGCTAACGCTTGTATGCAACAGAGTCAATAGATTTTTAAAAAACCCGATAAAAACTCTGTTTATGCAAATGCTTGACAGCATTTCAAGTGAAATGTAGTTTCGCTGGTATACAAGAAAGGAGTGATTAGTGACAGCAACCGGAGACTTTCAACTGCCGCTGCTGGATAAGGTGCGTGCTCACGTGCTGTCCGGCGACTACGGACCGGGGGATCAAATACCGGAAGCAGTTTTGGCGTCTGAGTTTGGTGTCAGCCGTACACCGATTAGAGAAGTCTTTAAACAGCTCGAATCTGAGGGCCTTGTTCAGATCCGGCCAAGAGTTGGAACTTTCGTTTATGAGCCAACGAAGCGGGAGATTATCGAGCTTTTTCAACTCAAATCTTCCTTGGAAGGTCTAGCGGCCAGCCTTTTTGCTTCCCGCGCACCAGAGCGAGAGCTTTCAGTTCTTGAGGCCAACGTTTCGAAGTCAGCAAACGCTGTGGACCATGGGGACTCTGAAACATACGCGAAGCTAGTTCATGAGTTCCACTGGACGATTGTCGAAGGCGCAGATAACAACAAGCTCTACGACATGTATGAGCTGCTAATGAACCAGCTTGTCTACCACAAGCTGGTGTTGAAGACGGTAAGTACCCGAGGGCGTCTTATCGCTTCGAATCAAGAGCATGAACGGGTCCTCCAAGCGTTCGTTGATAAGGACCCGATTGCCGCCGAGATTGCGATGAGGGAGCACGTTTCAGCATCCAGCAGAGCAGCACTCATCACTTCTCATGGGCCGTCGCTCTCTGAGCTGAAAGAAGAGGATTGATTTGAGTAATGACAGTTCCCACTTTGTGGTTTTAGCTACCCAAATGGGTGTCCGGGAAACCAAGATTTATGTCGAGGAAACCTGGAGTGAAGCGCAATCTCAGCTGGAGAAGCCAGTAGTGCACATCGCGGCTACCGCCGTCGTGAAGAACCCGTGGGTTGGTGGCTCAACCGATGCGGACCTTTCTGAAGAAGTTCAAAAGCTTGCACCGGTATTGGCGAAGGTCTTGTGTGACAAGGTCCTTGCGAGCGCTGGTGGAGCCGAGAATCTCATTGCTTTTGGAAAGGCAGCTTTCGTCGGCGAAGCAGGCGAATTGGAGCATGCTGCAGCATTAATTCATACCCCCTTCTTCGGAAACCTAGTTCGCGAGATGCTGGGCGGTACCTCGGTGCTGTGCTTCACAGACGGCCGGGTCGAGCCGGGAGCGGCAGTCCGTGTGCCGATGTGGCACAAAACTGAGGCCGGACTGCGTGATTTTTATCAGACGGTAGAGGTGCCTTTGGGTGCAGCTCCAAATCGAGACGAAATCTGCGTCGTGGTTGCAGCTTCGACTGGTTCTCGACCATTTCCCCGAATTGGTGACCGGACTACGGACCCATCGGTTACCAGCGAAATCTTGAAAGGATTCTAAAAATGGAAATTCGTAAGATCGTGACCACCGTTGAGGATGTTCTTCTTGAAGGAGGCTCCCCGGTAAAGCGCCCCTATAAGGTCGCAGTTGTTTCCGCAGTGATTAAGAACCCTTGGGCGGGTGCAGGTTTCGTTGAGGACCTTGCTCCGTTGATCGACGCCAACGCAAGCGATTTGGGTGCCCTGTTGGCACCGCGAGTAGTTGAGGCGCTTGGCCAGCCGGTTGAGGCCTATGGCAAGGCAGCGATCGTCGGCATGGATGGTGAGATCGAACACGGTTCGGCGCTGATTCACACTCTGAAGTTTGGAAATCACTACAGGGATAACGTCAATGCAACCACCCTGTTGCCGGCAGTGGAGAAGCGTGGTCCGGCTGGAATTATTTTCGACATTCCGCTCAAGCACATCACTGATGCAACAATCCGTTCGCACCACCAGACGGTTGAGTGCAGGATTTCTGATGCGCCCCATGCTGACGAGATCGTAATTGCACTTGCTGCGTCTGCTAGTGGGCGTCCGCAAGAGCGACTCGCTCCGATCTCCACCGAGCAGTAAGCGATAGGAGCCGCGGACATGTGCTCGAACGTTCTCCTATTACATGGGGTTGGACTCGACTCAAGTGTTTGGGATCGTCTACGGAAACGCCTGGACTATGAAACCACTGCGTTGGACCTTCTGGGGCATGGACAACGAGCTCCAATCAAAGAAGAGGTAAACCTCAAGGCGTTTGCCGACGATGTTGTTTCACAAATGCCGCAAGAGCCAGTCCATTTGGTTGGTTTTTCGCTTGGTGGACTGGTGGCGTCGAGAATTGCAATTGATCATCCTGATCGCCTCTTGTCGCTCACGATTGTCAATTCGGTATGCGAAAGAACCGAAGCTGAGCGTGACGCGGTTCGCGCCAGGTATGCACTGGCCGCAGAAGATCTTGATGCCAGCATGAATGCGGCTCTAGACCGCTGGTTCCCACCAGAGACGCCATCCTTCGAGGAACTCAGGAGTGAAACCGGAGAGGTTCTGGCCGCCAATGATCGTGAGTCCTACTTACACGCATACAAAGTCTTCACCTTCGGGGACCTCGATGTAGCGCAAGACCTGCGCAAAGTTCTGGTCCCAACACTCATTGTTACGGGTGAGGATGACCCTGGTTCAACCGTTGATATGGCCTATCGGATGCAGGAGAAGATTCCTGACTCGACGGTTGCAGTTCTTCCAGGGGCAAGACATATGACACCAGTTACCCATGTCGCAGAACTGGAAACGCTGTTGACCAACCACTTCGACACTGCAGAAAGGCGAGTTTGATGACCGAGAAAATCTATCACTTCATAGACGGTGCTCCGGCTGAACCGGCATCCGGGGAATATATCGAGAGCACCAACCCGGCGACCCTGGAGACTCTTTACAGTTTCGCCCGCGGCGGTAAAGAAGACGTTGAAAAGGCAGTTGCCTCAGCGAAGAAGGCTTTCGAATCCAGTGGATGGAGGGACCTTTCTGCTACTAAGCGAGGACACCTTCTTCGTAAGCTCGGGGATCTCATCGCGGAGAACAGTGAAGAGCTCGCCCTACAGGAGAGCCTGGATAACGGAAAACTGCTTCGTGAGATGCGGGCGCAGCTCAAGAGCGTGCCGGAGTACCTCTACTACTACGGCGGTTTGGCCGACAAGATCATGGGCTCAACGATCCCTTCATCTAGCCCTTTCGTGTTGAACTACACGGTTCGGGAGCCGCTGGGTGTGGTTGGCGCGATCACCCCTTGGAACTCGCCCATCACTCTGACGATTTCAAAGCTGGCACCAGCGCTGGCGAGTGGAAACACAATTGTTATTAAGCCGAGTGAATACACCTCGCGAACCATTGTCCGAATCGCTGAGCTTGCACATGAAGCCGGCTTCCCACCCGGTGTCGTGAACGTTGTCACCGGCTACGGAGCTGAAGCTGGAGCGGCGCTCGTAGAGGACAAGCGACTTGCAAAGATCTCCTTCACGGGATCTACGCAGACAGGCTCATCAATCGCAGCTTCCGCAGCTTCGCGATTCATTGGGACCACCCTTGAGTTGGGAGGCAAGAGCCCCAATATCGTGTTCTCGGACGCAGACTGCGATAACGCCAGCATTGGTATTGTCGCCGGAATCTTCGCTGCTGCTGGGCAAACCTGTATTGCGGGGTCGCGAGTTTTTGCGCAGGAGGAGATTTACGACGAATTGGTCGAAAAGATCATCAACCGCGCAAGCAAGATCAAGATGGGCGACCCACTTAAGGACGACACCGAGCTTGGACCGCTGGCCTTCGCTGGCCAATTGGAAAAGGTGGAATCGTATGTCCAGCAAGGCATCGCGGAGGGGGCGAAACTGCAGTTTGGCGGCTCGCGCCCTGACGTCGGACTTCCCGGGTACTTCTTCTCGCCGACGGTCTTCACTGAAGCAACCAACGAGATGACGATCTGTCGCGAGGAGATCTTTGGCCCAGTTGTAGCCATCATGCCCTTCAAAACGGAGGAAGAGGTGTTAGCTAAGGCGAATGACACTTCGTACGGATTGGCTGCGGGCGTTTGGACTTCCAACCTTCAGCGGGCCATCCGAATGTCTGACCGCCTTGAAGCAGGCACCGTTTGGCTCAACATGTACCGCGCAATGTCCCCAACTTCACCCCGCCAGGGATTCAAGAACAGTGGTGTGGGGATTGAGCATGGCGTTGAGGCTATCAACGAGTACACGAGGTTGAAGTCCGTGTGGATCAATACCGATGAGTCTCCTATGCAGGATCCGTTCATCTTGCGCTCTTAAGAGCTGCAGATAAGGAGAAACCCAAATGCCACTCGTTCAAGTTTCTATTGGGAAAGGCCGGAGTACAGATCAGCTCCGAGATCTGGTCTCCGAAGTGCACAAGGCGGTGGAGCGAACGGTAGACGCGAAGCCGGACGATATCACCGTAATTGTCAATGAAGTTGAACCGAATCTCTGGGCTCGGGGCAACAGAACGATTGAAGAAATCCGGGCAACCTAAGTGCCCCTATCCGAAAGGAAATGAAATGCGTTTTTCACTGTTCATCCACATGGATCGTTTTGACACGTCTCAATCCCACGAAGAGGTTTGGGAGAACCTGGTCGAACTTGTGCAGCTTGCTGAAGCCGGCGGCTTCCACAAGGTATGGATCGGGGAGCACCACTCGATGGAATACACAATCTCCCCCAATCCGATGTCTCAGCTAGCAAACCTCGCTGCGAAGACCTCTACGATCCGATTGGGCGCTGGCACTATCATCGCTCCGTTCTGGCACCCAATCAGGGCTGCCGGTGAAGCTGCCTTGGTAGACGTCATCTCTGGTGGACGTCTGGAGTTGGGCATTGCCCGTGGCGCCTACCAGTTTGAGTTTGATCGCCTGAAGGACGGTATGCCAGCGGCAGAGGGTGGCGAGTATTTGCGTGAGCTAATCCCTGCAGTTCGTAACCTCTGGGCAGGGGATTACGAGCACAACGGTCAACATTACGCATTCCCAGTCTCCACTTCGGTTCCGAAGCCAAAGCAGCCGGAGATTCCAATTTGGGTAGCAGCACGAAGCCCCGAAACTCACGATTGGGCAGTTGCGAATGGCTGTAACGTGCAGGTCACGCCCCTCATGAAGGGTGATGAAGAAGTGCAGGACTTGATGGACAAGTTCAACAATGCCCGTGCAGCGCACCCAGAGATCACTGAGAAGCCTGAAATCATGGTTCTCCGCCACACGCACGTCCACTCGGCGGATGATCCAGAAGGCTGGCGTCCTGCTGCTGAATCGATCAGCAAGTTCTACCGCACGTTCTCCGCATGGGCGTTTGGCAAGGAAGCACCGGTGAATGGTTTCCTGGACCCTCAGCCGCTTGAGAAGTTCAAGGATCGACCGGAGTTTGAACTTGAGAGCATTCACAAGTCGGCCATGATTGGTACTCCAGATGAGGTTATTCCTCGCATTAAGGACTACGAAGCGATGGGGTATGACGAGTACGCCTACTGGATCGACAATGCCATGTCTTTTGAAGGGAAGCGGGATTCCCTGAAGCTCTTCATCGATCAGGTTGTGCCAGCATTCGGTGAGTAGACCATGCAGATCGAAGGAATTGTTCAACCAGGGGACCAACGAGGTCGTTTGCTAGGTTTCCCCACTGCCAATATTGCGTTGCCGACGGAGAACGAACAGCTCTGGGAAGAGCGTTCAGGGGTTTGGTCAGGGCTTGCCACGCTTGACGACGGCACGTGCCACCTCGCCACCATCTCAATCGGCAGACGACCGACGTTCTATCGAAAAGATGGCGAGTTGCTAGCAGAAGCCTTTCTCCATGATTTTCAAGGCGACTTGTATGGTCGGAAATTGGTCATCAACCTCGAACACTTCTTGAGAACGCAGGCCAAGTTCGACTCGGTCGACGAGTTGATTAGTGCGATGGAGGCTGATGCCCAGAACACTGAGAAGCTAGTAACACTCCAACCGTGATCGGTCGGAAACTCCGGCCTTGCTAACCCCGTGACCTGGTGTTATTTGCCCAGGCCACGGGGTTTTCTTGAGCTCTTGCCCTGTGCCCTAGCCCGTAGCTAATCCCGCGTGCCACATCAGCCTCATTGCAACCAAGGCCGTTTGTTACGGATGTGACGAACGCGACCTGGGGTTTTGTAAACGACCCCCGGGTCGCTTACAGCCCAATGGCGTCAGCGCCAACTAACCCGCTGCAGTGATTTCCAAATTGCTACATTCCGGCTTCTAAACGCCCAGGTGGCGACACTAGCTCCCCGGATTGTTGCATCGGCCGGCGGCTAAATGCTGGGGGAGGCCAACCGGGCCAACACAGGCCCGCCGAGAGCTTCACTCTCGCTAACTATCGCCGAGTTGGCCGGAGAGGTGGTCGAGGCGCCACTTGCTCGGGCCGTCCAGGCCGATGATCTCCACGGTTTTGCCGCGCTGCTGGAACTTGTGGGTGATGGAGTCGAGGGTGGCTACGGTGGAGGCGTCCCAAATTTCGGCCGCGGAGAGGTCAATGATGATGTGTTCGGCCTCATCGTTGTAGTCGAACTGGTACACAAGGTCGTTGCTGGACGCCCAGAAGAGCTGGCCGTGGACTTTGTAGGTGCGGATGTTGGGGTGGCCGTCGCCAGTCGTGTCTAGCTCTTCGACCATCTCCAGGCGCACCAGGTGGGCGACGCGGCGGGTGAAGGTCACCATCGCCGTCAGCACACCCAGCACCACGCCGACGGCCAGGTTGCCGGTGCCCAGCGTGCCGACGACAGTGACCAACATCGCGGTCGTTTCAGACAGCGGCATGAACTTCAGCGTGCGTGGGTGGAGGGAGTGCCAGTCAATGGTGCCAAGGGAGACCACGATCATCACGGCAACCAAAGCGGCCATGGGGATTTGGCCCACCAGGTTGTTCAACGTGAGCATGAGCACCAAGAGGAACACGCCGGAAATCAGCGTGGACAGGCGGGTGCGTGCGCCGGATTCGCGCACGTTGATCATGGTTTGGCCGATCATGCCGCAGCCGCCCATGCCGCCGAAGAAACCGGTAACAATGTTGGCTACGCCTTGGCCCCAGGATTCGCGGGTTTTGTCGGAGTGGGTGTCGGTGATGTCATCTACAAGCTTGGCGGTCATCAAGGATTCCATGATGCCGACTACTGCCATGCCCAAGGCATACGGTGCGATGATGGAAAACGTTTCGAGGGTTAACGGGACGTCGGGAAGCAAAAGACCTGGTAGCGAGCTTGGGAGCTGACCCATGTCACCCACGTTGGGCACGGACCAGCCGAACGCCAGCACCATCGCGGTGAGCACGACGATGGCTACCAGTGGGGCGGGGACAACCGTGGTCAGGCGTGGCAGGCCGACCACAATGACCAGGCCGATGGCCACCAGCGGGTAGACCAACCACGGTACGTTGAACAGGTGCGGCAACTGCGCGGAAAACACGAGGATGCCCAGGGCGTTGACAAAGCCGACCATCACGGAGCGGGGGATAAACCGCATAAGGCGTGCGATGCCAAGGATGGCCAACAGGATTTGGAAGATGCCGCCGAGGATCACCGTGGCAATGAAGTAGTCAAAGCCGTGATCGCGCATCACCGGTGCGATTACCAGGGCGATGGCGCCGGTGGCGGCGGTGATCATCGCAGGGCGCCCGCCGGTGAACGAAATCGTGATTGCCATGATGACGGTGGCGAACAGCCCCACCGCCGGGTCCACACCCGCCAGGATGGAAAAGGCGATGGACTCCGGAATCAGCGCAAGCGCCACGGTCATGCCGGCAAACACTTCGGTGCGCAGGCGCGCCGGGGAGGAAAACGCGTAGCGGAAAGAGTCGATAACTCCGGAGGGGGCTTTTTCGGTCATGGGCTAACCGTAATCCTCGGGCGGCGGCAAGGCGAACCCTGAAAACAAATCGATTTGTTACGGATGTGATTTTAAAACCCCAGGTCGCTGAAAAATATCGCAAAATTTTTCAGGGTTTCTGAATACCGCGTACCCTAGTCACCATGACTATGAAACCTGACTTAGGCCAATTTAGTGCGGAAGTTCGTGGCCGGTGATCGCTTGGATGG
>NZ_CAMXWW010000015.1:0-17796 GCF_947252745.1 uncultured Lawsonella sp. | reverse complement strand
AAATCTAACCCCCGCGACACGCCGAGCCAGACACACATTTTGACCCTTAACCCAGGATTACCACGGTATTTTCCCAAAAAACAGAACACCGGTCCACATCCGTGGACCGGTGTTCGCATGGTCGGGCTAGCGGGATTTGAACCCACGACCCCTTGACCCCCAGTCAAGTGCGCTACCAAACTGCGCCATAGCCCGTCCGCTGTCTGCGACAGCTCCTATACCTTATAACGACAAGAGGGAATTTTCCCAATCGCCTGCAAGACAGTTATTTCCATGTGAACTTTTGGAGCTGCCACAGAGAGTTTGAAATAACCGCACTCCCCTATTTCCGACGCTTTTCACGAACTCGTATGCTGATACGGATAGGCGAACCAGTAAAACCAAAACTCTCCCGCAGTTTCCGCTCCAGGAAACGACGGTAGCCACCTTCCAAGAAACGAGTAGTGAACAGCGCAAAAGTTGGGGGCCGAGTGGCAGCCTGCGTGGCAAACAGAACACGGGGAAGACGTCCCCCTCGCATAGGCGGCGGTGTCTCAGCCACAACCTCTTTCAGCCACTGGTTCAATTGGCTTGTCGAAATGCGCTTATCCCAACTCTCCAGTGCTTCATCAATAGCTGGCACGAGTTTCTGCAATGCGCGTCCCGTAGTGGCAGAGATATTGACGCGTTTAGCCCAGCTCAGCTGTTTGAGGTCACGTTCGATCTCCCGCTCCAACTCATAGCGGCGATCCTCATCAACAAGGTCCCACTTGTTGTAGGCCAGAATGACAGCACGCCCGGCATCGAGCACCATATTGACCACTCGCTGGTCCTGTTCGGTGATGGGCTGGGAGGCATCAATGAGGATAATGACGACTTCTGCCGCTTCAATAGCAGCCTTTGTTCGCAACGAAGCGTAATACTCATGCCCTTGCGCCTGTCCTACTCGCTTCCGCAGACCTGCCGTATCAACGAAGTGCCACAAGCGACCGTCTAACTCCACGATCGAGTCCACCGGGTCTACGGTCGTGCCGGAAGCATTATCGACAACCGAACGGCTTTCCCCAGAGAGTTTGTTAAGAAGCGAGCTCTTACCAACATTCGGTTTACCCACCAGGGCAACGCGTCGCACTCCGGATAGAGATGTCTCTCCCCGCCGGGGATGCTCCGGGAGTAATTCAACAATCTCGTCGAGAAGGTCGGCAGCGCCACGGCCGTGCAAGCTGGAGATGGGATGTGGTTCGCCAAGACCCAGTGACCAGAATTCAGCAGCGTCACCGTCGGCATTGGGTGAGTCGGATTTATTGGCAGCAACTAAAACGGGAATGTCAGCTCGTAAAAGACTCCGTGACACGATTTCATCAGTGATAGTGACACCAACTGTCGCATCGACGACGAGCACGATAACATCTGCCGTCTTCATCGCAATCTCTGCTTGTTTCGCGATCTCTTTGTGCATACCTTTGGCGTCAGGTTCCCAACCACCGGTGTCAGTCACCATGAAGCGGCGTCCGTTCCAGAGCGCCTCGTAGGAGTTGCGGTCGCGTGTGACTCCTGGGAAGTCTTCAACTATAGCTTCCCGCCGGCCAATGAAGCGGTTGACGAGTGTCGACTTTCCCACGTTCGGACGACCCACGACCGCAACGACAGGAAGAAGTTCCTCGTCATAACCGCGGCTTTCTTCGTCCTCAGCCAGGTATTCCGCTGCGAGACGCTCCCAGGCTTCTTCATTGGAGTCATCGTATTCGTCGAGGTCACCATCGTAGTGTTGCGATGATAAAGCGTCATTGCTGCCATCCCATGACGCATCGTCAGTCTCGTCTAGCTCCTCTGTGTAATCCACCGTCGTTGCCTCCTCTGTGTCAATGGCAGTGCGCGGCCGGGGGGGCTGTACCTCGCGGGCAAGATGGGCAATGATAGCCACTGTCTGCGAAAATTCATTCCCTGTGGAGTCCACGACAATAGCGTCCTCAGCTTGGCGCAGGGGCGAGACTAAACGGGTCGAGTCGGCTCTGTCACGGGCAATAACAGATGCGAGAACATCATCGAAGTGTGCCTCGCGTCCTTCGGCACGATCCTGCTCTACGCGACGACGCGCGCGTTCCTCCGGCGAAGCGGTGAGGAAGATTTTGAGCGGCGCATCCGGCAACACGACTGTTCCTATGTCCCGGCCATCGACGATCGCACCATTGCCGGTGCGAGCAAGCTCACGTTGCAGCTCGACGAGTCTGTCCCGGACTTCTGGAATAGCGGAAACGGCGGACACTTGCGCCGTTACTTCACCTTCTCGAATCTCTGCCGTCACGTCCTCCCCATTGAGGTAGAAACGTGTTGCTTCTGGGTCTGCCGACACCGAAATATCAATGGAGTCGAGAAGGCCGACAATCGCTGATGATTGATCTGGGGTGAGACCAGCCCGAAGAGCTGCAAGGGTAATGATGCGGTACATAGCGCCCGTATCGAGGTAAGCCATTCCCAACTCGCGGGCAACTGCGCGGCACACTGTGGATTTCCCGGCGCCGCTGGGGCCGTCAACAGCAATGTAGAGAGTCATAGGTGAACCGCCTCATAGAGTGATGCGACTTCTTTATTGGAAAGTTTGCGGAGTGACCCTGAGCGTTGATTCCCCAGGGTCACTCCACCCAACCTCGTCCGCACTAGCTCGATAACGGGGAATCCGATTTCAGCGAGCATACGGCGTACGATCCGATTGCGTCCTTCATGAACGACGACGCGGAGCAGCGTCTTTCCATCGAGGGTATCCATGATCTGTAACTCATCGGCAGCAATGGGACCATCGTCGAGGACGATCCCCTGCCGTAGTTTGCGGGCGTCGCGTTGGCCCATAACACCTCGCACTGTGGCGAGGTAGGTTTTGGGTACCTCGTAGGAGGGATGCATCAACCGGTGAGCTAGTTCCCCGTCATTCGTCAGCAGGAGCAAGCCTTCCGTGTCTTGATCCAACCTTCCCACATGAAAGAGCCGCTGGCCAGCGTTGACGCGCTCCGCGACGATGTCTCCCACACACGCGCGACCCTGGTCATCGGCCATAGTGGAGAGGTACCCGCGTGGTTTGTTCAACACCAGATAAACGTGTTCTTCGCGGGCGATGACGCGTTCCCCGTCAACGTGGACGATCGCGTTAGCAGGATTAACTTTGACTCCTTGCTGCCGTACAACCTCGCCGTTCGCCTGTACACGGCCGGCGGCAATGAGCTCTTCCGAGACGCGGCGTGACGCCACCCCGGCCTGCGCCAGGTATTTCTGTAGGCGAATCTCCTGGGGGAAGCGTGGTGACGGATCCAGTACTTTGACTGGGTTGTCTGGAGTCACCATCTGGTGGCGGCTTGGTCGAGCAGAGGATGTCCGAGGTAATGAGTTCTTGTTGCCTCGTTGTCGAGTAGTAGTTCCGGTCGAACGAGATTTTCCGGATGCGGAAGTGCGATTCTGCTGTACACGACGAGAAGTGTGAGTGGGTTGAGAAGACTTTTTAGCGGCACCGCCAGAGGTTCCCTGGCGGTTCTTCCTTGCCGGTGTGCCATCACGGCGAGCGGGTCGGTTCACAATGTTCTCTTTTCTCAATGAGTCGATCTAGCCTCTGCCATTGTTGATGCAGCGCTAGTGTCCTCCCTATTTTGTCATAGAACGGACTGCTGACTCGAATTATTCGAGATGTGGGAGCGGGTTGGTGGCGTCACTGCGCGGTAATAGACGCATGGATCTGCCCCGGCTCTGCGCTTTCCACAGGATCATCTGGGTCGGCGGGGTCTCTCTTGGGCGAGGCAGTTTTAGCCCGGCGGGCTTCAACAGTCTGACGTACTTCCTTGTCGATTTCATCAATGCGTTCTACTGCCGGCAGTAGTGGTGCTAGGTCTGGAAGGGCGGAAAGATCGGTGAGCCCGAGTTCTTCGAGGAAGAGTGAGGTGGTACAGAAGAGCATTCCGCCGGTTTCGGGGTCCTGCCCATTGTCGACGATGAGTCCACGCGCTTGGAGCGTGCGCATCACTCCGTCAACGTTTACGCCGCGTACTGCTGAGACCTGTGAGCGGGTGACGGGCTGTCGGTAGGCGACCACGGCGAGGGTTTCCAGCGCTTGCCGGGAGAGCGTCCCCCGCGTTCCCTCGAGAAGCACTTTTTCTACGTAGGGGGCGTAGTCCGCGCGGGTGTAGAGCCGCCACCCTTCCGGTATTTCCCGCAGATCGATACCACTCTGCGCCGCAGTGAGTTCGTCCGCCCACTGCTGGAGGATGCGGGTGACGGTGTCTACATCGCTGTCCACCACTTCGGCCAGATCGTCGGCACTGATGGGGCTATCAACAACAAGCACTACCGCTTCGATGGCACCTCGTACACTCGGGTGTGCTGCATCGCTAGGGTGGTCGTGGTTATCCGTTGTCGTCACTGCTTCTCTCCTACTCCCCCATTGCCTTATTGAGGGTGTCCTCGTCAAAGGTTTTTCCTGTCCACCCGACGTAAAGATCTCCGAGTGGCTCTTCCTGCTCGAAGTCGACTGCTTTGAGCCGGTAGAGCTCGAGCAGGCTGAGGAAACGACCCACGACTGTCATGCTTTGCGAACAGTCGGCCACTAGCTGGCGGAACTCCATGCGGTCTCCCAGCTGGAGTTGGGAGAGGACGCGCAGCACGAGCCGAGCTTCATGTTCCACCGAGACGACAGGGATGTGCACATGTGTGGTACTTACGCTAGGCACGGGTTTGGGGCGGAAGGCGACGGCTGCCAGCAGCGAGAACTCGGTAGCGTTCATGCCTAGGGAGACGGGTGGTAAGAGGTGAAGAAAGCGTTCTTCGGGGGCGACGGAGCGGGCATAGCGATGGGGAGCATCCTGCTGCCAGCGGGCGAAGAGCTGGGCGACTTCTTTGAAGGCCTTGTATTGGAAGAGTCGGGCGAAGAGCAGATCGCGGGCTTCCAACAATTCCAGGTCGGCGGGGTCGACCATGTCGCCTTGTGGGAGCAGCCGTGCAGTTTTGAGGTCGAGAAGGGTCGCTGCTACGACCAGAAATTCGGTGACGGCATCGAGGCCTTTTTCTTCGCTGAGGCTGCGGGTGTACGCGATGAACTCATCTGTCACTTCGTGCAGTGCTACCTCGGTGATGTCGAGTTTGCGATCTTGGATCAGCTGCAGGAGCAGATCAAACGGACCTTCGAAGTTCCTGAGGCGCAGCCGGAAACCATCGTCACTCACCGCTTAGCGCTCAATTCGCTCAATAACTTCCGCAGCAAGCTGTCGGTATTGCTGTGCACCGGGTGAGGAGGATGCCCATGTGGTGATGGGTTCACCAGCCACTGAGGTTTCCGGGAACCGGACTGTGCGCGTAATGACGGTTTCGAATACGGTATCGCCGAAGGCTTCCATGAGGCGCGCCATGACGTCTCGTGCATGCAGGGTGCGACCATCGTAGAGGGTGACAAGGATACCGGTGAGGGACAGCCGGGGATTGAGGCGTGAGCGAACTTTGTCCATAGTGTCGGTGAGAAGCGCCAGACCACGCATGGAGAAGAATTCGCATTCCATGGGGATGATGACTCCGTCGGAGCACGCTAGTGCATTAACGGTCAGGAGTCCGAGGGAGGGCTGGCAGTCCACCAAAATGTAGTCATAGCGATCCATTACCGGATAAATCGCCCGGTAAAGGGCCTGTTCGCGCCCTACTTCGGAGACAAGCTGAATCTCCGCGGCAGAAAGGTCGATATTGGCGGGGATGACATCGAGGTTTTCGGTGCGGGTCCGCACAATAACCTCATCGACGCTCACGGAGTTGTCCACCAGTAGGTTATAGACCGTCGTGTCCAGGTCATAACTTTGGATGCCTAAGCCTGCCGAGAGTGCGCCCTGCGGGTCGAGATCGACGAGCAGTACGCGACGTCCGGCCTCGGCGAGTGATGCTCCCAAGTTAATGGAGGAGGTGGTTTTGCCGACTCCCCCTTTTTGGTTACACATGGAGAGCACTACGGCTGGGCCGTGCTTTGTCTTTGGCTGCGGGGTGGGGATGGTGCGAAGTGGTCGCCCGGTGGGGCCCATTTTCTCGGACCCGCTCGTCGCGCCGTCGTCGGCACTGCCCTTCTCAGGCTCCTGCGACCGAACTGCCATGGTGGAGTTCTCCTTTCCCTTTTCCCTACCAGCCTACCGTGCTCGCGGATGGGCCTCTGCCCAAACCTCTCGTAAAGATTCCGCTGTCACCATCGTATAGATCTGTGTGGTGGTTACCGAAGAGTGCCCTAACAATTCCTGCACCACGCGCACATCTGCGCCGCCTTCGAGCATGTGGGTGGCGAAGGAGTGGCGTAAGGTGTGTGGCGACACATCGTCGGTGATCTGGGCTCGCTTTGCTGCCTCCTGAATAATCTGCCAGGCACTTTGGCGGCTCATCCGGCCGCCCCGCAGATTCAAGAAGACGGCATGGGTTTTCCCGCGGGACAGCGCCGGACGAGAGCGCACCATATATTCCTGGTAGGCATGCAGGGCAGGGCCACCGACTGGCACAATACGTTCTTTATCGCCTTTTCCGTGAAGCAAGACGGCCGCGTTGTCGACATCCAGATCACCGATGTCGAGGCCAGTAACCTCGGAGATGCGAGCTCCCGTGGTGTACAGTAGCTCGAGCAGTGCACGGTCGCGTAGTGCTCGCACTGGATCCGGCGACGATCCATCTCCTGCGCCTTCGAGGAGCCGGAGGATCGTGTCGACCGGCAATGCTTTCGGGAGACGCTGCGGGGGTTTTGGGGGCGCCACCATGGCTGCCGGGTTGGTGCCGGTGAATTCTTCCCGCAGCGCAAACTTGTGGAGACCTCGAATCGAGACCATTATGCGTGCGGCTGAGCTGGTCGCTAGGGGTGCATACCCCAGTCGGCTGTCTCCGGTGACGAGGGAATCACGGAACTCTTCAACATGGGTTTGCGTGACATCTGCCAGGGTGGTGATGGGATAGAGCGCGAGAAACGCAGCATAGCGGTCAATATCTCGCCGATAGGCCTGTAGCGTGTTGTGGGAGGCAGCTCGTTCAACGGTAAGAAAGTCGAAGTATGCCTCTACCTGGCTGGTGAGGTCTCCCATGAGCGCCTCCTTCCATCATGGTCGGTGAGGGTACGCAGCTGGCGTGTTAGCTATCGCGGCGTTGTGCGAAACGCCAAGCCCGCGAATCCCATTCCGCATCGGCAGACCGCAGAATTTCCTCTCCACCTGCCACGAGGCACTGGGACACTCCGAGAATGCCCGCCACTGCGATGCTGTTGATGATGTCGCCGGAGAAGACGCGCTGTACAGCCTGCGGGAGAGGTACCCACTGCAGCTCCATGTCAGCTTCTTCTTGTTCAGGTGTTGGCCTGTCTACCTGGTGGAGGCCACGTGCGAGGAAGATCCGAACAGACTCATCCGCGAATCCAGGTGAAGTGATGGTGTCGGCAATGACCCACCACTGGTCAGCAGCGTATGCCGTCTCTTCCTGGAGTTCGCGCTGTGCCGCTGCAAGTGGGCTTTCTCCGGGAATGTCGAGGATGCCGGCGGGAAGTTCCCACAGGCGGCGCGCCACTGGATGCCGGTATTGGCGTTCCAGGAGGATCTCCCCCTGGTCGTTAAGGGCTACCACGGCGACCGCCCCGGAATGCTCCACTACTTCACGCGCGGCGCTACCACCGCCCGGCATGCGGACGTGGTCTTTACGAAGCGCCAGTATTGCACCCTCGTAGAGGGTTTCTGAGTCAATGACAGTGAAGTCATGCGATCCAGGTGCGGTAGCCATGGTGGCCTCCTTGCGGACTGTACCAGCGTCAGCGTAAACGAGTTACTCCGCTACGTCAGGGGCGATGTCGGTGGTTTCGCCCGCCGGGGAAACAGGGCTATCACTTGCGGTAACGCCCTCTTTGTCCTGATGATAGCGCAGCGCTTCGACAACAAGCTGGTGGAATAGCGGATGCGGCTGCGTGGGCCGAGACTTGTATTCGGGGTGTGCTTGGGTGGCGACCAGGAAGGGGTGAATCGAACGGTCATATTCGACGAACTCCACCAGTGTGCCATCTGGGCTGGTACCCGAAATATGCAGACCAACGCTTTCGACTTCGTCACGGTACGCATTGTTCACTTCAAAACGGTGACGGTGCCGCTCCGCAATGGAGGTTGTACCGTATGCTTCTGCGACGATTGAGCCGTCTGTGAGTACCGCTGGGTAGGAGCCGAGACGCATCGTGCCGCCCATATCGGCGTGTCCTGCCACGATGTCTTCCTGATCGGCCATGGTATGGATGACGGGGTGGGCGGTGTTGGGGTCGAACTCGGTGGAGGATGCGTCGGTAATCCCAGCAGCCCGGGCTGCTTCGAGGACGGTACATTGCAGACCGAGGCACAAGCCGAGGAGCGGAATCTTCTGCTCGCGAGCATAGCGGATGGTGCCAATCTTGCCTTCGACGCCGCGCACCCCGAACCCTCCGGGGACGACAATGCCGTCGACGTCGGAGAAGAGTGCAGCTGCTGCGGCGGGATCTTCGCAGTCATCGGCAGGAACCCACTTGATATGGGCTTTTGCGTGTTCGGCGAAGGCGCCGGCGCGGACTGCCTCGATAACGGAGAGGTAGGCGTCGGGAAGATCGATGTATTTGCCGACGACGGCGATGGTGACGTCACGCTGGGGGTTGTGGACGCGATCGAGCAAGTCGCCCCATACTGTCCAATCGACGTCACGGAAGGGCAGTCCTAGTTTACGGATGACGTAGGTGTCGAGGCCTTCGTCATAGATGACCTTGGGGATGTCGTAGATTGACGGGGCATCTGGGCAGGAGATGACGCCCTCTTCGTCAACGTCGCACATGCGAGCGATCTTCTCTTTGAGCGGATCGGGAACCGGGCGGTCGGCACGGAGTACGAGCGCGTCGGGCACGATACCAATGCTGCGCAGAGTGGCGACAGAGTGTTGGGTGGGCTTGGTCTTGAGTTCGCCCGAGGGGGCGATGTAGGGGACGAGAGCGCAGTGCATGTAGAAAATGTTCTCGCGGCCAACATCGTGGCGCAGCTGGCGCACTGCTTCGAGGAACGGCTGGGATTCAATGTCACCAACGGTGCCACCAATTTCGGAGATGACAACATCCGGTGCGACGCCGTTCTCGTCGGGCTCTTCCATGGCGAGAATGGCTTCTTTGATGGCGTCTGTGATGTGTGGAATGACCTGTACGGTGCCACCGAGGTAGCCGCCGCGCCGTTCTTTGGCGATGACGTTGGTGTAGATGCGTCCGGTGGTGATGTTTCCTCGCTGCGACATGGGGACGTTGAGGAAGCGTTCGTAGTGTCCGAGATCTAGGTCTGTTTCTGCACCGTCTTCGGTAACGTAGACTTCACCGTGCTGGAAGGGGTTCATGGTACCCGGGTCAACGTTGAGGTACGGGTCCAGCTTCTGCATGGTGACGGAGAGGCCACGGGAAATGAGAAGTTGCCCCAGGCTAGCGGCGGACAGACCTTTTCCGAGGGACGAGACGACGCCGCCGGTGACAATGATGTGCTTGCATGCGCGTTTGGCGGTTTTGCTATTCAGCACGAGAACTCCCGTATGTTGAGTGCGCCTCTCTCGGAGAACACATTTTTCCTACGGGATTTCAGACTAGCATGGAAAAGTTATGCCGGTCACATTCCTTTAGTGAGCTCAGCAACTCGTAACACAATGTTAGCCTGGCCAGATTTCTTGTTGGCGTTGGTCACGGTAGCGAGCCCTTTGACCGTGAGCGTCCGCGCTGCGGCGAGCGGACCATTCACCTGCTCGGAACCGGCAGCCCCCGCCACAACGGTGGGCACTTTGCGCTCCGCCAGGCCTTGCCCAACTTTCGCAATGGTGACACCACGCGCGCCGTCCTCAGAGTTAGGGGCAGCTCCGTTAGCAGAACCACCCGAAATAAGGATGGCGGAGTTGGCCTCACCCAAGAAACTGTCCTGGGTGACGAATCCATTGGCAACAAATCGATCCATGAACGCGGATCGTGCCTCGTCCCCTACCGGGTTGTCGGGTTTGTGGGCCAGGGACCCCACAATGGATCCAGTTAGTCGGCCAGAATTCTGATCTCGATCGGTGGGAAGCTCAACCCCTTGGGGCAGCGCGTTAGTGATAAGAGTGGAGAGCTCAGCATCGTTTTCCGTCGCTGCAAACTTAGGGGTGAGGGTGATGAGCCCCGTCACCCGCCCCGCGGCTGCCGTCACCTGCTTTTGGATAGCAGCAACAGTGTCACGGTTGGCTGCCGGAGTGGCGATAATAAGGACTTTTCGGCCAGCAAGTGCGCGTGCAGGAACCTCTGGTACAGCCTCTTCAGCGACATGCGTGGTCGTGCTCGGTTGGGGGCCTTGTGGAGCTACCAACGTTCCCCCGGTAATAATGCCCACGCCCAGCGCAATGCACACCGCAGCGATACTGAGTGCGATTCCGTTTCCCTTTTTCATCATGCGTCTTCCCTTAGAGTTCTGCGGAGGTGGTGTGGTTAGAACCAGCCTTGGACCGTTGTCGCGAAGCTATTCCAGTTGTCGATAATGGTGGATGCCCCCGCGGTATCGGGGAACCCATAGAGGTAGACCACCAGCGCGGCGAAGGCGGCGCTAAGGAGCGCTAGCAGCACTGCCCACCAGCTCACAGACTGGTCGGGGCGAAGCGAACTGAGGGCTTGGGCATCAACCAGACAATGGGCAACTTTGAGGCGAGTGAGGAAGGCCGCCGCACCGGTACTCATCGAGTCCGGGTCGAGGAAGTCTTGCAGTGTCATGGTGAGACCAACCGCCACGACGAGGGCCGCTTCGCCGTAGTCTGCCAAGAGAAGTGCGAGTTCCTCCGCATCGGCTACTGCGGGGAAGGTAATGGCAGAAACTCCCTGATCTTGCACCCGTTCCAGACCTTCGGCGTGTCCATCAGGGGCAGCTGGGAGGACAAGCTGAGCACCGCACTGCAGCGTTTCGTTGGTCATGGTGTGAGGGTCCCCCACCAGAAGATCTGGCTTATAGCCGGCATCTACGAGAAGCTCTGCACCTGCTCCTACTCCGACCAAAACCGGCTTGTTCTTCTTGATGAACCAGCGGATCGATTCCAGTTCGGCCGCACTTGACTCGCTGTAGCTGACGATGACGACCTTCCGTTCCGCCATGTCGCAGTCAATCTCGGGAACCCCCATTCCTTCGAGAAGCAGGGGCGATTCCGTCGTCAAGAATTCTGCAGTATTACCGGCGAATGCGGACAGCTGGTCATTAACCCGGGTCCGGCGATCCTCGATTTGCTGGGACACTGCGGGGAGCGTCAGGGCATTACCATGCGCAACTGCTTCACCTTTTACCCAGATGGTGCCTGCATCCATCGACAGTGTCTTGCCATCGCGGACACCGTCGAAGATGTCCACTCCGGTTTCGTCTACTACGGCGACTCCGGCCTGCAGCAGAACGAGCGTTCCATAGGTGGGATAGGTATGGGACAGTGCCGGGGAAGCATTAATAACGCCTACCACTCCAGCTGCGATAAGGTCTTCTGCTGCAGCTTGGGTGAGATCCGGTTCGTTGATGACGACGATGTCTCCAGGCTCGACGCGACGCAGCACACGGGCTACCGAGCTATCGACGCGTGCAATTCCGGCGATGCCAGGATCAGGGTGCTTATCGGAACGGGAAAAAGGCCACTTCATACCTGCCATTATTTCGGAATGAGGGCCTCGATGGAGAGAGGCGCGCCGAGTTTAGGCCGGCCAATCAGCGCTTTTTAGGTTCGATGCGGTTGCCCACAGTTCTTTCGCGTGCGCTTTACCCGTCTCCGTGTCTCCCATTCCTGCCAGCATTCGTGCTAGCTCGGCAATGCGGGCCTCGTCGTCGAGGTCGGCCACTGTCGTCTCTGCTGTCGTCCCCGAATTATCTTTCGTGACGGTCAGGTGATGGTCGGCGAACGCAGCAACCTGCGGAAGATGGGTCACCACGAGAACCTGGTGGATGCGTGCTAGACGGGAAAGGCAACGACCAATCTCTAGCGCCGTAGAACCACCGATACCGCTATCGACCTCGTCGAAAATGAGTGTGCGGCCATAGTCGTCCTGGGCGAGAACTACTTCAAGCGCCAGCATCACACGCGAAAGCTCACCTCCCGAGGCAGCTTTCGCGATGGGCTGCGGGGTGGCTCCCGCGTTAGCCGCCAGGAGGAAGGTCACCTCATCAGCACCGGATTCCGAAAAACTACGGGCACTATCAGCATGTGCGTCACCACCGGCAAGGGGTGCAACACTAATGCTGAAGTTCGCTTTCTCCATGGCCAAAGTGTGGAGTACCGCGGTAGCCGAATGCTGCAGACGTCGTGCCGCTTTTTTCCGCGCGGTGGTTAATGCACGGGATGCATCACGCATCTCATCGTGCAGGCGGGTGACGTCATCCCGCAGCTCGTCGAGCGTCGTTTCAGACGAATCAAGTTCAGCAATACGGGCTTCTGCCTCGTTCTTCCAGCGCAGCACAGCATCGACGTCGACACCATACTTCCGCACAATCGCCTTCACCAATGCCTGACGCGCTAGTTTCTCCTCCAACACGGCTGGGTCGACGTTCAACTCTTCGAGGTACGTATGAAGATCTGAGGAAACATCCTCAATAATGGACAGTGCCTCATCGAGTCGTTGAGACCAGTCTTGGAGTGTCGGATCACTGCTATTGTGCAGTGCGTCGCGCGTCTGGCCGACTGCGTCGATCGCTGTCTGCGGGCTGTCCACGCCAGACCCAGGTTGTTGGTCAGCCACCGCCAGAAATGCTGCATCTCCGCTGAGGAGATAATTCGCACCACTCGCTGTTTCTCGCAGCTCATCTGCGTCCATCAGCCGTCGAATGTCCTCTTGCAAGTGGTAATCTTCTCCGGCGCAGAGTGCTGCCTTCTCAATTTCGTCAACAGCCTCTGTCAGCTGCGCGAACTCGCGCGCACGCTGCTGTCCTTGTGTTTGTCGTTCGTGTAACTCACGACTGCGTTCACGCCATTGGTGCATAACGCTGCGATACGCCGAGAGCAGGTCACGAACCTCGTCTCCCCCAAAACGGTCGAGAGCCTCCCGTTGTTGGCTTGAATTCAGTAGCCGCAGCTGGTCATGTTGACCATGAATAGCAAGGAGGGGCTGTGCAAAACTCGCCAGGGTACCGGCCGGCACGCTACGTCCCCCGAGGTGTGCGCGGGAGCGACCATCAGAGCGCACGGTGCGCAACGCAATGACGGATCCATCATCATCTGCTTGCGCGCCGCATTCCGTGAGCACACTGCGTGTACGGTCAGCTACCCCTTCCGGAAGAGCTGCAGTCTCGAAACGGCCCTCCACGCGCGCCTCACTAGTCTCCTCGGGGGCAGTGTGCCGCACCTTTGAGGAATCGGCACGCTGTCCGGTGAGAAGTTGCAGGGAGGAGAGGAGCATTGTCTTACCCGCACCAGTTTCACCAGTGATAACGGTGAGGCCATTATGGAGCTCGACGTCGGTCTCCGCGATGACGCCGAGGTTGGTGATCCGTAGTTCGCTTAACACAACGCTAGGTTAACCGATGGGATCATTTTTGTGGGGAGCTGTGTGGCGTAAAACGTCGCGCCATCCCTTTACCGGTAGATGGAATTTCCGCACTAGTTTGTCCGCAAATGGGCTGGTGTCGAGGCGAATCATACGAACTGGGCGGGATCCTTTGCGGGCGAGAATCCGTTCCCCATTTTCCACTCGAATTCCGCGGTAGCCGTCGAGATAGGCCATTGCTAGACCGCGGCCACAATTGACATCAATAGTCACTAGGGACTCGGGAGAGACAACGAGGGGACGGGTGAAGAGCCCATGTGCGTTATTCGGCATAACGAGCATTGCTTCCATCTGGGGCCACACTACTGGGGCCCCCGCGGAGAATGCGTAGGCGGTGGAGCCGGTGGGAGTGGACACGAACATTCCATCGCAGGCATAGCTCGATACCGGTCGATTATCGATAGCCAAGGTAGCTTCGAGAATGCCTCGGTGACTTGCCTTTTCAAGGCTGAGTTCGTTGATTGCCCAGCTTCCTGTACGCACTCGATCACCGGAAATAACATCTACGTCAATGGTCATCCGGTCTTCGATGGTGAAGTCTCCCTCAACGAGCCGGTCGAGAGCATCCCAAATATGGTCTGCTTCCAGCTCTGCTAGGAAGCCAACGTGCCCCATATTGATACCGATCAGGGGAATGTCCGCTCCATGCGCCAAGTCAGTACCGCGCAAGAAGCTTCCGTCGCCTCCCAGCACAATGATGAGGTCGCTTGAGGCGGCAATAGTGCGTGCCCCATCAATAATGGATGCCGAGTAAGCACCCGGTGGTTCATTCCAGGGGTCTTTGTCAAGAATGCTGCTGCTAATACCTTTGCTACGCAAATAGTCAGCAACCTCAGTGGCAATCTGGGGGGCGTCATAGGAGTATCCGACAATGAGCACACGGTTGGGGACAAAACCCTCATGGCTGCGCGCAGGGGGCTGTGACTCCGACATTACTGGGGTCCCTTTTCTACTGCACTAGCTGCGAGAGCAGCTAACTCGGATAGTGCTTTCTCATTCGTACCCAGGATACACAATAGCGCCTCTCCCTGCGGCTGATCAGGCTCTTTACCGGGCTCAAT
The DNA here is from genome assembly GCF_947252745.1 of uncultured Lawsonella sp. NCBI lineage: Bacteria > Bacillati > Actinomycetota > Actinomycetes > Mycobacteriales > Lawsonellaceae > Lawsonella > uncultured Lawsonella sp. The sequence continues at coordinate 3,216 of NZ_CAMXWW010000015.1, read as the reverse complement.
CCAAGCAGCTGAGGAAGGGTGGGCGTCAATCCAGAGGAAATATTCGACGTTCCCCGATGGTCCTGGAAGTGGAGACGCTGCAATGTCCCGAATACCCATTCCAAGCTCGAGAGCTTTCTGCGCGACTTGGCATATTGCAGCACGGCGCTGTGCAGGGTCGCGCACTACTCCCCCTGCCCCGACGTTGTGCTTGCCGACCTCGAACTGTGGTTTTACCATCAGCATCATCTGTGCGTCCTGGGTGCAGCAAGCCAATAAGGCCTCCAGGACCAGTGTAAGGGAGATAAAGGAGAGGTCCGACACGACGAGGTCTACTGGTCCCCCGAGAGTGTCTGCGTTAATTGAGCGGACGTTGGTACGGTCGAGCACTGTGACCCGTGGATCGCTTTGGAGCCTCCACACCATTTGTCCGTACCCAACATCAACCCCAATCACATGGGCGGCATCGTGTGCCAGCAGTACGTCGGTGAATCCGCCGGTTGAGGCGCCCGCATCAAGGCAGCGTTTCCCCGCTACCGTTAAGCCTTGTGGCCCGAATGCGTCGAGTGCACCAAGTAATTTATGTGCTCCACGACTGGCCCATTTGTATTCTTCTAACTCTTCGACGACGAGGGCCGCATTCGGGTCGATGATACTAGCGGGTTTTTTCACGGGCATACCGTTGCAGGTCACTCGGCCTGTCTTGATCAACTCTGCGGCGTGCTCGCGGGAACGGGCAAGTTTGCGGCGCACTAACTCTGCGTCGGCGCGGAGACGAGGCGCCATGTACTTTCCTTCCTTGAGAACTCGAGACTAGTCCAATTCGTCTTCGACGGCATCGAGAGCGTTCGTCAGCACATCGTGTGCAGCTCCGAAAAGTCCTACAACACTTGTGGTGTCGTCAGCGTTATCAACACTAGCGGAGAGATAGTCCGCTACTTCATGACGGACCGTATCCGGGGTCACTCCAGAGAAACCATGTACATGGGCCGCCACTGTTGCGGGGGTCGGCGGAGTCACAGATTCGGCCATGTGTGGATCTCCTTTGTATCGTCCTCGGTCGCACCATCGATGGTGCGTACATAGTGGTTATTGTGCCATGCCTGGTGAATGAGAGCGGCGAGCTTCTCTCGCGATGTCGCCGTATGGTCAGGAAAGTGCACAGTGGCTCTCCCCTGCGTATCAATCTCCAGTTCAACAAGGGAGGAGGCATATGACGTAGGCATGGTGTCGAGACGCAGACAGGTATCCTCTGCCAGAATCTCTTCGATGAAGCTGAGATTGGGGAGGACGAAGGTGGGGCGCTGCGACGGTGCTGCGTTACAGATATCGAGGATGGTGATGACGCCGGTAAGGACGCAAAGAGTGTCGTATCCTGCGTTGATTCCACCTTCAATGTCGGTGTCCAGGCGATCGCCAATAACAAGAGCGTGCTGTCCTCCAACGAGGTGAGCAGCCTGTTGCATACTTCTAGCGGATGGTTTCCCCGCGGTGGTGGCATGTACTCCGGTAGAAATCTCGACAGCTCCCACCATTGCACCGTTGCCTACATTCAAGCCACGTTCGCTGGGGAGACTCGTGTCGCGGTTTGTTGCAAAGTAGCGTGCCCCTTGTCGAATAGCACGTGCTGCGGCGGAAAGATCTCGCCAGCCGGTGTCATCACAGTGTCCTTGTACGACAGCTCGGGTGGCTGGAGTTTCGTCTCGCACTGTCACAAATCCGGATTGACGAATGAGTTCTTCGAGGTAGGGAGCTCCCAGAACGAGAACTTCCGTACCGGGAGTGAGCTCTTCGCGGAGCAATTGGCAAGCGAGCTGTGCACTTGTGAGGATATGGTCAGGGTCGGTGTGATATCCGATGCGAGTGAGACGTTGTGCCACTGTTTCAGGGGAACGGGAGGCATTGTTGGTCACAAAGACGATGCGATCCCCTAGTGCATTAAGTGCGGTGACGGCGTGGGGAATGGGGAGGTCGCCAACGTTCGCAGTGCCGTCCAGATCAACGAGATAGCAGTCGTAGTTGGACGTTGTCACAAAGAATCGATCCTAGCTCTCTAGTTCCTCGAGGCGCTGCATCGCGTCAGTTACGGCTTCCTCATCAATTGAGGCTGCGTTTCGGAACCACACGATAGCATCGTCGCAGCGTCCTGCAGCCAAAAGTGCATCGGCGTATGCGTAGAAATAGCGTGCCGCGGTTTCGCCCGTTTGGGTGGGATCAAGATTACCTTGCTCGAGGACTACCACGGCAGCATCGTGCTGTCCTAGATCTGCCCGGGCACCTGCCACGACGATGAGAAGTTCGGCTCGTCCATCTGCGTCGAGGTAGGCAGCGTACTCACTGTTGAGCATGTCGATTGCGCGTTCGGGACGTCCGAGACCACGCTCACAGTCTGCCATGACGCTCAGCAGGCCAGGGCCGCCGCCGATTCGGCGGGCTGTGCGGAGCTCTCCAAGAGCCTCCTGCCAATGCCCGGTGAGGTAGGCGATAATGCCGGCGTGTTCCCGTACGACGGCAATGCGGCCAGCGTGGTCGCGGGCAGCATAGGCGTGGGCGAGGGCTTGCTCGGGGTCGTCATCGATGAGCCCATAGGACGCGATCATGTGGGATGCTACCCGGTCGGCGTTCTCCTTGGAGAGCATGTGCAATTCACGGCGAATATCACCGGGGAGTGCACTCGGGTCGGCCCATTCGGGAATCTGCGGGCCTTTCGCTGGCCGGTTGTGGGAACCCGCGTGGGTACTGCGGTCGCGGTCCTTTCCCCCGCGAGGTGCATGCGAACTGCGCGAGTTGTACTCACGGTTTTCACGGGGACCACGGTTCCCACCGCGTCGATCCTGTTGTCGTTTATCGTCAAAACGCCGATTAGTGCGTTGCTCGCCGTGTCCGTTGCGTTTGCTGTAGCGGTTTTCGTCACGGGGCGTACGGTATCGATCATTGGAGCGACTGGCACGGTCGTTAGAGGAGCCACCAGGACGGTCAGAGCGTCTGCTGTTGAACCGGTTGGTGGGCCGCCCCTTGTATGAGCGCCCAGAGGAATTCGTTCCAGAGCGATTATCGCGGCGGCGTCCCTGGTTACTGTTGTTCTCTGCCATTGCTCATCCTTGGTGAAGAAACCGTGTGTGGCTATATTTTAAGCCCATATAAAAAACTACGGGGAGTCTCTGCGAGACTCCCCGTAGTCGAAGTTAAGTTCGGCAGCGACCTACTCTCCCACACCCCTGTCTCTTATACACATCT
>NZ_CAMXWW010000014.1:0-17922 GCF_947252745.1 uncultured Lawsonella sp. | reverse complement strand
AAGCTCCGTGAGTCTGATTCGTCAACGTGAATCGGGGAGAGCGCAATGTCTGGGGAGTGTGAAACTGTTCATAGTTGGGTATTTATCCTCCTCTGAGGATCTTTCTCGCCAGCATCGTCGCCCGCGCTGTCGCCAGCATCGTCGCCGTGCCAGCGGTCGGACTCGCGGATGCCCCACTTGGACAGAAATACGGTCAGCAGAGTGACTACGCCACACACCACGAAGATGATGGCGGTGCCCTGGCTGGAGAGTTTGATGGCTAGGTCGTTGAGGGAGGTGGCCTGGTCGGGGGGCAGCAGCCCGGCAACCTTGGCGCCCACCTTGTCGGCGGCACCGGTACTCACCATGTCCCGGACGGTACTAGCGGTGTCTGCAGGCAGAGAGGTGAAGATAGAGTTCTTGTCCAGGCCGTTGTTGATGTGACTGGCTAGGATAGCGCCGTTGATGGCGACACCTGCGGCGGTACCCAGCGGCATGGCGGCGTTGGCCATACCGGTGGCGACGCCAGCTTTCTGAGGAGGTACGACGGAGACGGCAATATCCATCATGAAGGGGGTGACGAAACCGCCGCCAATGCCCATAAGGAGGAAGACGGGGACGATCGCTACCCAGTTGGTGGTGTAGTTGATGGAGAGGCCGGTGAGGAGGCCGATGGCGGTGATGGCCATGCCGATGGCGACGACGTTATTGGCACCAATCTTTTTCCCGAGGGGGCCGACCATGCCGGCAACGGCGATCATGGGAACGGCAACGAGCATGATGATAGCGCCGATTTGGATAGGCGTGCGCTGTCCGACGCCGAACATCCAGTAGATGCTGTAGCTGAACAGTCCGAAGCTCATGAGTTTGGAGACGAAGCCGAGCACAATGACGGTGCTGTAGCTGGGAATCTTGAACATGTTGAGGTTCAGCAGGGCATCGTCACCCTTGCGCTTTTGCCGCCAGATCATGATACCCATGACGATAATACCGAGGATGAAGGGGAGGATGGTCCGCCAGCTGCCCCAGCCACGTTGCGGTCCGTAGAGGATGGCGTAGTTGATGGCAAAGAGGCTGATGACAGTGTAGACGATGGTGAGGTAGTCGGCTTTGCCTTGGGCAGTGGTGCCTTCGGCGCGGAGCGTCTTGTAGGTGTTGGGTACGGCGGCGAGGGTACCAAGGATGCAGATGAGGCCGAGGGGGACGTTGATGAGGAAGAGCCAGGGCCAGGCGCCGCGACCAAGGAAGTCCCCGGCGGTTTGGAGGATGATGCCGCCAACCAGGGGGCCGAAGGCCATGGCGGCAACGGAGACGGTCATGGAGAGACCAATAGCACGGTTGCGGCGGGCGGAGTCTTCTTTAGCGTAGGCGTCTGCGATGAGAGGGATGCAGGTGCCGAAAACCATGGCGGCGCCGAATCCTTGGGTGCCACGGAAGACGACGAGACTGTCTGCGGTGGGGGCGAAGGCGCAGGCGAGGCTGGAGAGCATAAAGAAGGCGTGGCCAATGAGGAAGAGCGGCCGTCGGCCCCAGAAGTCAGAAATGGCACCGACGCCGAGGAGGAGGGAGGCGAAGGCGAGGGTGTAGGCGTTAATTACCCATTGGGCGCTGGAGAGGGGGGCGTTGAAGTAGTTGGCGATAGAGGATAGCGCGACGTTCACAATGGTGTTGTCGAGCGTCATGATGATGGTGGAGAGTCCAACGAAGACGGCCGCCCAGACCGGTTTCGGGGTACTCTTTGGGGTGTTTGTGGTAGCCACGGGCATCCTTCTGCAAAATCTCTCAGGGTGAATTAGTTAGGTATGCCTAACTTTACTCGATTCGCTTGGGAAGACAACCCAACCATCCTTACATTCGCGACTATGCATGCCACCCTTGGGTTTTACGCTTATCCGGTGACGGTGCTGGAGCCGGTTGAGTGACGGCACTGGTGTGGACGGGTGGCGACACTTGTGGGAATGGGTGACAGCAAGCCGGTGCTGAACGCGAACCGGATGCGCCAGCTGCACTCCGAATTGCGGGGCCGGCCGGCGCACCTTTACATGGGTGAAGGGACATGCGGGGCACCCGTTAAACGAGGCGGCGACTTCGGCAGCCTCACACCAATCACAGGAATCGCAGCAGTAACCCCCCACACGGCCGCGCACTACTCATCTAGCATGAGCACAATATGCCAGCATGATGCCGAATCCAGCACCAACACCTAGGACGCCACTACACGAGTAGTGGCGACTGCCCCCACTCACACAGATTTCTTCGTCGACGTCGCGGTGGGTGCCGGCTGCCTTGCCGAGGACGGTACAGCAGGTGTTGACTTCTTCGCAGTAGTGGACGCTGCCGGCTTCTCCGTAGACGACGAAGCTGGCTTCTTTTTTGTGCTAGACGACGCCGCAGGGGCCGGCTCCTTCACAGTCGAGGAAGTATCGCCGTCACTCTGTGTACCGTCACCATGTTTCGCACCCTTTGCGGAGCCTGGAGTGCGCCCGTCGACGTCCGAACTGTCCGCCAAGCTATCCGGCTCACCATCTGCCGTCCCATCTGCCACACTGCCCGTCGAACTTTTCCCTGCCGAATTCTTCTTCGCTGCCGAACTGTCCGCGTCAATGTTTGCAGAGTCGCCGTCGTCGTCATCGTCAATCGTTTTGTTGAGGATTCGCTCCTTTGTCTCCCGGAGTTCCTGCGCTGCCACCCAGTAGTTGTGCGTTCCTAACGGCTTAATGTGGAGCGTCACGTTAGTAAGATTGATGGCCTTCGCCTTGAGGAAAAAGAGAACGGTGAGGACAACAACTCCCCATTCCCAGAAGGAGTTGATCGCGTCACCAGAGTGGTAGTTCCGTATGGCCGGAATACCCAGGTTGGCGGAGAGATAGACATCCTTTGCATCACGCAGTTTCTCCATATTGAGGAAGGGGTCAAACTCGTAGCGCGCCGGGTTTAAGGGACTGCCGAAAGGCCGCCACATACAGGGGGTTAAATCGCTGGTGACGGTGAGCACCTCTTGCAGGCCCGGAACAAACATCATGTTCAAACCTGAGTAGGACAGTGCTTGGTCAAAAATATCTGGGTGGCGTTCCGTCAGGGCGAGCGCCGACCCGCCCCCCATGGAGAATCCACCGACGCTCCAGTTGCTGGTCGCCAGGTCGTTATCCGTTGCCCACCTCAGGAGGTCTTTAGTGAGAAACGTTTCCCACTGCTGTGTATCCAACTTCAGGTGAGCCAAGGAACAGTACTTGTAGGGGTATTGGAAATCTGCGTAGTAGGATGCACCGCCCCCAATGGGCAGGATGACGTTAATGTCCGTGTTCGCGAAGGTACGCGCAGCACCACCAAGATTGATCCAGCGACTGTGAGTATCGATCGCGCTGGCACCGTCAAGCAGCATCAGGACACGCCGCGAATGCTTGACAGCCGGCTTGAAATGGATGGACATGTAGCGTTTGTTGGACGGCGACCAAATGCGGCAGCGTTGGAAGTTGCCGGCCATCGGGTCGCGCATACAACGACCCTTCGGGGAGTCATCGCGGCGAAGTGGAAGAGTGTTCTCCCGGCTACGCACGGTAATACGGTAGTTCGCGTCTCTGTCGAGAATAGACAGTGGGGAGGAGTCCTGCCGGTCGCTGTCTGCGTTCTCATTCTCTGCCCCGGATGTGCGGGTAGTGTCCGCCATCTGCTCCGCGGTGCGCGGTGCGTTAGAGTGCGCTGCTCGCGCCGGCGCGGACTGCGCGGAAGAAATGGGGAGGATCATGCCAGCTGCAGTGGCACAGGACGCCACCACTGCGACGATACGACGAGAAAGACGATGAGAGAGCGAAATCATAACGAGCAGCTGCCTACAAAAATCATAAAGCGATGAATGAGAGAGAGTCGACGGCACGGCTCACCTGTATCTTAGCTCTAGGATAATGCTCGTCCAACGGAGCGCGAGAGGGAACGCGCAGTAAGAAGGGAGCACACACTCAAGGCCCGAGTAAGCGCGCAGGGTCCGAGTAAGCGCGCGAGGCGATGCTGCCGCTACGCTCGAGTCACCCAGTATGCCAAAATGGGAGCCATGACTATTACCGCAGCAGCAGACGGCTCCTCCTTGGGTAACCCCGGCCCCGCCGGCTGGGCCTGGTTCATCGACGAGACCTGCTGGCATGCGGGCGGCTGGCCACAAGGCACCAACAACCAGGGCGAGCTGATGGCCGTGCTGGACCTGCTGCTGTCCACCAAGCACCGCGCCGGCGAGGAGCTGCACATTCTGTGCGATTCCCAGTACGTCATCAATTCGTTGACGAAGTGGATGCCGGGCTGGAAGAAGCGCGGCTGGAAAAAGGGTGACGGCAAGCCGGTGCTGAACGCGGATCTGATGCGCCAGCTGGATGCGGAGTTGCGGGGCCGGCAGGTGCGCTTCACGTGGGTGAAGGGGCATGCGGGGCACCCGTTGAACGAGGCGGCGGATTCGGCAGCCCGGGCGGTGGCCACCGCCTACCAGCAACACCAGCCCATTCCCGAAGGGCCGGGTTTCCCGGGTGCGGACAGTGGCAGTGCAGTCCGGGGAGCTGCTACCGGTAGCAGCTCGGGCAGCGGGAACGCGAGCGGTACCAACACCAGCGGTACTAAAGCCAGCGGTACTAAAGCCAGTGCAGGCAGTGGCAGCGCAGTCCGGGGCAGTTCTGCCCATGGCACGCAGGACACGCTATTCTAAAGCCCCCTCCCGCGCACCGGGCGCTAGGCAGTAACCAGCGTGAGGGTCCAGCGGCCGTCGCCACCCTCCAAACGGGCACCGCTCAAATGTTCGCCACCTAGGCTGTCGCGGATGGTGGCGAAGAGTTGCGGCTGCGCCTCCACAAGATCGCCCGGGTCGTTGATGGTGAGCCCGTCGCCCCCCGCTCTCACTAGCGCCTGCGTCAACAGCCCACGCCATTGTTTAGCGTTGTGGGACACCACTTTTTCACGGCCACTGGTGAGCCGCACAACCTTCACCTGCACCAGGTCGATGGCGTGCTCCTGGCACACCCGCGCGTTCGGCATCCACGCTTTCTGGTAGGCGCCGGAGCGGCAGTCGACCACCAGCTCCCCCTCCATCTGCCGGGTGAAAGCGTTTTTGAGGGCGCGGCGCCAGTAGGGACCCAGGGGGCCGACGCCGGGAAGAGTGACGTTCATAGGGCAGCGGTAGGCGGGGATGCAGTCACCGGGGCGCACCCACCCCCACAGCCCGGAGGCAATAAGAATATGCTTGTCGGCCCAGGCCAGGTGGCGAGCACGGCCACTGCCCAGTTGTGCGCCAGCATAGAGAACACCGGTGTAAATGTTGTGGGCGGGGGCGGCGGGCTGCTGCCAGAGGGTGCGGTTACGCTCGACGTCGGCGGCGACACGCTGGCCAACACCCAGAATAGTGAGGGCGTCGGGGCGGCGGCTGGCTGCCTGCAGGGCGTCACCGACGGCCAGCCGCTGGTCGGCCAGGTGGGGGTAGACGAGGCTCTCGAGGCGGATGGGGGCGCGGTCTGGACTGGCCGGGGTTTTCCCTTCGGAGGGGGGTAGCAGGATGCGCATGGGCGGGGGCGGTTACTCGATAGCGGGTGCTAGTCGATGACGGTGAGGACTTCGCTGGTGGGGCGGCGTGTCTTCATGCGGTGCTCGGCATCCGAGTAACCGAAGCAGACGAACACAGTAAGGTGGAACTCCTCCGGGTCGTAGACGCCACGCTCGGTCAGGAGTTTCTCCAGCGAGCGCTTCTGGAATCCCTCGATGGGGGTGGAGTCGATGCCCATGGCGGCGGACATGGTGAGCATATTGCCCAGCGCCAGGTACACCTGCTTGTCCACCCACAGGTTCTTTTCGCTGTCGGTCTGCAAGTTGTGGTCTTCGTTAATGAAGGTGACGTAGCGGCCCATGCGGGCGTCGAGGGCCTCATGCGGGTACTTTTGGATGTCCTCGTGGATGTGGGTGAGGTAGCTACTGTAGGGCTTCATCTAGTCGACGTTGCGGCCGAGGAGGGCGACGACGTGGCTGGCGTCTTCGAGTTTGCCGGCGGCCCCCCACATGTAGGGGAGCATCTCGTTGATGAGATCGCGGTTGTTGATGCGGACGAAGTGCCAGGGTTCGAAACCCATGCTGCTGGGGCTCATGCGACCGGCTTCGATGATGGCGGCAAAGTCTTCTTCGCTGACCCGCATGGTGGGGTTGTACTTTTTGGCGGTGTAACGGTTATGGAGAAGCTGGACAACCTGCTCGGCGTTCATACAGGGGGTGAGGTTAGGGACGCCTGGCTGGTTGGAAAGGTGTTGGGTGGGGTCGGTGCTCATGGCGGATGCGGTCTCCTTGTACGGCTTCTCTGTGTGCTTACAGCTTAGCGCGGGAGCGGCGGGTCGATGCGACCCCTAGTGTCTGAGCTGCTGCCTTTGCGGCCGTGGCCGCCGCCTCTGCCGTGGTGGAGAATGCCGCGTTCGGCCAGGGTGGCGGCGGACCCGTCATCTTTCCGACTGGACTCGTCACCCTTCCGCATGTGCCCCTCATGTTTGCGGCTGGACCCGTCACCCTTCCGGCTGGACCCCTCACCTTTACTGCCGCTAGCGCTGCTACTGCTGCTGGCGTTGTCGGCGCGGGTCTGAGTTTCCTGCCGTTCACGGCTACGGGTCGCTATCGTTTCCTCGGTCAGCTTGGCGCGGCGATCCATCTCCGCCTGCCGGCGGTAGGACTGCCGGCGCTGCTCATCGGGGCTACCCAGGCGGTTGCCCAGGCGGGTGAAACGGGCGCTGATGCGATTGCCCAAATCCTGCCAGGGGCCGTTCGGCACAGTTTCGCCGGATGTCTCCTCCAGTTCCTTTTGGAGCTCCTCCCGCAGGTCGTGGCCGGAAATGAGGAGGCCGCGGGCGTCGTTGGCCAGCTCGTCCCCGTTGTGCATTTCCAGGGCGACGCGGATGCGTTCCATCCGGACGCGGTCCCGGGCTTGGAGGGCGCGGGGCATGGCGACGCAGACGATACCGCCGAACATGTTGAGGGGGATGACCCACCAGAGGAAGCCGAGGATGTCCAGGTAGGTGACGCTGGCGCCAGCGCACCAGGCGCCCAGCATGATGAGCGTGTCGAGGACACTGTGGAGCATGCCGAAGCCGAAGAGGAGGATGCCGCCGAAGAGGGCGGCGACGATTTTGCCGATGACTTCGCTGGTGCCCATCTGCATGCGGGTCATGAGGGTGATGGCGGTGCCGGCGATGATGGCCATGAGCACGGTTTTGAGGTCTGGGGTGAGGGAGGCGAAGTGTTCCCCGTGGTGAATGAGGACGTCGTTGGAGTCGGGGAAGGCGGTGGTGGTGGCCCACATGACGACGAATCCGCCGACGAGGTTGCCGAGGAAGGTGTAGAACCAGAACCTCACCAGTTGGAGGATGCGGGCGCGCCGGGCGACGACGGCGGAGGTGGGGACGAGGAAGCCTTCGGTGAACAGTTCGGAGTGGGCGAGGAGGAGGGTGATGAAGCCGAGGCTGAAGGCGACGCCGCCGAGGAGTTGGCTGCCGCTGAGGTCGGTGACACGCATGCCGATGAGGATGCCGAGGCTGATTTCCATGCCGCCCATGACGCCGGTGATGAATTGTTGGGGGCGGGGACGGGCGAGGCGTTGGCGGCCTTCGCTGACTTGCCGATCGAAGGCGTCGTCGAGGGCTTTTTCGCGGTGGAAGGTGGTGTTGTCGTCGTCGAGGGCGGCGATGCGTTCTTCTTGGACGCGCTCACGGTTTTTGGTGAGGCGTTCCTCGATTTGCGCGCGCTGGTTGTTGGGGCGGCTGTTTTTAACTCCGTCGATGATTCCCATGAGATGTCCACCTTCCTTGGGTGGGGAGAGTTAGCAAGGACGTTACAAGCAGGATACCGGGGGATGGTGGTCTGCGCCGCAACATGGTGATCTGTACCCCCGGATGGTGGGTTTTTCGCTGCCAGGGTGACGAGTCCCGGTGGCTCGCTGCGCTATCTGCCGGTACCGTAGAGGGGGTCGTCGGGGTGGCGGATGGGGCCGCGGATGCCGCCGGGTTTGGGGAGGATGCGGTTGCTGCGGGGTTCGCGGCGGCGGAAGGTGGGGGAGTCTTCGGGGTTGCGGCGGCGGAAGGCGTGGTTGCGGCCGTCGGTGGCAAGAGGGTCCAGGGCGCGGTTTTCGGAGAAGAGTTTTTGGTAGGCTTCCCGGATTTTGGGGTCGTAGGTGGGGTTGTGGAGGTCGGGCGAGTAGGGGTCTCCGCTTTGTTTGCGGGGGGTGGGCCAGGCGGTTGGGGTGACGGCCGGGGCGGCGGTGGGGTTGTAGCCGTAGTCGTGGAGGTGGGGGGCGGTGGTGGAATGGCCGCGCTGCTGCGCCGGCTGCGGAGGAAAGCCAGGTTGGGTGGCGGTGGTGGCGGTGCCAGGTTTCACCTTGTGGAGGGCGGCTTGCGGCAGGGGGAAGCTAATGCCGGCCAGGGTGGCCTGCTGGATGCCGGGGTTGTAGGTGTCGCGGAGGAGCTGGTCGGCGCGGCTGGTGAAGGCGACTTCGGGGAAGGTGTAGGTCTGGAAGGCGGGTTGTTCGAGGGCTTCTTCCCGGCGGGTGGCGATGTCGGCCAGTTGGGTGCGGGTGGTGGTGTAGGTTGCGGCGAAGCTGTCGATGCGTTGGGCGATTGTTTCGCTGCGGCGGGCGAATTCTTCTAGGCCGTCGGCCCATTCGTGGATGCCTTGGCTGGTGGCGAAGGTTTCGGCGCCGTGCGCATCAATGTGGGTGCTGCCGGGGGTGACACTGTGGGTCCCGCCGTAGGTGTCGGCGCGAGTGCCACCGTAGATATCGGCATTAGTAATGGCATTAGTACCGGCATGTGTGCCGGCGTGGGCGATGGAGGTGGCGGCCTGGTGGAGGCGGGCGGCATAGTCGTGGAGGGCGGCTGCGGTATTGCGCCAGGTGGTGGCGGTGGCGGCGATGTCGGCATCGTCGAGTTCTGCGAAGTGGCTGGCTAGGGTAGGTATGTTTCGGCCGGCGGGTTCGTCGCAGAGTGGGGGGAGGGTGAGGGCGCCGGCGGGCTGGTTAGCTCCTGCGCCGGATTCCGCGCTAGTTGCTGCCCCGGAAGATTGGCCGGCTGCGTCTCCGGATACTGCGCCGGCGCGCGGGTTGGCGGGGTGGTGGTGTTGGGCGGCGAGCTGGCGGTAGGTTGCTGCCACGCCGTGGCTGGTATTGAGGTTGGGGTCTTGTACGGCACCGCAGAGGTTTCCGAGAACGCGGGCGAGGCAGGCGGTTTCGGTGAAGTGCCAGTTCATTATGGTTTGGGCGCCGAGCGGGTGTTCTACCAGGGTGCGGAGTTGTGCGGCGAAGGATTGTGCGGAGGGGAGGCTGCTGGCTGGCAGGGTGTAGGGGGTGGGGTCGGCGAATAGCTGCGGCGCCTGCTCGATGGCAGTGTTGAGCTGCTGGTATGCGCTGCGGAGTTGCTGGTAGTCGGTGTGCATGGGGGGCTCTTCGCCGTCGTTTCTTGGTGTGTGGGGAAGGTTCTGCGCCATTACATCACTCTTTGGTTGTGCGTGGGGGTGCTACCTTTGGGTGATGGGTCCCGGGGGCAGGGTTGGTGACGGGGCCGGGGACAATTGTCATGACGGAGCCGGCGGCAGTGTTAGCGACGGGGCCGCATGGCACGCGGGATTGGGCGAGCACTCCTAGAATGGGTTCTATCAGCACATCTAGGATGCTTTTTGAGGAACCAGGTGGAGGCATTATGCGCCAGCCAATCCGTCACACCCATCCATCCGTTTCACTCCGCTCCCCCAGCGCGTGTGTCTCGGCCACACTTGCCGCCGCGACCCTCGCTGCTACTTTTGCAGCCACTCTTTCGCCGCTCACGGTCTCCCCCGCCGCCGCCTCGCCCGCACTCCCCGCACTCGATGCCACCGGCTCGCCTGGCGCAGGTCGCGCAGCCGTCACCCTCTCCCCCGGCGCAGCCGTCACCCTCTCCCCCGGCGCATCCCACGCAGCGACCACAGCCTCCGCGGCAGCCGCGGCGGGCACGTCACCCATCTTGGGGCCGGGACCCGTCCTCATGCCACCTATCCGCTATGTGGCCTTGGGCGATTCCTTCGCCGCCCTCTCCGACCTACTCCCCACCGCCACTCTCCCGCAGAAACCTGCCCTCGCCCCGGGCCATCCCACCTTCTGGGCGCGGCTGCTCTGCCTTAACAGCGCCCGCAACTACCCGCGCCTCGCCGCCGTCGAGTTGGGGGCGGAACTGCGGGATGTGTCCTGCAGCAGCGCCACTACCGACAATTTCCGGGATCCCCAATACCCGGGTGTGCCGCCGCAGCGGGACGGCCTTCGCCCCGATACGGAGCTGGTGACGGTGACGTTGGGCGCCAACGACACAAAGATCGCCTACCTTATCTGGGGCTGCCCGCTGGGGTTCGTCTATGCGCCCAGCCAGCAGGAGGGCTGCGCGAAGCTGGCGCAGAAGAATGTGCAGCAGCGGCTGAACGCCCTGCCGGCGAAGCTGGATGCGCTGATTGCCGGGATTAAGCAGGCGTCGCCGCACGCGGTTGTTATCCTCACCGGCTACATGGCCGCTCTGGATGAGGGCGTGGACTGCGCCCAAACCAAGAACATGCTGCCCGGGGACCGCGCGTTTGTGATGTCCTACCAGCGGCAACTCAACGGGGCAATCCGGCAGGCCGCCGCCCGCAACCATGTGTACTCGGTGGGGACGGTGCAGGAGCCGGGGCATTCCGTGTGTGCCGCACCCAGCCAGCGCTGGGTGGGCGGCCTGGGGCTGGACACCAACTCCTACCCGCTGCACCCCACTTACGTGGGGCAGGTGCACATGGGGAACCTGGTGGCAGGCAAGTACCGGGAGGTTACCCGGTAGCCTGCGCGGCCCCGCTACGCCTCGGCGGGGGTGCGCTTCAGCTGGTCATCCACGTAGCCGGGGGCGGCCGCAATGTCGCCGGCGATGGCGAAGGGGATGACGAGGACCAGACAGAAGATGAGGGGGACGGTCCAGCCGGTGGTGGCTTGCAGGAGGATGCCGACCAGCAGTGGGCCCAGGCTGGCGATGAGGAAGCCGAAGGATTGGACGAAGGAGGAGAGGAGGGCGGTGGTGTCGCCGCTGCGTCCGCTCCAGCCGATAAGGGTGAGGGCCATGGGGAAGGTGGTGTTGGCCAGGGCGAAGAGGATGACCCATAGCCAGGGCACGCTGGCGGGGGCGAGGAGCATGCCCAGGTAGGCGGGGGCGGCGATGGCGGCGGTGCCGGCGACGAGGAGCCGCGGGTTTTTCACTTTGCCTAGTAGCGCGGGAGCGAGCATGGCGCCGGGGATGGAGAGGAGCTGCATGAGGCCGGCGAGCATGCCGGCGTAGTTTTGGGAGACGCCGTAGTCGCGGAAGATTTGTGCGAGCCAACCCATTTGGACGAAGGCGTGGAGGGATTGGAGGCCGAAGAAGAGGGCGAGGGCGCAGGCTTTCTTGGAGCGGAACATCACCCACAGTTTGGCGGGTTCGGCCCCGGCTGCCGCATCTGCCGCGTTTGCTGCGTCCGCGTCGACGGCTGCGCTGGCTGCCGCCGTGTTGCCCGCTGCGCCTGCTCGGGTGTGCGCTGCCGCGTTCGCGTCGGCAGTAATGTCCGCGTTGGCAGCACCACTCGCGCCGGCACCGTAACTAACACCGTCACCAGCCGCAGCACCGGTACCGTCACCAGCCGCAGCACCGTCACCCACCGCAAGCCGGTGCTTCTTCTGCAGGGCAACGAGGATCCCAGCGGGGACCACCGCAAGCACAGCCAACAAACCCCAGAAGCCAACGGCGCCACGCCAGCCGGTGCTCATGCTGTGGCTCATGGGCGCAACCACCACGGAGGAAAGGAACGCCATGGCAGTGAGCGCCGTGGAGTAAACCGCAGTGTAGGTGGGGATTTTCGCGGGGAAATGCGTTTTGATGAACGCCGGCATAAGGACGTTGGTGATGGCGATGCCGGCCAAGGCGACAATGGTGAAGACGAGGAACCCGGCACTGCCCCCCATAAAGGCACGGACGATCAGCCCCAGGCTGAGGGCAACCATGGCGACCAGCATGGTGGAGTGGAGGCCGAGGGTGCGGGAGGCCAGAGGGGTGATGAGTCCGACGAGGGCAAAGATGAGGGTGGGGAGGCTGGTGAGGAGGCCGGCCAGCGAGTCCGACATGTGCAGACCGCCCTGGATTTCTTGGAGGACGGGGGCGATGCTGGTGACGCCGGCGCGCATGTTGAGCGCGAAGAGGACTACGGCGACCACGAGGAGTACGTGCAGGTGCGTCTTTTTCACCCCTCCACCCTACGGTGTTCCCTGGTCTGTGCGGTTATCCCCGTGCCATCTTATTTCGGTGCCACCTTATATCTGTGGTGACGGGGTGCGCGCGGCACGATGCCGGGCCTCCAAGCTATTTGTAAGCTGACGACAACAATGTGGCAATCGGAGCTTTGTTTGGGTGGTGGCTGCTACACTTTAGGTAGAGAAGAAAACAATAAGCCGGAAACTCGTTAGTTCCGGTTGAATTCTCACCAGTTTCTGGTAATTAAAACCGCCCTTCGTGGGCGGTTTTCCTTATTTCTCACAAAAATGTGACACCCATATGTTTTAGTTAATGTGTCACCGATTCAAAACCCTTTTTTCTCTTCTCTGGAGTCCTTGTGCGCACCACCCTTGACCCTATTCCCACGCTTCCTGTTGGAGGTTCCTACGTCGTCGGTATTGATGCCGGCCAAAACTCCGTGGGTTTGTTCGCCCTCGCGCTCACCGCGGAAGGCGTCCCGCACGAGATCCTCGCCATGCAATCCGTCATCCATGATGGTGGCCTGGACCCCGACAAAGCTAAGAGTAACCAGACTCGCAAAGCCTCTGCTGGTTTCGCCCGCCGTGCCCGCCGCCGGCTACGCGTCGAAAAGAAGCGTCTCAACAAGCTGGACAAACTACTCGATGCGCAGGGCTGGCATGGCCGCCAGGAAGCAGAATTTCCCACCCAAATCTGGGAGGATCGTTACCGCGCTACAAGCTCTTATATTGAAGATGACGAAGAACGCGCCCAGGTTCTGGGGGAAGTTTTCCGGCACATTGCCCGCCACCGTGGTTGGCGGAACCCTTACCAGCCTTTAGCAGATCTTTTCGACGATGAAAGCCACTCGGATGCTTTCACGCGCCTGGTCTCCAATGCGCAACGGGTGGGTGCCCGTGTGGATGACTCTGACACAGTTGGGGCAATCGTTTGGTCCGCTTTACAGTGCCCCCACCCCGTTGGACTCGACCCGGAGGATGAGGCACGGTGGGCGAACTCAAACCAGCTGCGTATACGTACCCTTGGTACCGAGTCCAAGAAGCGGCCTGGTCTTATTGATGGCCGCCTATTCCAGGTAGATAACGTCCACGAAATCCAGCGGATTTGTGCCACCCAAAACATTCCTGCCGAACTGGAAGAGCAGCTGCTGGGAACTATCTTCTACCAGAAGAAAGCATCGGCAGGCGTCATGCAGACCGTTGGGCGATGCGGGCTCCAGCCTCAGTTGCTGCGCTGCTCGAAAGCCCACCCGGAATTTCAGCGCTACCGCATTGCCGCCACCCTGGCGACACTCAAGATTAAGGAGGGCCACTCGGCACGTTTCCTCACCGCTGAAGAGCGCCAAAAAGTGGCTGCGGAACTACACAATCCCCACACCACAATCTCTACGTGGGGTGATGTTGCGGACCTCCTCGGTATTGAAGCGCCGCAGTTGACGGGCATCGCCTCCACAACACCCGATGCTGAACTCATTGTTGCTGCCCGCCCACCAGTCGACACCACGGCCATCAAGATGGCGACGAAGGCAAAACCCTTCCTAAAGAAATGGTGGAACGATGCCACTCCCGAACAACAGCAAGATTTCATCGAGCTGCAAGTCAACTACGACACGGATAACCCGGACGTCAACAACTACTTGTTGACGCTCACCCCCACCGAATTGGCGGAGATCGAAGCGTTCTCTACAAAGGAGCTTCCCAAGGGTCGTGCTTCCTTCGCTGCGGAGACTTGTCGTATTCTCGCCGATCATCTCCTGAACAGTGACGACTCTCTCGCCGATGCGATCGAGAAGAATTTCCACCGTAAGCCGACAGTGGCACAACTTACGGAGAGTACCGGCATTGCTTCGGTGGACCGGTCATTGAAGATTGTGTCGCGCTTCCTTCAAATGGCCCGCAATTATTGGGGAGAGCCGCAGGCTATCACCGTGGAGCTCGCCCGTGAGGGTCTGATGAGCGCAAAAGCAAAGGCCGACATGGAATTCCAACAGCGTCGTGCCCGGAAAGCACGCCAAACGCTGCAAGAAAAGCGCGGCATTCGGGAAGACAACCGCCGGGATACGCTACGCGCTGAAGCCCTCCACAGGCAGAACAACCGTTGTCTTTACTGCGGTGCGCCCATCGATATGCGCAGTGTGGAAATGGACCATATTGTCCCGCGCTCCGGTCCCGGTGCTACCAACCGGGTGACCAACCTGGCAGGGTCGTGCCACCGCTGCAACCAAGCTAAAGGCGGCAGAACTTATGCCGAATGGGTGAAACAAGACCATCCCACCTACACCAATCGCAAGATGGTTGATGAGTTTGTTAACCACAGTATGAATTTGGAGAATCAGGCCTTCTCCAAGAAGTCCATGCAGAAGGAATACCTGCGTGCGCTACACACCGTGGGCAAGGAGGAAGCTCTAGATTCTCGGTCACTTGCACCAACAGCGACCATGGGCACTATTCTTCGCGGAAGACTAGAAGCAGAATTCCCCGAGACGAAAGTCAACGTGCTCGCTGGTTTTATCACTGCAGAAGCACGTCATGCTGCCGGATATTGGAGCCTTCCTACACTGCATATTGAGGGCGATCCGCATGACAATAACAAACGTATTGACCGGCGGCACCACGCCATTGACGCTGCAATCATGTCTATTACACGCCCCTATGCGGCACAAGTATTAGCGCAACGCAAGGCACTTCGCGACCAAGAGAAGACACTTGGTAGTTCCTACCGCAGCGCAACCGTTAGCAACTTTTATGGTTCATGGAAGGACTTCCAAGGTACAGACATTGCCCACAAAACTGCCTACCAAAGGTGGCTCAGCAACTCTCAGGTGCTTATTGGCCTAGTTGCCGAGAAACTTCTCAACGACGACATTCCGGTTTGGACCCCACTTCGGCTTTCCCGAACAAGCGGGCGCGCCCACGAAGACGAAATCCGGCCTTTGGCCCACCGGCCTGTGAAAGCAGCTTTAACCGCAAAAGAAGTTGACGCTTCCGCAACAGAGGCGCAGTGGTGTGCGCTGACGCGTTGTGAAGACTACGACGAGAAGACGGGGCTTCCAGAAAACCCAGAACGGCGCATCGTTATCAACGGTACGCACCTCGGGCCGAATGATGACCTTGAGTTCTTCACTCCCAAAGACAACAAAAAACCAGACGCCATTTGCGATCAGGCAGCTCTAAAAGTCCGCGACGGCTGGGCGGCGGCCGGCGACTTCCACCACCTACGTCTCTACCGTATCCCGCAGAAAAAGGGCTTTGCGTACTACTTCATGCGTGTACTGCCCTTTGATCTCCCCACCGAGGGTGACCTCTTTAGCTATGAGTTACCCCCGCAAAGCATTTCCATCCGCCAAGCACATCCAAAACTCAAAGTTGCACTAAAGAAGGGCGAGGCGGTCTATCTGACCTGGTTGGTGAAGAATGATGTCCTTGAAGTTGATGACAAAGCACTGAGCGGCGTCGGTAAGACTCTTGAAGAGGTCATTCCGAATGCCACTCGTCGGTGGAGAGTCATTGGTTTTGACAACATGTCGGCGAAAATCAAGCTTGCTCCTGTTCTCACCAGCCCCGAAGGGGTATTAGGCAAGCAAGGCGGGTCTTCCGTTGACTCTCGTTTTGATGAGGCTACTAGCGGCAAGCTGAAGCAAACTGTCCTGGCACCTAACGGATGGCGCCCCTCGGCACAAGTGCTTATGCGAGGCCCGCTTCGTGTTATTCGATACGATGCCTTGGGCAGAGAGCGACTCAGTGCACGGTCGCCTCTTCCCTTTACCCTCATTATTGAGCCATGACAACGAACCGTTGGCGGATAGTGGACTTCTCCAGTTTTGAGGGGGAGGTCTACTATTCTGGCGGCCAGTTGACTGTTGTTAAGGAGGGGAAGCGGAAGGTTAAGGTTCCGCTGGTCGACGTAGCTGTTATCCTCATTGGCCCGAAGACGATGGTGACCGGTGGGACCATCGACGGTGTTGCTCGTAATGGTTGTTCGCTGCTGGTGTGCGACTGGAAGCGAGAGCCTGCTGCGGCACTGCACCCGTGGTCGTTTCACACTAGGGTTGCTGCACGGCAAAGAGCGCAGGCTTCTCTTTCTGTGCCACGCCAGAAAAATGCTTGGAAGATGCTGGTTCAAGGGAAGATCCGTGGACAGGCACATAACCTCAAAGCTATCGACATCAATGCGGCGCAACATCTAGAAGAACTTGCGAAAAGCGTTCATTCTGGGGATCCGGAAAATGTTGAGGGCACCGCTGCAAGCTACTACTGGCGCCGACTGTTTGGCCCGGATTACCGCCGTGATGCTAATAGTCGAGACAACATTAATGGTGCTCTCAATTACGCCTACACCATTCTTCGCGGCCATGTGATGAGGAGTCTCACTGCAGCTGGTCTAGCCCCTGTGCTGGGGATTCACCATAAGCATCGTGGTAATAACTTTGCTTTAGCAGATGACCTTATTGAGCCCTTCCGGCCGTTTGTGGACTACCACGTCCACACCATGCTGGAGGGCTCCACACTCACTGATCTTTCTATTCCTGAAACGAAACGCGAACTCGTGGCTCTCACCCAGGGCCAATTTGCACCGGGGGGCGACACGCTCCCAACGGTAATTCAAGACCTCTGTACAGCTTTTGGGCAGTACGTAGAGGGCGATATTCAGACCTTGCCAGTGCTGTATTGGGAAGGCCCTTTTGTGGAGTAAGTGATGAGTGAGCAAAAAGTGTGGTCACTAGTCATGTTTGACGTCCCAACGAAAACTAAATCCCAGGTTCGTGCCTACACTCAGCTTCACAAGGAGCTACTTTATCTGGGCTTTACTCACCTTCAACATAGTGTGTATGCCCGCTACGTTCCTTTTGTGGAACCTATTGCCGGTATTTACAAATGTATTAAGGCGGTGTGTCCGCCTGGTGGAGATATTCGGATGATTCTTATATCTGACAGCCAGTGGGGAAAGCAGGTCAGAATTTTTAATGAGGAGGAAGAAAAGCCCGAAGATCCTCCCGACCAACTCGAAATTTTCTAACCCTAAATGCAGTAAACCTGCAGATAAACCTCTAAGAATCAGGATTTCGGAAGTCTATCTGCAGGTTCTAGAGAAGAGAAACAACGCGGTGTTTACGATGCTCCTGTGACGACGAAGTCTATCTGCAGGTTCTAGAGAAGAGAAACAACCGGTGTTCCCAATTGGTCATACACTAATGAAGTCTATCTGCAGGTTCTAGAGAAGAGAAACAACGCAGCCAGCCCTCCCAAGACTTCGGCAGGAAGTCTATCTGCAGGTTCTAGAGAAGAGAAACAACTATAGGCGTGTTGGGGCGCTTGATTCGGGAAGTCTATCTGCAGGTTCTAGAGAAGAGAAACAACCCAGTCGCGCCATAGGGGGCGTGCAACGGAAGTCTATCTGCAGGTTCTAGAGAAGAGAAACAACGCAGTCAGCCCTCACAGGACTTCGGCAGGAAGTCTATCTGCAGGTTCTAGAGAAGAGAAACAACTGGTTTGTCACTGTTATCCCCGCCGACGGAAGTCTATCTGCAGGTTCTAGAGAAGAGAAACAACCGTGACGCTGTGGTCGAGAAAGAAACCGGAAGTCTATCTGCAGGTTCTAGAGAAGAGAAACAACTATCCGCATACAGTTGTGGGATCGACTTGAAGTCTATCTGCAGGTTCTAGAGAAGAGAAACAACAGC
>NZ_CAMXWW010000013.1:0-21034 GCF_947252745.1 uncultured Lawsonella sp. | reverse complement strand
TTTTGTCACTTAAATCGACACGCCGAGAAAAGCACACATTTTGTCGCTTAACCCGCTTAACCCGAAAAGCACACATTTTGTCGCTTAACCCGAATGGGAAGAGACGCTCAACCCGATAGTTGGGGAGCGCCTCTTGAAGAAGGAATGGAAGTACAGGCGGATCTTCCGTCAAGATTCACCGCGTGATTTCCATTTGCACGTCTAGGATAACACAGTGATGATTGAAATCAAGCCTGTGAAGCTATCCGGCATGGTGCCGCGGATGCTTGAGCTCACTTCACGCCTGACACGGTGGCATAGACGTGATTGGCGTGCGGGAACGCTGGAGCTGGTTGATGAAACCTTAGAAGAGGCACTGATCCCAGGGACGAGGGAAGAAGCACTTAAGGCGATGAGGTCATACTTGCAGGAAGCTGTGGGTAGGGATCCGGCTGTGGCACCAAAGCAAAAGCAGATTATTCAAGCCTTGGAATCGATTAACCCTCTCAACGGCGAAGCCAGTTATGCCGCCCAGTTGGCAAAGCGCCTTAGTGATGAAATTAGAAAAACGTATCTTCTGCAGTGGGCTGAGATTTTCGATGACCCGGGTAAGGCAGGAAAATTAGATGTCGAGGGGTCTGCAAAAAGGATCATCTCTCATGTCCTGTACTTAGGAATTCCTGCAGCTAGCGTTTATAGGCTCATCAAAGAACGGCAGGAGGCAACCGAGCCATTTAGCTTTTCAGATGTACTTCGGGAACTGGACCAGCGCATACAATCGCCAACCAAAGCCTTCACTTTCGCTGTCCCAGTTAATGGTGGCCCAAGCTTTCTGCACTCTCGGCCGTATCCGGAGAATTGGCTGGATGCTCAAGAGCTTAAAGGGTGGAAGAACCGCTATGCGCCAGAAGAGAAGTCAATGCGGCACTATGGGGGCTTCCTGTTGAGCGTTTCCGCACGAGATGTCAATGAGGCTGCAGATGAGGTACGGGCATTACTACCGCAGTTGGCATTCAAGTTTGAAGCGGACTCTAAGCACAGCTTCTCGATCATGCCGAAAATGTGGTCACAAGAGAAGGGGACAGCTTTTTCAACGCGACGATATGCAGAAGAACTGAAACTGCGAGCGTTTCGGCGAGCTGACATGCTTCACGGTTTGGACATGGCGCCACCGGTAAGAAACATGTTGGCGATTCTCGAACCTCTTAAGACAGTGAATTCCCACGTTGTCGTGGTGAACGGGTGGGTTGCCATCGAATCGCTACTTGTGGGGCCGGAGGAGACAGATCGGGTAGGCGCAGAACGAATGGCTCGCATTGTTGCTGCTAGCTATTTCCGGACCGAGTTATCTTGGCTCGCAGGGAACTACCGGAACAAATATCAATCAGATGATGCGATCGTTGCGAAGGTAGCCGACGCTACCAATAGCCTAGAGCGCTCCCACGCTATGGCAGTCGCGATTCTGGATGAGTGCAATACATCTCTTCTGGATCATCCTGATCAGATTGCGGTTGAGAAGATGCAGGATGCGCTATTAAACCAGAAACGCGTCTTTGAACGTACTGTGAGCATTTTGCAACGTGAGTTCTTACGTATGTATCGCAAGCGAAACCTGATCGTCCATAGCGGTCGTGTTCTTGATCATGGAATCGATTCACTTGCGGAGAAAGTGCGACCATTGCTGATGGCTGGAATCGACCAGATCTTGATTGCGCAGCTGCAACACAATATGGGCGCACAGGAGCTAGCCGCATCAATTGAATACAAGGCTAGGAATCTATCCGAGGATGCTAGGGAGGCTGGGACCAAGTTGTGGAACCTGCTTGAACCTGAGAGCGAAGTAGTTTGACACCCGACTTGATTCACTTTTCGTCCAAGTAGATCGCAATAGGAACCGAGGCCAGCGGTTTCGGCATTGAATCTTCGAGTATTGTGAGCTATGCGAGGCTAGGTGTTTTAGTCTTCCGCAAGTCTCTCGCGAAACGACTTCGCCAGCGTGCTACTCGACCTCAACCACGGTGGTCCTGTTAAGCGCGTTAAACAATAGGCCGCTACTCAATTAATCCTTAGCAAGTCGGCAGCGAACCAGCGGGTAGCGGTACGAAGAAGAGTGACAAAATGCTTGAAGGTACTTATTGTTCTTCCGAACCTTTTTGAAATTCTGTGTAGAGGGTACGCCCGAAGATGCCGCTACGATATCCCTCTGCAACGTAACGCATTCTACTTGCAGTGTCAGGGAATAATGTTGCGGCATTTACGCCTAAGTAGTCGAGTTGCCGTCGAATTTTCATCTTTGCTTCTCCATTAATCAAGAGTCGAGGCTGGTTGATGTGAGATGTCGAGCTCTTACCAAGCTCGCGTTCTAAGAACCTCATGGGACGAACTAGGAATTCATCGCTTTGCTGGGATGATGGTTTAGTGCTTGGTGGTGAAAAATCATCGATTTCCATACCAGTGAGAAGGAAAGCGCCATTTTGAGCTCGGAGGCGGTCGTTCGAATAGCGTGGCCGGATTCCGAGAAAAGGCTGAGAAAGCGCTTCCTTGAGACTTTGGTATTGCGTCGCGGCATCGTCACCGTGATCGTATCCTGCTGCTTCGGCAATTTCGTCCGCGGATGTTCGACCCCATTTTCCTCGAAGCGCCCAATTGGAAAGCCACGTTACTGGTGCAGCATCCTCGGATAAGACTGGGATCCGGGGAAGCACCAAGACTTCTCCGTCTACATTGGATGGTCCGTCGGTTGCGAAATAAAGCGCTACAAGTGGATTTGTAGTGGTGTCGAGTAGGCGTGTGGGGAGCCCGTAATGTTGCAGCTTGGAGAGAATCTGGAAGGAAGTCAGGCCCTTGAAGTCTTCTGGCTGCAGTCGAATTGCCTCCTCGATTAGGACTTGTTCACGGGCGAAAAAACCGTCAACGGTAGGAGAACTACGGTAAAGATTTGGAGTCAGTCCGTAGATTTCGTTGCTGTGTCCGCGATAAAGCGTCCACTCGCTCGTGACAATATCTCTTATTTCCGAGCCGTGCTTATTCTCTAAGCGATCTATTTCGGCGATGAACTCTTGGACGCTCCCTATATGTATGGAGCGTGAAGATTCCGCGGTGATTCTTCCGAGCTTTCGCATGGGCAGCTCTTCGTTGAAAACCCTTTCAAAATCGTCGACTGCTGACCGATATGCAATCCTATGTTCGAAGCGGGCGTTTGATGTTTCGCTATAGATTTGAGTTGCTTGTTCAAAGTTCTCTTGTGCCATCTTTAGGCTAGCGATCAGCTCTGGCTGGGGGCCGCCAATGAGGAATGCGATATCTTTGGCAGAAGCAAGTGAATCCTGCGCAAGTCGCAGCTCGAGCCTTGCTTTGTCGGCCTCTTGGTCCGCACGCTCACTGTAATCGTGCGCTTTCGAGAGTGATTCGAGGGCGGTTAATTTGAGTTCTTCTCGGTGGATCTCAGCGTCATTGGTCTGCACATCAGCTGATGTTAGTCGGCAGAACTCGCCACTTTCATCGGTAATTCAAAAGTCATAAGCTTTAAAGCATCACCGTGGCGACTGTCTGCCAGAGGTAAAAGGAGGTACAGCTAACTCGAGGACAGATGCTGCTCGGTCTCTTTATTCTATGTATATGAGCGGAGCGCGGGGTCGGAACGTCTGAGGGGCTCAGTTTAGTGCTCGTTGATTTGCGTTGTCGTTCAGCGATTTCGGTTAGTGCTTCAATACGCATTCGTTGCTTTCGGTAGCGAAATCAACCAGTGTTCCATGTTTTATCCGGCGTGATCACTCCGGTGGGTCTAGTGCTTGGGGTAGTGTGAGTACCCGAAAAGGCTCTTTGAGTCGGAGATCGAAAGCGGGTCTGTTGGTTTTCACCTTCAGGCCCGCTTTCATTTGTGCTCAGGCCGTGGCGTCGAACTACCGGCAGCTGAGCACCTGGTCCGTAAACACGCGTGGTGCACCCTTTCGCTGCAGGTCTGCAACGTCGTAGCACTTGAAACCGTTGACGTCGCCGGCAGGCTCGATACGCGTCCATTGGCCATTGACCTTGTGGAAGGACTCGTTCCAGTCCGTCTGGTTGGCGCCGGCCTTGGCCCATTGGCCGTCGCAGTAGCTCACCGTCGTGCCGGTGAAGTTCGGCCAGCCGGGGACGATGGCGTCGAAGGTGGCAGGGGAGCAGTCGCCAGGCGTCGCGGAAGCTTGAGGACGAGGCGTAAGACCCGGGACGTTAATCTTTGGCCATTTGGACATGTCTAGGCCAGGGATGTTGATCAGGCCTGTTTGTACCGCGAGGGCCACGCCTGCACTAACAAGAGCGAGGACGCCGATGGTAATGCCAGCGATCTCACCTGCGCTCAGGTCAGAGTCCGAGGATCCGCTAGAAGAGTTGTCGGTCTCGGTGTCGGTGATGGGTTCGGTGTCGGCACCGTTTTCGGTATCCGCCGGCGGCGTATCGGCCTCAGCGGGTAGCGTATCGGCCACCGCCGGGGTGACGGTTACGGGCGCAAGCGTGAGTGCTGCGGCTGCGGTGAGTGCTAACAATGGTTTCTTCATGCTTCTACAATAACGCCAATTAGCGCCAATGACCTCGCGATTTTGCGTTTTGTAAATACGGCGCTACTCTTATGACTCGTTGCTGAAGAGCAACAAAAACAAAATATTCCTCCATAGCTCAGTTGGCAGAGCATTCGACTGTTAATCGAAGGGTCACTGGTTCGAGCCCAGTTGGAGGAGCTGCCACCCCGGTCCCCGCAAGGACCGGGGTTTTCTCTTGGTGTCCTCAGGAAGCGCTAGAGGCCGGAGAGAATTCTGGGATTTACGGAGAAAAAGCTGCGCTGCTATTCGGGCGTAGTGTGGCTATCTAGCAGCTTCATTTTGAACGTAGATAAACTAGCTGGTATGTCAACGAGGGAGAAGAGCATGGTAGGTGCATCCGCGTCTGCCAAAATCCCCGAACTTTTTTCGCCCCGGGTTTTTAGGTGTCTGGGAAATGGGAAGATCGACTTTCTGATACGTCTGGGGGACCAAATTGGTTACCCTTTAGAACCGACCCAGGAGTTAGCTGATTACTTTGACAAAGCCTTCAAGCGGATGGAGGTCGCTAGCGCTCGTGGGGACTTCGTTTTCCGTAACGCAGTGGTTCAGAAACGTTGGTTGAATCGACACTCAATTAACACCGCAACTATTGTTAGCGAACATCGAGTGGGGCGATCGCGTGCTGATCTTGTCTTGTTGAATGGGTATGCGACAGGTATCGAGATCAAGTCAGATTTGGATACTTTATCTAGGTTACAGTCTCAGATCCGGGACTATATGACAGTGTTTCCTCAGACGATAGTGGTTAGCGGTGCCCGTCATGTGTCTGAAATTATTAAGGCCGTTCCTGCATCAACAGGAGTTGTGGAACTCACTCGGCGGAATACGTTAAAGACATTGGTTCAGCCTATTAAGAATTATGACTTAATTGACTCTGATTCAATGGCTGCCAGTATGAGCCAAGACGAGGCTAAGAAGTTGATAGCTTGGTGCGGGCTCCATCTCCCCGAAGTTCCAAATACCCAAGTGTGGTCTGAAATTCGGAGAGTTCTTTCAGGGATTGACCGTGAGTTGTTGTGTGTCGGGTATTCAGCTGTATTAAAAGGCTCTCGTTCCAAAGCGCAATTTGGAGAGTATTTGGAGAGTCTGCCTAAATCGGTTCAAACCAGTTTGCTTTTAGGGAGCTACAGCAAACGCGAATGGGATAGTATCTCCAAAATGATGGCCCGCCCGACGGAGGAATAGTGGAAGTATACTGGCCTATTTTTAGGGGTAAACAGTTCGAGCTGCTTGCTTTGAGAGAATCTGCGCCGAAGCTGTCGGATAGTTCGATCCACCCGGTTATCGAACCAGTGAAGCGCAAACTTGGCGCTCTTCAAAGATGTACTGAAACCCTAGCGGACAATTCTGTTCCCTACTCAGTGGTAGTGAATCCTCTGGTCGGTGAGTATTCGACAGACCATCTTGCATTTATCCGTGATTATGAGGAACTGCTTCAAGAGGTGGAATCAAGCTCTCCACTATGTGGAGCGTCTCATTCCTTCGTTCTGAACCTGAGCGCCAACTTGAGGTATCCGGAAGCCGAGGAGCTGATCAGCTATCTTGCTGAGACAAGGGAGAAGCTTGGATCAGTTCAAGTGCACCTGCTCGCGCGTGGCTTTTCTGATCCCCAAGCGGTGAAAGCTTTGCTCGAGGAGTATTCTTTCCCTACGGGGCGCGGGCTTTGCGTTTTGCTAGAAGATGGACCTGCAAGAAGGCATTTTCAGCCGGTGTTTCCGGAAGCGGCGTTCATCCTCATTCGAGATGGGTTTGAGAAGCGGAAGAATGCTGATTACGAAAAATTCAGTACGGAGATTTTCGACACAGCTGCCTGGGACTTTTCGGAACAGAAGTGCCACGGTTTTGGTGATTACTCAATTGTGGGTAAAGAGTTCTCTGAGTCTGGCGGTCCTGCGTGGGCGGTGGCAATTCACTTGACCTACGTTGCTGAGAATCCTGTCGAAGCGATGTACGTAAACCATTACGTTTCGAACGACAACGATTCGCCAGCATTTCCCGCTGAGAAATACTTGCAAGCATTGGAAAAGCTTTCCAGAGAGGCCACTCAGTCAGAAACAGAGATACCTAAGACCGCTGCAGTGGAAGAGTTTCTCCGTCTACGAGACAACGGGCACTTTCCAGGCCTTGGCTACGTTAAGAAACTATCGATGATTCATCACCTCGAAGTGGTAGTCAAGGTGTTGGAAGACAATGCCTAAAGAACAATCGTTTCTGTATTGCTGCCCGCGGTGCTTCGGCGACCCAGGCCTGAGCGAAATTATAAAAGCTCATGCCGATCAGACTTCTCATTGCCCAAATTGTGATTCAAATGAGGTAGAAGTCGCCGAAATCAAACATGTGAAAGAGCCATTTCGCCTTGTTGCCGATGCGTATAGTTCAACGAGCGAATCCAGTAGCTCATTGCTTGAGTGCTTCAAGAATGATTGGAACTTGTTTGGCAATAATGCCTTGAGCGAAGAAAAGCAGTCTGGTCTCCTTCAAGAAATTCTTGGTGACCGAAAACTCTCAGGATCGTACGAACCGCTGTTAGGTGACTTCGGGCAAGATGAGAATGGGGATTACCAAAGGTTTCGTAACGAGATAATCACTCAGAATCGGTGGTTTATCGATAACACTGTTTTGGTGGATGACAGTCAGGAGTTTCTTTCAAGCTTAATCTATGTGTTGAAACCCGGGGAGGTGCTTTACCGAGCGCGAATCCAGGACAATTCTGACACGCCTTTCCTGACGGCTGAGATGGGTGCCCCTCCTCCAGAATTAGCGGTGGCCGGCCGATCCAATCCAGCCGGAATCAGCTACTTCTATCTGGCTTCTGACATTGATACCGCTCTTTCTGAAGTACGGTCTCAAGCTGGACATTACGTAAGCGTCGGGAAGTTTGAATTCGAGAACTTGAAAGTTGTTGACTTTTCGGACATGAGGGACACCTATTCCCCTTTCTTGTTGGATGAGACTGCGAAGGTCAGGGCACATGCTGAAAAACTGGCCCTCTTTGAGGCGGTTGCGGTGGAAATGAGTCAACCGGTGACTGGGCGTCAGGAACTTGAATACCTGCCAACACAGTATGTGTGCGAAATGCTTAAGTCATTTGGCTTTGAGGGAGTCAGATACCGCAGCAGCCAGGGTGAAGGCCGAAACTTTGTGCTTTTTGGACGACGAGATTCGAACGCAGTGAGTGTTGAAACGATGAAGATTAATAAGCTAAGGATTGAGAAGGAGAAACATCCGAAGAACAATATTTCAACAAGCGGGAAGAGTCTCGGAACGTCCAGCTTTCCGCTTTGAGGTGAGATATGTGAAGGGGCGGTTGCAGTGTCACGCGCGGTAAGGGTGTAGCGGTACCGGCACATGCTGAAGTTGGAACGGGTATGTGAACGAATTCAGTGCTTCTAAGTTCATGCAGGATTATCGGGAAATGAACTTGAGCTTTCAGCGTAAACGGCAGCGGTACATGATTGGTTTTCAAAAAGGATGGAACAGCTACCGCTGTTTGATGCTTCCAGTGTTAAGAAATCCAGCCTTGGGGGTAATTGGTCTCCTCAAGAACCCGACATAGCGGTGCCACGCTGGCTGACACCTTCTAGGGGTGCAATCCCAAGTCATTGTGACGGCCTCTAAGCAGTCGCAGACGAGAATGAGTTAGATTGGGAGAAGCCACTCAAGGCGAGAATGGCTAATGGAAACGAATCGCGTCGGCAGATTTGTCTCTGTCAGGCTTTCCTTGTTACGGCGTAGATGAAATAAGGCAGCGCGGAGATCCGCTGGCCTTGACCAGTCAACTGTTTAGGTGCCGTTAATAGTGAATCAACGTCGTGACCTCATGTGGCAAACACTGATCGGGTTCGTCGGGTTCTTCGCGCTGCTCGCGCTGATCCAGGCGGTGATCAACCTGTTTTCGCCGAACCCCGCGATCTGGCCAGGCCTGCTCGCGGGTGCGTTTGTGTTGGCTACGTGGTGGTTGGTGCGTCGTTGGCAGGATGCGAGGCGAGGAGGCAACAATGCTGAATAAACTTCTTGGAAACTGGCCGGTAGACAACGTTTCTGCAGCGCTTGTGCATGCTAACGGCCACGTGGAGACCCTCGGCGACCAAGACCGCACCTACCCACTGGCCAGCGTGACCAAACTTCTCGCGGCGTACGGATTCCTGATGGCCGTGGAGGAAGAGGCATTCCTCTTAGACAGCCCTTGTGGTCCGGAAGGCTCCACCGTCCGCCACCTGCTGGCGCATGCCTCCGGGGTCGGCTTTGACACGCGTGAGCCGCAGAAGCCGGTTGGTGAGCGCCGCATTTACTCCTCCGCCGGCTTCGAGATCCTCGCGGACTACCTGGAGGAAACCACCGGCATCCCGTTTCCTGAATATCTGCGCGAAGGGGTCTTTGCGCCGTTGGGGATGACGGATGCGGTGTTGGGGGGCAGTGCTGGGCATGGGGCGGTGGCGTCGGTAAGCAGCCTGGCCCTGTTCGCCCAAGAGCTTTTGTACCCGCAACTCCTCAGCCCTGAGACCTTGCGTGAGGCAACCACCAACCAGTTCGGTGACCTGCGCGGCGTGGTGCCGGGCTACGGCATGCAGAAGCCGTGCCCGTGGGGCCTCGGGTTTGAGCTGAAGGGGGAGAAGGCCCCGCACTGGACTGGTGATGGCATGCCGCCCACCACCTTCGGCCACTTCGGCATGAGCGGCACCTACCTGTGGGTGGCGGATGGCTACGCCATGGTGGCGCTGACGGATCGCGAGTTTGGAAACTGGGCGAAACCCCTCTGGCAGGAAACCAACACCGCGATCTGGCGCGAGCTGCAGTAGCTTTGATTCGGCTACGAGAACGCTGAGTTAAAGGTAAGCTTGCTGCGTGACTAGACCATCTAAACCGTCTCGGCTGCTCGCTCTCTTTAGTAGCCCAGTCACCATTGCGCTGGTCAATACTGGTGGCGGTGTCGCACTTAGCTTTGCTTTAGCCCTCGCATTTGCTGTATCTCCGGCGTTTTCTGTGCTTCCGTCGTTGCCGTGGGGGATTCTTCTCGCGGTGATAGCGGTACTGTTGTTGGTTTTTGTAAATCGCCTTTCATCACGCGCGCGTCTTATTAAAGAAGCTGATGCAAAACAACAGCTGGACGTAGAGCTACAGGTTCGGGAGAACAGCCAGTTCATTTTGTCGAGTTTGGCTTCGGTTTTTGAAAATCAAGGTGAGGCGCAACCTTCTTCGAGAATTGGTGTGGCATGGGACCCGATCATGGGACTATGCAGAATTCTGTTCCCGGTTCAGGTTCGTGCACAAGTGTTCGTGGTTGATCAAGACTCGGATGGGCGCTATTTCTTTACTGCGATGCCACACGGGATGGGGATTCATCGCCGCGAAGTATCGTCCCAAAGAATCTTTGATGAGAATTCAGAGACTTGGAAAAGACTACGTGACGGCGACATTATTTACTGCGCAGACACCGCAGGTGATGAGCCATATGGGTGCTACATGAGTCGCGGAATCATTTCAAAAACAGGCGAGCTCTATGGTTTCTTTGCAATTGACGCTGTGGATCCTGGGTCACTAGACCTTGAGCGTGATCGCAAAAGTCTTGCTTACTTGTCCACTTTGCTACTCCTTGTAATGGTTGCGGATCCTTCCGTTACAAAAAGTGTGCCGTTGTTCGTCCCGAAGCGTGGCGGACAGCTAGAATCAGAGCCACCGACTGAAACTGAGGAAGGAGAGGATACAAAATGACCCCTGCAACCCCTATGTCATCTGTGACACCGGTTAATGAGTTCAACGAGAACGTTCGTTTGATGGAGCAGGATTTTGAGTCGTACGCTGACAAGTTCCTCAAAAGGCCTCGTCTGCAGGACTACCTGCCGCGGCATTCGTTCCTCGATGTATGGATGGATAAGATTTTTGGCGTAGCCTAGCGCCAGATGCTTTACCTGTTTCTCGCGCTGCTGGTCGGCGCGCTCATCCCCGTCCAGACCGCGGCGAACGCGCGGCTTCGCCTGGCCGTGAACAACCGGCCGATTGTCTCCGCGCTGATCTCGTTTACGGTCGCACTCACGCTCGCGGCGGTGGCCACGCTGATCCTGCAGGGTCACGTTGTGCCCCATTTCTTATCGACGCCACCACCGTGGGCCTACCTCTCCGGCCTCTTCGGGGCCACGTTTGTCATTGGCAACATTTTGCTGTTTCCCAAACTCGGCGCAGTCCAAACCGTGGTGCTGCCCATTTTGGGCCAGGTGATCATGGGCCTGGCCATCGATCATTTCGGGCTCTTCCGTGGCCGCCAGGTGGACGTGTCTGTGTGGCGGTTGGGTAGCGCGCTGGTTGTGCTGCTGGGCATTGCCGTGGTGTTGCGTGTGCTTCCGTTGCGGCGCGGCACCGTGCCCGCCGCCATTAGCGAAGACCCGGATCTCGGCGCCAGCGTGTGGGTTTACCGACTACTCGGCGTAGCCATCGGCGTGGGCAGCGCAATGCAGGCCGCAATCAATGGCTACGTAGGCACA
Source organism: uncultured Lawsonella sp. (assembly GCF_947252745.1). Lineage (NCBI taxonomy): Bacteria > Bacillati > Actinomycetota > Actinomycetes > Mycobacteriales > Lawsonellaceae > Lawsonella > uncultured Lawsonella sp. The sequence continues at coordinate 9,996 of NZ_CAMXWW010000013.1, read as the reverse complement.
CTTGCGGGCTCGCCCCTGTTTGCCAGCGAGATCAACCTGCTGGTGGGCGCGGTCATCCTCCTGATTGCCGTGTTGTGTACCAGCCCGCGTCAACTTGTCACGCCACTGAAACCCGCGCCGTGGTGGATGTGGCTCGGTGGTGTTGTTGGCGCGATCTTTGTCATCGGCGGCGCTGGCCTCACTCCAATCCTGGGTACCGCGACCACGGTCATCGCTTTCAACGCGGGCACGATCGCCAGCGGTCAGCTTATGGAATCCGTCGGTGCCTTCGGCGCGCGCCGGGTGCCCATGGACAGCGTGCGACTTGTTGGCCTCGCAATTATCTTCGCCGGCGTGCTGATGGTGCGGATGCTCTAGCTTTGAGCCGCGACCTGCATCTTTGTCGTTATCGTCTAGCGCTCCGAGTTCACTGCTAGACGACAACGCAAAATCTGCCAAATGTCCCTACATTCGACGTGGGGAAATGGAGGGCAGTTTTCAATGTCGTCTAGCAGGGTTTTGCTGCCTGCTAGACGACTTTTCGTCGAGCCCGGGGGTCGGTCCCGGGCCGGGGCCATACCTGAGGCCGTACCTGGCAAATACCTGGCAGTGAATGCAACTATTCCCGGTTTGGCAACATGCTGCCGCATTTCCGAAAAGGACCCCCAGAGGTTCCGACGGCACACGGACTCGTGTACGCGGTGGGTCTTGGCGGCAGGGCAGTGGGGTCTCGGCGGCAGGCGGGTGGCGAAGTGGGGGTTGGGCTGGTGGCAAGGCGGAAGACCAGGGGTGGATGAAGCTGAAGTTGAGGTTCAGTAAACGGGGGCGTCAAGCAGTGGTTGAGGGTTGCTGGCGGGGCGGGTGTGACGCAATATCAGCACAGAGAAGCAACACGTTTGTAGAGCTTGTAGAGGCCGTTGGGGAAGACGAACCTCTCGTCTCGCGCTAAAGCACGCACGGAATCCCGTGCGGAAGCACGCACCTTAGCTGGTGCAGTTACTGGTGCTTTGGCGCGCACGGAAAAGAATGAAGCAAATGGAAGGTCCCCAACCATGACAACCACACTTGTGGTGCCCCATGAGGCACGGCCGAAGAACACCCAGGAAGCACGGTCGAAGAACACCCCGACGCACACCCCGACGCACGCTCTGTCTCACGCTGCGATTCGCCCGGAGGCGGAAAGTTCCGTGGAAGAGCGCGTTACGAAAGGGCAGCCCCCGGTGCTGGAATACGTGTTTGAGGTGGAGGGGATGGGGAGGGGGGAGCGTTGGGGCGTCGAGAAGCAAATGCTCCTTTTGCCTGAAGGGGAACCTGGCGAGGTGTGGTTCACGCGCTGGCGGCGCGCGCCCGACGGGACCTACTCCTGCCGCGAGCGAATCGTGGGAACTGCCGAGGAAATCGAGGCCTTTGCGGCGGGCGTGGAGGCGTTGGCCGAGCGTGGGAACTTCGTAGCGAGAGTGACGCAGCGCACGTACGCTTGGGCGTATGTCTAAAGCATATCGAGTACAAAATCCCGCAAACAACAAGGTTGAGGAGACCTTCGGCTACATCACGGACGCCGAGTTAGAAGAAGTGGTGGACACTGCCGTTAGCGCTTTCAAGCAGTGGCGTGAGCTGTCCTACGAGGATCGGGCACCGCTGTTGAAGAAGGCGGCGTCGCTGTTTGATGAGCGCAGGGGTGAGCTGGCGAAGATCATCGCAACGGAGATGGGCAAGTCCGTCAAGGAAGGCGACGGCGAGATCAATGACGTTGTAGAGATCTTCAACTACTACGCCGACCACGGTGCCGAGTTCGGTGCGGACCAGGAGATTCCCACCGACAAGGGCGGCACCGCCGTCATGCGCAAGGTGCCGCTGGGCGTGATCCTGGGCATCATGCCGTGGAACTTCCCGTACTACCAGGTAGCGCGCTTTGCGGCGCCGGCGATCATGGCCGGCAACGTGGTGATTGTGAAGCACGCCGAGATCTGCCCGCGCTCCGGCCAGATCATCCAGGACATCTTGGAAGAAGCCGGCCTGCCCAAGGGCGTGTTTACCAACGTGTACGCAAACCACGACCAGGTGGCGGACCTGATTGCAAGCAAGCACATCGCAGGCGTGTCGCTGACCGGTTCTGAGCGCGCCGGGCGCATCATCGGCGCGCAGGCTGGCGAGCACTTGAAGAAGTGCGTGTTGGAGCTCGGCGGCACGGACGCATACGTGGTGCTGGACGCCGCTGACCCGGCCGAGGCTGCGCTGACTGCGTGGAAGAAGCGCATCTCCAACGTTGGCCAGGCCTGCACCTCCAACAAGCGCATGATTGTTATGGACGATATTTACGACGACTTCGTGGCAGAGCTGGTGCGTTTGGCCGGCGAGTATGTCAAGGGTGACCCGCTGAACCCAGGTGCGGCGGGGAAGCGTGAGTACTACCCGCTTTCGTCTCGCGACGCAGCCGAGACGCTTGTTGAGCAAGTTGGCAAGGCTGTCGACGCTGGCGCAAACCTGCACGTTGGCGGCACCATCGACGGCGAGGGCGCTTACTTCGCCCCGGCCGTGATCACGGATATCCCGGTGGGCTCAGACATCTACTACGAGGAGTTCTTCGGCCCCGTCGCTGCCGTGTACAAGGTGTCTTCTGAAGAGGAGGCCATCGAGGTGGCGAACGACTCCAACTACGGCCTGGGTGGCGCCGTGATGTCGCAGGATGAGGAGCGTGCGAAGAAGGTTGCCGCCAAGATTGATACCGGCATGATCCACGTGAACATCCCGCAGGCCCGCGGCGCTGAGCTGCCGTTTGGTGGCGTGAAGAACTCCGGCCTAGGCCGCGAGCTTGGCCCAGTGGGTATGGACGAGTTTGTGAACTACCAGCGCTTCTTCGTGGCTGACTAGCGGACGGGGGTAGGGTTGCCTTACCCCCTGTTGCTAGGCGGTCAGGTTAGGCTAAGCTAACTCATGGAAGCGGAGTTGGTAGCCCACTTCCAAGCGGAATCAGATTCTCCGTTTCAACTGATTCGGCGGTTAATAAAACAGCGGAAATCCCGCGGTCACCTCCTTCCCAGGTGGCCGCGGGATTTTTCGTTTGCGTGAGGCAGGAGCGGGTTCTGAGTCCCCTCGAGGTCTCATCGTCAACCGAACAACTGTAGACACCGAGAAGCTGGCTCGCATCCCTAGGCCTTAATTCACGTGGCTTCCGGCTGGTAAGGCGTTTGTTTTTCTGCTTCGCTCCGGATTTGCTCTAGTTTTGCATGTAATTCGGGTGTTCCTGCTGAAATGAGGCGCTGGAACATTCCCCTGTTTTTGAGGTCCCTGCGTTCGCGTTGGGACTCTCTGCGTTGTTCGATTTCCCAGAATCGAGTGGTGTTGATGAGTTGTTCAGGAAAACACTTAGAATCCTTAGAGGCAAGGTTTGACCAAATGATGGAGTTTAATGTGGGCTCGGATAGCCTGAACACATCACGTCCCAAGTCGACTGCCCAGGAGAATTCGGAACTCTCCGCAAAGTGGTAATCGGTAAGTCTCCCTAGAAGCGCGCATGTCCAGTCCGCCATTTGGACAGTGTTATATAGGTGGCTTTCAGTTTGGAGGGGGACTTCGATTACGCTGCGATTCTCTTTGTTATTCCGCGAATAGATCGTGGCTGCGAGTGTGGCTACGGCACGCTCCCGGTTGTCTGTGTCGGTGGCATCCATTATGACCATGAGACGCTCTCCTTTATCGGAGGCTAGTTTTCCAAGCCGATTAATAGCTTGGATGAGACAGTGGTTTTCACGATCTTGAGAGGTTTCTTTTGTCTCGCTTACCGGCCCAATGGGTTTCTGCTGACCGTAGAAGAATATTTGGCCATTGAGCTCTCCAAGTTTGCGGTAGATGCGACTGAGAGCTGGAAAAATCTCATCACTGTACTGACTGATGTTCGCAGTCGTCAGGAGAGCCGAACCTTTCTTTTCCCACCGATCGGCGGGAATGTCGGAGTGTTCAATTTCCCAGGCAAGCAGCTTTTCTTTTACGTATTTGAAGTATCCGCCCATACGTCTGACATCGTCTGCTGGCAAGAGGAAACCGGCATAGCCAAAACACGGGTGAGTGTTGTATTTGCGATGGTCGTGACGAATGTAGGGGCCTTAGTGTCCGAACTCATCGAGGTAGGCGATAAGCATGTACTTTCCTTTGAAAAGCTCAGCGGCCAAACCACAAGAAGTGATCCGGCCGCCGGAATTAGCGCGGTACGTGTGTTTCAACGCCGCCACTGTGGTCAAAAGTATAGGGGGAATGGGTAACTCCGGCAACTTTAGAAGTAGAGGATAAGAAGGAGGGAACCTGTATGCGCAGTCTCCAGTGTGGAAAGCTAGCGGGCATGAACGCAGGCATGAACGCAGGCATGAACGCTGGCATGGAAACGCATCGCACCCCGCACGGGGACATCCGCTACTGGGTATCGCGCGCTGCAGGAGAAAGCGCCCCCTGGCTGGTGTTTCTGCCGGGCATGCTCACGGATCACCGGCTCTTCGGCGCGCAGCTTGCCCACTTCGCAGGCAAGGCCAACACGTTTGTGTGGGATGGGCCGGCGCATGGGATGTCGCGTCCATACGAACTCAGCGCGATCAGCGTGGACCGCATCGCCCGCGAACTCATCGCAATTTTGTCCGCCGAGAACATCACGCGCCCGGTACTGGTCGGCCAATCCTTCGGCGGCGTCGTCGCGCAGCGCCTCCTACAACTCGAACCAGCGCTGGCCAGCGGCTTCATCGGCATCGGCACCATGCCACTCACCCGCGAATACTGGAACCCCCTACTCATCGCTGGCCTCAAGCACGTCGGCCCGCTCCTCCACTTGCGCACCTGGGACAAGATTCTTGACGACGCCCCACGCGAAACCTCCCACACCCCCAAAGCCCAAGAACTCACGCGCACGATGCTCAAGGAATACACCAAGAGCGAATACGTGGCGCTTGCGGATGTGACGTTTAAGGCGGTGGCGAGGGGCGTCGGTAAGCAAAAGCCCTGGGAGCTACCCTGTCCGGCAGCACTGGTGGTGGGGGAGTTTGATCGGACCGGCGGGATTGGGGAGATGGGCAAGCGCTGGGCGGCGGACGAGGGCCTGGCGCTGCACGTGATCCCGGAGGCTGCGCACAACACTAACGCCGACAACCCGGCGGCCGTCAACGCGGTGATCGAGCAGTTTATCCAGCGCTAGCGTGCTGCTCGATGTAGCCGGCTAGGTCTTCGAGCGTCTCGCACTGCGCGTAGGCCTCTTCGGTGATGCGAACGCCAAAGCGGTCCTCAATGCGCACGGCCAGCTCGATCATGTCAAGGGAGGTCAGCTCCGAGTCGCGAAGCGCAGCGGCGGGGTCCGGGTTGATGTCGAAGTGGTCCTGAATAAGCAGCGAAAGCTCTGAAAGCATGCCTTACATAATAGGGTGGATGCCATGTTAAACCCCGACAGAACAGGTGTGGTTGGCCGCGTGCGCTACTACGACATCGGGCCTGATGCGGGTCCGACGATCCTGTACGTCCACGGGTTTAACATCGCCTCCGAATCGTTCGCGCTGGTAGTGGACCGCCTGCGGCCGCTGGGTGCGCGGCAGGTACTGGTAGACCTTCGCGGCCACGGCGCTTCCGGTCCGTGCCCGCCGGAGCTTTTGAACATTGACGACGCTGCCGATGACTTCATCAACGTCCTCACCCACCTGCAGGTGACGGGGCCGGTGATTGTGGTGGGGCATTCGCTAGGCGGGCCGGTGTCGTTGTCGCTGATGCGCAGGCATCCGGACGCCTTCCAGTGGGCGGGCAGCGTGCAGATCTCCTCGGCAGTGGAGCCGTTTACCGTCCACGGCCTGCCGCAGATGCTGGCTGGTCCTTTGGGACGGCTTTTGGAATACGTTGTGCGCTTTACCCCGCACTTTGCCGAAGGCATGCGTCGCGGAATCACGCGCACGATTGCGCCGGTGCTGGCGATGGGGTTCTACTTCAGGCCGGTGCCGCTAAGCGTGATTCGTCTGCACGCAGACATGATCCAAAACACCCCGCTGAGCACCTACCGCGGCTTCTTCGACGATCTGTTGACGCACTCCGAAGTCGGCGCGGCTGAGGTGCTGGACGGTATGCCGGGCTACATCCTGGTGGGCGATAGGGACAGCGTAACCCCCGTATCGCAGTCCTTCAGGTTGGCGGCAATGTGGCCCTCGGCGTACCTGCAGGTGCTGCCCGGCTCAGGCCACATGCCGCCGCTTGATGCGCCGGGCGCGGTGGCCGCGGCGATCGAGCGACTACTGGATGTGGTTGCTACTCAGCCGCGTTCTCCGGGCCGGTCTCCTCACCCTTCTGATCCGGCTTAGCCGCGGTCGGATCATCAATCTTGAAGTCCTTCGCAGCCTGCGCTGCCACGGACATGTCGATCTTGTCCTCATTAGCCAGACCCATCAGCGCTGCGACAACCATGGACTCAGCGTCAATGTTGAAGAAGCGACGTGCAGCCTCACGCGTATCGGAGAAGCCAAAGCCGTCCGCACCCAGCACAATGTACTGACCCGGTACGTACGGGCGGATCTGCTCCTGCAGGTCCGTAGCAAAATCGCTCGTAGCAATGTACGGGCCCTCAGTCTGCTTGAGCTTCTCGGTGACAAACGGCGTACCAACGTCCTCACCCGGGTTAAGCAGCTGCTCCTTGGCCAGACGTGCACCGTCGCGAGCACACTCAACCCAGGAGGTCACCGAGTAGATCGCGGCACCGACGTCGAACTTGTCCTGCAGGATCTCCTGCGCCTTCAGCGCAGCCTGCATGCCAACACCGGACGCCAGCAAGGAGACGTGGTGCTCCTTGGAGGTATCGCCAGCGTCGTAAAGATAGATGCCCTTGTGCAGACCCTCAACATCCAGGTTCTCCGGACGAGCCGGCTGGTGAGTCGGCTGGTTGTACACGGTGATGTAGTACATGACATCCTCACCCGGGTTCGAGCCATACATGCGCTCAATACCCTTGGAGATGATGTACGGCATCTCATACGCAAACGCCGGGTCATACACAACCATCGCCGGGTTCGTGGACGCCAGGATCGGGGAGTGGCCATCCATGTGCTGCAGACCCTCACCAAACAGCGTGGTACGGCCAGCGGTGGCACCGATGATGAAACCGCGACCCATCTGGTCACCAGCAGCCCAGAAGTTATCGCCCGTGCGCTGGAAACCAAACATGGAGTAGAAGATGTACATCGGGATCATCGGCTCGCCATGGGTGGCGTAGGACGTAGCCGCTGCGATAAACGACGCCGACGAGCCGTCCTCATTAATGCCCTCATGCAGAATCTGGCCATCCGTTGCCTCACGGTAGGACAGCTGCAGATCATGATCCACCGGCACGTAGTTCTGGCCGTTCGGGTTGTAAATCTTCTGCGTTGGGAACCAGGAGTCCAGGCCGAAGGTACGCGCCTCATCCGGGATGATCGGCACCACGCGGCGACCAATCTCCTTATCACGCATCAACGCCTTAAACGTACGCACCAACGCCATAGTGGACGCAACCTGCTGTGAACCGGAATCCTTGAACATGGCCTTAAAGGACTTCTCAAAGTCCGGCAGCTCAAGCGGGGTGAACTTCTCACGACGCTCCGGCAGGTACCCGCCCAGCTCCTTGCGGCGCTCCTGCAGGTACTTAATCTCATCCGCGTCCTGGCCCGGGTGGTAGTACGGCGGCAGATACGGATCCTTCTCCAGCTCCTCATCAGAGATCGGAATGCCCTGCTTATCGCGGAACAGCTTCAGATCATCCAACGTCAGCTTCTTCATCTGGTGCGTAGCATTACGGCCCTCAAAGTTGTGACCCAGGCCGTAGCCCTTCACCGTGTGCGCAAGAATCACCGTCGGCTTGCCCTTGGTCTCCAGCGCCTTCTTGTAGGCGGCGTAGACCTTGCGGTAATCATGGCCACCGCGGCGCAGCGCCCAGATCTCCTCATCCGTGAGATCCTCAACCAGCTTCAGCGTGCGCGGGTCACGGCCGAAGAAGTGCTCACGCACATATGCGCCGTCATTGGCCTTAAACGTCTGGTAATCACCATCCGGAGTGGTGTTCATGATGTGAACAAGGGCACCCTCGGTGTCCTTCTCCAGCAGCTCGTCCCACTCGCGGCCCCACACAACCTTGATCACGTTCCAGCCAGCACCCACAAAGAAGCTCTCCAGCTCCTGGATGATCTGGCCGTTGCCACGCACCGGGCCATCAAGACGTTGCAGGTTGCAGTTGATCACAAAGGTCAAGTTGTCCAAGCCATACAGCGACGCCATCTGGAGGAGGCCGCGGGATTCTGGCTCGTCCATCTCACCGTCGCCAAGAAAAGCCCACACATGCTGCTTGTCCGTATCCTTGATGCCGCGATCCTGCAGGTACTTGTTAAAACGAGCCTGGTAAATCGCATTCATCGGGCCAAGACCCATGGACACCGTCGGGAACTCCCAGAAATCCGGCATGCCATGCGGGTGCGGGTACGACGGCAAACCGCCCTGCTCACGCGAATGCTCCTGACGGAAACCGTCCAGATCATCCTCCGTCAGGCGACCCTCCATAAACGCACGGGCATACACACCCGGCGACGCGTGACCCTGGAAGAAAATGTGGTCACCGCCCTGCTCCGCATCCTTGCCACGGAAGAAGTGGTTAAAACCAACCTCATACAGCGCAGCCGCAGACGCGTAACTGGAAATGTGGCCACCCACCTGGATGCCCGGGCGCTGTGCACGGTGCACCATCACCGCAGCATTCCAACGAATCCAACGACGGTAACGCTTCTCAATCTCCTCATCACCCGGGAACTCCGGCTCCAACTTCGTCGGAATCGTGTTCACCAAGTCCGTCGAAGACAACGCCGGCAACGGCACACGTCGTGCATTCGCGCGCTCAATCAAGCGCAACATGAGGTAACGGGCGCGCTCCGGATCAGAAGCCTCCAGAAGACCATCGAGGGAATCCATCCACTCCTGCGTCTCTTCCGGATCGGAATCATGGAGGTAGGACGCAACACCGTCCCGAAGCAGGGGGATATTAGTGTCATGCTGGTTGCCGTAAACGTCAGTGTTTTCCACCTTCTCGGCATTAGCAGCGTGATCAGCGTTCTCAGCCACGTGCACTCCTCTTCGTGTTGTAGGTAACGTTCTCCGGCCAAGTCTAGAGTGTTTCAGTCACATCCGACTACGCGTGGGGTGGCGTTAGGGCGGCTGCGTGCTGGATTGTTGGCGGTCGCGGGGGCGCGGCGGGGGCGTGACGGGGGCCTGGCGGGGGTGAAAAGTCATACCTTGTACCAAAGGCTAAAGGTGGAGGGCGGCGCTAAGCTGTATGGGAAGCAAACATTCAAAATAAGGAGGACGCCCACCTTGGTAGCCACCGGGGGAGACAATTACGCCGCACGCCTAGGAGTAACCAAAGGCCAGGTTGTGCAGGAGCTTGGCTGGGATGAAGACGCAGACTCTTCCATCTCCGAAGCGCTCGAAGACGCCATTGGTGAGGCACTGCTCGATGAAGACTCCATCGACCTTTGTGACATGATCTTGCTCTGGCACCGCGCCGAGGACGGGGATCTCGTAGACACCCTGGTAGACGCGATTCGCAATCTTGCCGACGGCGGGCGCATCTGGCTCATGACCCCCGGCGCAGGCAAGCCCGGCGTCATCCCAGCTGGCGAAATCTCCGAATCCGCCCAGCTCGCCGGATTGGCGCAGACCAAGGCGGACCGTTTTGGCCAGTGGCAGGGTTCCCTGTTGACCTCGCCGCACAGCCGCAAGTAGGCGGTTGCTGGGGCGCGTCCGTGGTTGGGGCGGACGCGCCCTGGCGTCGCCCTGGCGCGGGCCGGCGGGGGCGTTTGGCGGCGCCCGGCGCGGCGCCTTTTCCGCGTTTGCAGCTACCTACACCCGGCTACCAAGCGAAAAAATGGCAGGTAGCTGCATGTAGGTAGCTGCATTTGGTGTGGCGGGGCGGTCGGACCGTTTGCGGGTGGGGGTTAAGTGACAAAATGTGTGCTTTTTCGGCTAAGGATTCCCGGTACTGCCTGG
>NZ_CAMXWW010000012.1:0-32805 GCF_947252745.1 uncultured Lawsonella sp. | reverse complement strand
ACACAAGGAGTATCGTCGGCAGCGTCAGATGTGTATAAGAGACAGGGTCAGGGGTTCGATTCCCCTATGCTCCACAATTACAAAAGCGCAGGTAGTACAGAACCTGCGCTTTTCTTTATTTTGACTGGTGAAAGCATTTCTGCGGGGAGCCGGACTGTTTATCTTTATATCTGTTGTCTTTTCATCTCTATTTGATAAAATCGCTGTTTTTAGCAAATAGAGGGTGCATAGTAGGCCCCATATTTATAAAACTCACGATTCCGATAAATAAGGATGCTCGTAGAGTGAGCCTATTTTATAAAAATCATGGTTTCTATAAAATAGGGTGCTTCTTGAAGAAAAGGTGTGGAGAACAGAGAATGAGGTCCAGAGGCTGTGGACAATGCTGCCAAGAGTCGCTCGATACCACTTCTTAGGGACGCTACTCGTGGAGGAAATTCACTCTACAAACGAAATTGAGAACGTCCAATCAAGCAGGCAGGAAGTGGCTGAAGCACTGGATACAGCTACACACAACGATAACTCCACCCCACCTAAGCGTTTTCATGAAATGGTGAGCACCTTTAAGCTGCTCATTCAAAAAGATGACAGCCAAGACTCCGAGTTTCCCCAGACGCTGGAAGGTCTGCGCGCACTTTACGATCAACTACTTGGTGCCGAGGTCACGAAAGACAACTAACCAGATGGAGAGCTCTTTCGTGCAGGCCCGGTATATATCACAGATGGATCAAACTCAGCGGTCCATAAAGGTGTGTACGGAGAGGACGAAATTAAGAGCCGCCTGAGCGTGATGCTTGATGCCAGCACCGATGACAGCAGACCTTGGCTCGTCAGCGCCTTCATGGCCCATTTCATGGTTGAACACACCCACCCGTTCTATGACGGTAATGGACGGTTCGGTCGTTTTCTACTGGCTCTCAAGCTGCGCCAGGTCCTATCGGCACCAACGGCTCTGTCCTTGTCTGCACAAGTTAGGAAGCAGAAGGATAAATATTACAAAGCCTTTGCTCATGTAGAGAACCCACTGAACAGAGGCGAAGCGACGTTTTTGTTAACAATATGCTCGCTATGCTCCTAGCCGCACAGAATGATTTGGAGGAGCAGTTACGTGTCCGGTGGCGGAGCCTCAGAAGCCTGGAAGAGCGTATAGACACCCTCAAGAAGACCGAGAAGGATCTTGGTGATTACCAGATTGCGACCCTGTTTATGTTGGGACAAGTGCTTCTGTTTGGACCCAGGAATGGTGTCACGCTCGACGAAGTTGCCGATTTCCTCGAACGGTCGAAACAAACTGTACGCTCAGTGTTGAAATCCCTCACTGACAAAGGCCTCATCGAGGCAGTAAACAAACGTCCGTTGGTGTTCACACTTACGGAACAAGGAGAAAAACTACTCGATCTCAGGAAGCTGTTATAACGGTAGCTAAAGCCACACAAACTTAGGTAATACTAACTATTACGCGGGTCTGAGGTAGCATGGCAGGTAATCTCCGTTAAATGGTTCTGAAACCTAGCCCAGACTTGGGCCAAGTGATTGGTTTGGGGTGGTGGATTCAGGCCTCGGAGGCTCGTCATTTTTCTGCCCAAACGATGACCAGCAGAAAGAAACATTCAGGTCAGCGCAGCTTTTGTGCCCCCGTGAAGGCGCGTGTGTGGGGGCGAAGGTTGGACGCGAGAACCACATGAAAAGCGAGAACTCACGTGACCCCTACCGCTATCGCCTTCACCCTCACACTCCTAGCCGGCCTGGCCACCGGCATCGGCTCCGCCATTGCGTTCTTCGCTAAACGCACCAACGCCACATTCCTTGCGGTGTCTCTCGGTTTCTCCGCCGGCGTCATGATCTACGTCTCCTTCGTAGAAATCATGCCCACAGCGCGGGATGCCATCGTGAAGGACCACTCCCCTACTTGGGCATCCTGGGTGACAGCGGCCGGTTTCTTCGCCGGGATCCTCATCATTGCGCTGCTGGATAAAGCCGTGCCGGAGAACACTAACCCGCACGAGGTACACAAGCCAGAAGACTACGACAACCAGAAGAACAAGAAACTCATGCGGACCGGCCTCATGACCGCCGCAGCCCTTGCCATTCACAACTTCCCGGAAGGCTTCGCCACATTCCTTTCCGGACTGCAAGACCCCTCCCTTGCTATCCCCGTGGCGGTAGCTATCGCCATCCATAACATCCCCGAAGGTATCGCCGTCTCGGTCCCCGTTTACTACGCTACCGGCTCCCGCAAAAAGGCTTTTGGCTCTCCTTTGCGTCGGGGTTGTCGGAGCCGCTAGGGGCGCTCATTGGCTGGCTGGTGCTCCGAAACTTCTTGACTGACACCGTTTTTGGCGTAGTGTTTGCGGCAGTAGCTGGCATTATGGTGTTTATTTCATTCGACGAGCTACTCCCCACCGCGGAGGAATACGGGGAGCACCACCACGCCATTTACGGTCTTATCGCTGGCATGGCGGTAATGGCGCTGTCGTTACTGCTTTTCCTGTAGGTCTGCCGTTTATCCTCCATTAACTCTGTTCGTGTTCTATTTAGCAGTAGGCCACAGGGCAGTCGGATTGCTACAACCTCCGCACACTACCCTGTGTCCCATGAAGATCAAGGTTTCAAGTGCAGTGGCGTGCTCTGCCCTGCTAACAGCAGTCACATTCTCCCTCGTATCCCCGCTACCAGCGGGCCATGCGGAAACTGCGCCGCTAGCGTCCCGCTTCACCATGGCGGTCTTTCCCGACACCCAGTATGAGTCCGCCGGTAGTTTTCCAGCCGGCGATCACTTCATGACAAAGTACGGCAGCGAACCTTACAAAGTTCAAACCGCATGGCTGGTGAAGAACAAAAAGGCCTTTGGTCTGAAGTTCGCTGTCCACCTAGGCGACGTTGTTGATAATTCCATTCAGGAAGGCCAGTGGAAGGCCGCGGACGTCGCCATGCGCACCTTGGAGCAAGCTGGAATCCCCTACTCGGTGGCACCAGGAAATCACGATATGGGGCCCATCCCAGTAGTGGGAGGTTCAGCGAATAAAATCGCGGAAGAAGCCGGCTACTATGCGAACGATGGCGCGCAGAAAATCCATTTCCCGCGTGAGATTGAGGTAAAGACAAACCCATCTCTCCTTGATGGGAAAATGCCGCAGAACTATCCTCTGTTCTCCACCTGGTTCTCTGTGGACCGTGCTCGCCGTAATCCGACGTTCCGGGAGCGTTTTGTCGAACTCAATAACGAGTCCGAGTACCATATCTTCACTGCTGAAGGGCACAGTTTTCTTGTTCTGGCACTGGCATACCAGGCCAGTGATCGTGTTCTCCAGTGGGCCCAAAGAGTCATTGACCAGCACCCCAGCTTGCCTGTCATCTTGACCACTCATGAGATTCTGAAACCTGAGGGTAACCAGGTCCGTTTAACGGGAACGTATGGCCAGCACCTGTGGGATGACTTCATCAGAAAAAATGACCAAATATTTTTGACGCTCAGCGGCCACAATGCTGGTTCAGGGACGATCGTTACCCGCAACGATAAGGGCCATGCCGTTATCCACATATTGCAGGATTACCAGGAGTATTACGACGGTGGGAATGGCCTCCTTGGGCTTCTCCAGTTTGATTTCACCCATAACACCATCGAAATGCTGGCGGCATCCCCCTTTGTGGCGGCCAAGAAACCTTCCCTGTTGACGAGTAAAGATGTCCTCTACTACAACAATCCGCAAGATTCCTTCGTGAAGCATCTCAACTTTGCTCAACGCTTTGCTGGTTTCACCAGATTTGCGGCGGATCCGCGGGAATCCAACGACCCCGACTATCTGGGCATTGCGCGGGAAAGTCTGCACCGTCAGCAACCTTCAATGAAGCCAACGGTGACCCCTTTTAAAGCGGAAAAGTCCGCCTACTTTGAGGTGGCGACCTACTATCTTCCGGTCAGCATTCCCCCAGTTAAGAAGCAATAATCGCCAACCAGTGCATTCCCCCAACAATTGTGGACCAACGAGCCGAATAGCGGGATAACCGGGGCGAATAGTTGGCCATAATAAGGGTCAAGAAAAATCGCGCGTGCACGTCGTGCTTAATCAACCACGACGTGCACGCGCAACTATGAGTAAAGCTGTAATCCGCGGTACCAGCTGTACTAGCTCTACTAGCGCTTACTCCGGCTCAGGATTATTGCTTGTTGTACTTTACTTCCAGCTCTTTTTTCTTATTGTTCAGCAGCTCCAGGACCAGGGGAGCAACGTACTGGATGGCGAGGTAAGCACCGGTGGCCTTTTTCCAGTTACCGAACACTGGAATGAGTGGCGCCACTTTCTTGACCACGGATACAGCTTGCTTAATATTCATGCCTTAAGCGTGCCATACCAGCTCAAACTTTGCACCACCAATCTGCGAAAATTCACCAACAGATGGTGAGAATCCCATAAACCTGGCACGATGGGATACATGAGCAAAGCAACCGCACAAGCGACCCTGCACACCAACAAGGGCGATATTGTTATCGAGCTCTTCGGTAACCACGCCCCCAAGACCGTGAAGAACTTCATCGGCCTCGCCGACGGCTCCGCCGACTACACCACCCCCAACGCCAAAGGCGGCAAGGAAGGCCCGTTCTACGACGGCGCCATCTTCCACCGCATCATCGATGGCTTCATGATCCAGGGCGGCGACCCCACCGGCACCGGCACCGGCGGCCCCGGCTACCGCTTCGAGGACGAGTTCACCACCGAACTCACCTTCGACCGCCCCTACCTGCTTGCCATGGCCAATGCCGGCCCCGGCACCAACGGTTCCCAGTTCTTCATCACCGTCGCCCCCACCCCGTGGCTCAACATGCACCACACCATCTTCGGTGAGGTTGTCGACGCTGACTCCCAGGCCGTCGTGGACGCCCTGGCTAAGGTTCCCACCGACATGCGGGATCGTCCGCTGGAGGACGTCGTCATCGAATCCATCGACGTCGTCGAACTCTAACCACAAACTCCACACAGGGGATATACATATGACAGCCACGCAGCGGGCCGATTTCGCCTCCACCTTCAAGAAGTCGCCCGCTACGTGGCTGCTTGTTATCGTCAATGTCGCCCTCTATCTAGTTGTTTCCGTCCAGGGCGGCACATTCCTCAACACCTCCGTCACTTCCCCCCTGCTCAATGACACCGTGCTGGTGCCCTACGCGCTGGGGTTTGGCCAATACTGGCGGCTTCTGAGCAGCGGGTTCATGCACTTTGGCCTGCTGCACATTGTCTTTAACATGTACGCCCTGTGGGTGCTGGGGCGGGACGTGGAAGGGGCGTTGGGGTCGCTCCGCTTCACCGCCCTCTACCTGCTGTCGCTACTGGCCGGCTCCGCCACTGTGGTGTGGTTTTCCAGCCCCGAGTCCGCTACCGCCGGCGCGTCCGGTGCCATCTTCGGTCTGCTAGGTGCGGAGCTGGTGGTGGTGATGGCGTTGAAGGCGAAACTGTCCGGCATCATCACTGTCATCATGCTGAATGTGGTGATTGGCATTACCCAGCCGGGTATCTCCATCCAGGCGCACCTGGGTGGTTTCGTGGTGGGCTTCCTAGTGGCGGGGGCGTTCATTTTCGTGCCGATGTGGGTGGCGAAGTCTCGGCGGCGCCGCAATAAGGCGGGCGGCGTGATGCTGCACCCGGAGACGGGGGAGGAGCTGCCCGTCTATGTGACGGAGAAGCAAGTGAATGCGTGGGGTTGGGGGGCTACCGCGGTGGTGGCGGTGCTGGTGATTATTGCGCTGGTATTTGGGGTGGAGAACATGCAGGCGCTGGTGAACCACGCGACGCAAATGGCTCCGTCGGTGGGGGCGTAAGCGGGCGGCTAGCGGACGCAGTGGGGTGACGGTGCCGGAAAGCGACAGCGGCGCTGAAATGTTAGTTGTTGAGGTTGCGGATGCCGGCTTCTTCGAGGTCGGCGACAATACGGTGGGGGTTGACGCCAATATCGCCCCAGGTGACGACCTCGAGGGTATCGCGTTGGCGGTTCTCCATGGCGGGGAGAGGTAGGGGGAGAGTGTGGTGCTGATCGTACTCGGTGCGGAGGTCAGCCCAGTCCTCGACGCGGGCGATGTCAAAGGTGAGCATGGGGAAACGTTGGATGATGCCGCTGGGGCGGTCGATGCGGAAGCCGTGGATGGAGTAGAGGGGGTAGACGTGGTCGCGGAAGGTGCGACGCACGTGTAGGTCGGTGTCAGTGATGACGAGGCGGGGGCGGCGGATGAGGCCGGCGAGTCCACTGCAGATGACGATGAAGGCGGCGAGGATGAGGAGAATCTGTCCGCCGATGCTCACGTTGGGCATGAAGGAGAGGGCGAAAAGGATGGCGCCGATGATGATGCCTACGATGCGCCAGGTAATGTTCGGCGACCATGCGTACCGGATGGGGTTATCGGATGGCATCAACACATTTCTCCACAGGGTTATCCACATTGTGGATGAATTACAGAGGTGTAATTCACAGAATAATTATTCTTAGCTGTCGTACCAGCAATCATAATACAAATCTAAGAGGAAAATAGATTGGACTACGCACACGTGTCTTTATCCACAGCCTGTGGATTCTGTGGATAACTTTCTAAAGCGGGAGAGTGGCACCCGCACCCACACAAAAATCCCCGATGCGCAAAGCATCGGGGATTATCACGTTACGTAATCGCTCGAGCAGCTATCGATACGGTCGAAACCGACACGGACAAACTGCCACAAGCAGATGGCAGCGAGCTAACGCCACCGCAACGTCATTAGAAGACCGATCACCATCAGGCCAAAGGCAATCGCGTAGTTCCAGGCACCCAGAGTATCCACAAACGGGATAATGCCACGGCCGGCCACCAGGTAGTACATGATGATCCAGGCAAGGCCAAGCACCAGGCAGATACCCATAACAACGAGCCACACGATCGGGGTGGTCGCCTGCTTCACCTTCACGGGAGTACGGCTCACACCCTCAGAAAGGTCAGTCTTCGTCACTTTCGACTTAGGCATAATGTCCTTTCACGGCCACCGCACTTTGCGATGGATTACCCTCCTAATCTACCAACGCACAGCTAAAAGGGCACATTTCGCTTACACAACTGCATAACCCAGCCCGTAAACTAACACCCATGAGCACCGAGCCAGCATCCTCTCCTGCCTCCAGCCAACCTGGTGTCGTCAGCACCAACCCCGCTGACAACACCGCCATGCACCCCGATGTCAACGCCAACCCGGGGTTCTGGCAGCTCCTCATCCTGGGCTTCCAACACGTCCTCGCCTGCTACGCCGGTGCCGTCGCCGTCCCTCTCTTCGTGGGATCCGCACTGGTCCAGGCCGGAAAAATGGATCCCAGCTACATCCCGCACCTCATCACCGCGGACCTCCTCGTCGCCGGCATCGCCACCATCGTGCAATCCATCGGCGTCTGGCGCTTCGGTGTCCGCCTCCCTCTCATTCAAGGCTGCACCTTTTCCGCCGCCATCCCCATGGTCACCATCGGCAGCCAATACGGTCTGGGCGCCATCTACGGTGCCGTCGTCTGCTCGGGACTCTTTATCATCCTCTTCGCGCCGTTGTTCTCCCGCCTCCTGCGCTTCTTCCCACCCCTGGTGACGGGTACCGTCCTCCTCATCATCGGCCTCACGCTCATGCCGGTGGCGGCAGACTGGGTAGGCGGCTCCTCTGCCGCAAAAGCCAACGGCAGCTTTGGATCTGGACTCAATATCGGTATCGCCATGGGCGTACTGCTGCTTATCCTCATCATCGAACGCTTCGGGCCCGGCTGGCTGGCCCGCATCTCCGTCCTCGTCGGCATGATCGCAGGCTTCCTCGTGTGCATCCCCCTGGGCATGGTGAACTTTGACGGCATCGAGAAAGCCAACTGGGTGGGCGTCACCCGCCCCCTGGCCTTTGGCCTGCAATTCCAGCCGGCGGCCATCATTGCCATGTGTATCGTCTCCCTCGTCACCATGGTGGAAGCCACCGGTGACGTGCTGGCCATCGGTGAAGCCACCCAAACCCCCATCACCAAGCGGCGCATCGCCGACGCCCTCCGCGCCGACGGTTTTGCCACCATGCTGGGCGGCTTTATGAACACCTTCCAGTACACGGCCTTCGCCCAGAACATTGGCGTGCTCAGCATTACTGGGGTGAAGAGCCGCTATGTGACGGCATCGGCTGGCGGCATCCTCATTGTGCTGGGCCTGCTGCCCAAGGCAGCGGAAGTTATTGCTGCCATTCCTGCCCCCGTGCTGGGCGGCGCCGGGATCGCCCTCTTCGGTACCGTTGCCGCGAGCGGTGTCCGCACCTTGTCCAAGGTGACGTTTACCAACACCAATATTTGGGTGGTGGCCGTGCCCACAGCCCTGGCACTACTGCCCGCCGTCTCCCCCACCTTGTTCTCCACTATGCCGGCTGCCCTGCAGACGTTCCTCTCCTCCGGCATCTGCATTGGTGCGGTGGCTGCTATTATCCTCAACCTGCTGTTCAATACGGGCCATAATGCGCCGACGGAGCAGGCCGGCAAGCCTGCCGCGCATGATGCGCCGCGTGGTGGCGAGTTCGGTGTGGAGGATGCGAACGATGACGGGAAGGGTGACGACCCGCACCAGCTGCACGAGGACATGTCATCAGACGCATAACACGCACGCCTCAACACGCACGCCTCAACACGCACGCCTCAACACGCACGCCTCAACACGAAGGCCACGACATGCGGGCGGATAACACGAACGCCCCACCACGAACGCATAAAAAACTGGGTGGACTGCTTGTGCAGTCCACCCAGTCTGTATTTCCTTGCCGTCTGAGGAAGAGATGCGGGGTGCTACCGTCCAGTGCTAGTGGCGTTGGGAGGAGTAGATCCGCGAGGCGCAGCTTTAGGCGTTGCCCTTCTTCTTCTGCTGAGCACGGTAGATACCGTAGCCGATGCCACCGACAGCAGCGAGGCAGACAATCACGATGAGGGCGATGCCCCAGCCGGGCATGCCTTCGTCGGTGCTGGTGGTGCTGGCATCAACACTGGAGTCCGTATCCTCACGGATGAGTCCGTCGGAGTCGACAGTGCTGCTGTTAGCAGAGTTGCTCTCGGAGGACTTGGCGTTGGTGCCCTTCGCCTCGGAGCCCTTCTTGGCATCGTTGTTGGACTTCTTGTCGCCAGCCTTGTTCTCGGCAACGGTGGCTCCGTTGGCGCCCGGGGCAGCCTTCACGGTTGCGAGGGTGGGCTCAAGGTTTCCGCCGCCCTTAGCAGTGGCCATACAGTTCATGTGGAAGGTCTTGTCGCCAAGGAGGGGGTGCTTGACGTGGTTGTCCATGACAATCCAGTTTTCCGGATTGTTGCGCTGGCCGGCAGGGCCTTCGACAACCTGGTGCAGGGTGGGGAGTTTGCCAGCCTTGGTGGCCTTGAAGGTGACCTGGAAGGTCGGCGGGTACCAGACGGTGTCCTTGCCGTTGACGGCGACGTTCATGTTGGAGAAGACGAGGCGGTTACCACCAACCAGGCTCATCTTGGCCGGGCCGGTGAGAGCCTTGCCGTTGTTGAGCATCTTGGCGGTGACGAAGGCACTCGGGTCGTTGATGGCCCAGCGAACGGCGATGTTCTGCATTTCGATAACATCGGCGCCCTGTTGCTTTCCGATAATGGTGTCAGGGCGGTAGTCGACGGTAATAGTGTACTCGTCGCCAACCTTGACGTCGTCGGGGGTGGTGATGGTGACGTGGTCGCCATCACGGACCATGTCAGCGTTAAAGTCGAGGGGAACGCCATTGGAGTGGCAGTCCTGAGCAATAGGCTTAGTTACTTCGGCGGCCTCAGCGCTAGCTGCGGTGAGGGGAGCGAGGCAGAATCCGAGGCCAGCGGCAGCACCGAGGGCGACGATGCGCTTAGCGAATGAGGTTTGAGTGTTCATAGTTTGGATCCTAACACCCGATATTTGCTTCTATCAGGGTGTTTCCATGAACTATGGGCTGTACGAAATTTCAAGCGGATAAATGGCAACTTCAAAGGCCATTAATCGATTCCGAAAAAAAGTTTAAAAAGTTGCACTTTTGCCGAAAGTGTTAAGCAAATCTTCTCTCAGTGAACAAAAACCCAGCTAGGAAGAGTGCCAATTTACACCCACACGCGCGAAGCCGGCGCCCCCAAGTCCACCTCGGTCGATGACATAGTGTAAAGATTGTTGCCATCGGCGGAATCGGACCCGTCACAACACGTTAAATCCAACAAACGCGACGCCCAATAAATGTCGTGTAACGCAATCCCCAAGTTATGGCACACAATGCGCTGCTCCGCCGCTGTCCGTCCCGAATGCTCACCCCGCACCACCGAGGCAACCTCCACCGGATCCGCAATATTCTGGCCTCCAGCCCACCCCTTAATCCCCTCCACGTCATCCACAAACACCAGGTCAAACACCGGAGTTAGATTATTAAAGCCCACCTTAAAAATAGGGATGACGGTAGTGCCAGGCGCAAACCAACCCGGCTCACACTGGTCGCCATCGAAGTGGCTGGCAGCGCTCACTACCACATCCTTCTCCCCCACCAACTCACGCATATCGGCCACCGACCGCATCCGCACATTGGGGAACTCACCAAACCGCTCCGCGAACCGCTCATGCTGATCCTTATATTCCAGCACCGTCACCTCGAACAAGCGCTCCGGGCGGGCCTCTGCCAACACATGCAGACACGCCGCCGCCGTATTGCCCAAGCCCACCACGCCCACGCGCTGCACGTCGGTGAACTCCCCGTGTAGCGGGTGAGCATTGCCGAAGAGCAGCGCACTATGGGCCGCCACCGCCCCCGTCCGCCAAGCAGTAATCCACGTGCCGTCTACCAGCGCCTGCAACGTCCCCGTCGCCAGCTCCGTCACCATAATCTGCGCCGCCACCCCGTGCCGGACGCCCCACCTGCACCACAATGGACCAGGCGAGTAGGCTGGAAGACGTCAACCCACACACCCCGCGAGCGCAGAGAAAGGACAGGACACGGAATGATCTCCGCGGACAACCTGGCCAGCTACCAGGACGACTTCGCCGCCAGCCCCATCAACCGGCTGATGCAAAACGCCGTCACCGAATCCCCCATCAAGAAAGTCGCGATGGACCGCACCATCGCCGTCGGCATCGACAAGACCGTCAGCCACCGCCTTGATGACTGGAAGGCCACCAACCAAAAGAAGTCCGGCCGCTGCTGGCTCTTCTCCGGCCTCAACTCCCTGCGCTACGCAGCCGCCACCCAACTCAACGTCAAAGACTTCGAGTTCTCCCAGAACTGGATGCTCTTCTGGGACAAGCTGGAGAAATCCAATTACTTCCTGGAATCCATGATCGACCTGGCGGACGCCGATGCCGACGACCGCACCGTCCACCACCTGCTCTCCGACCCGATCGGTGACGGCGGCCAGTGGAACATGTTCGTCGCCCTCGTGAAGAAGTACGGTGTTGTGCCGAAGAGCGCCATGCCGGAAACCGAATCCTCCAGCTGCACCGCCTCCCTCAACGAGACGTTGCAGACGCTGCTCCGCCAAGGCGCCCACGACCTGCGCGACCTCATCGCCTCCGAGGGTGGCAAGGCAGCCGCCGACCCGCAGAAGGTGGACGCCGCGAAGCAGAACATCCTCAGCACCATCTACCGGGTGCTTGCCATCCACCTGGGCACCCCACCCACCGACTTCGAGTGGGAGTGGCAGGACAAGGACAAGAACTTCACCCGCGCCGGGCGCATGACCCCGCTGGAGTTCGCCGAAAAGTACATCACTGTGGACCTGGACGACTACGTGTGCGTCGTCAACGACCCGCGCCCCACCAGCGAATACGGCAAAACCTACACGGTGGACCGGCTGGGCAACGTGGTGGGCGGCACCCCCGTCACCTACCTCAACGCCCCCATCGACGTGCTGAAGACAGCCGTCAAGGAGACCATCGTTGACGGCGAGCCGGTGTGGTTCGGCTGCGACACCAACAAGCAGTCCAGCCGCGACCTCGGCATTTGGGACGCCCACCTGTACGACTACGAGGGCGCCTACAGCCTGGACCTCACCCTCGACAAGGCCAACCGTCTGATCTACGGCGACAGCCTGATGACCCATGCCATGGTGTTCGTGGGTGTGGATGTGGACGATGACGGCAACGCCCGCCGCTTCCGGGTGGAAAACAGCTGGGGCGAGGACATCGCCGACAAGGGCTTCTTCACCATGAACGCCTCCTGGTTCGACGAGTACGTGTTCGAAATCGCCATCCACAAGGACCGCCTGCCCGCCGACCTGCGGGCAGTGGTGGACGCCGGCGAGGAGCCTATTGTGCTGCCCGCCTGGGACCCGATGGGCGCCCTGGCCTAACTCGCCATCTGCATGAGCCCCTCAAACGAGCTCGCTACCCAAGCTCTCTACCCAAACTCACTACACAACCAGTGCGGCAGCCCTCCGCAAGAGGCTGCCGCACTGCTGTGTTGTATGGGGTTATCTAAAGAAAAGAATCCCTTTCTGGTAGGAGGGGTGTAGCGTGCACGCTCAGGGGCAAGCCAGGAAGGCGTGCCAGTGAGCTGTGCGCGGCAGCGGGGTGAGTTATCCGCGCACGCCGTAGGGGATGGTCCAGGTGGCGGGGGCGATGGACTCTCCGGCCTTGCGGGCCTGCAGTTCTTGGTTATAGAGGTTCACTACGGTGTCTGCGGACTTCCAGTGGCCGAAGAGGGTGGGGTGAATTGGCATGTTGATCTCGGGCGCACCGGCCGTCACGATGTACCGCTGGAAAGGAGCACCGCAGGAGGAGGTGTTGAAGTCGATGTACTGGGAGGGATTGTAGAAGATGACGCCGGCTTTCCTCGCAGCCAGCTGCATCTGGTGGTTGAGCTCCTCCACGAACTCGCGGAAAAACACTATGTCACCCTTGGGAACAATCTTCTCGGCCGGGCATCCGTCGAAGTTCTTGGGGAACGGCGAGTAGTAGCCCATGGCGATGATGATGGCGTCGCTGGCGGCGCGGGCCTTAATGTCCTTGAGCATGTAGTAGATAGCGGGGGATAGGACCCGGGCGCGTCCCATCATAGATGGGGCTAGGTAGGGTGAACAGGCGTCGCCCTTCTTCCAGCGCTTGGCGCACTTAGTCATGAGTTCGGCGGCGGTATCCAGGTAGGTGTCGTTGCCGCCGAGAGAGGCGACAACGAGCGTGGTGTTCTTGTTGATGGCGAGGCGCTGGGCGGCCTTCGGGATTTTACCGACGAAGGTGGAGCCAGTATGCCAGTATTCTTCGATGGCGGCGCCGGCGCAGGAGGCGTCACGCACGGGCAGGCTGGTCTTTTGTCCTACTACCTGTGCGAATCCGAATTCGTTGTGCATGCAGGGGTCGCCGGGGACAGTGCTGGGGAGCCAGGCGGTGACGGTGTGGCTGTCTCCGATGTTGACGAAGTTGGGGCCCTTGTGGGGGATGCCGCCGTAGTTGATGACGGTGTAGGGCGCGGGGGTGGAGTCGTTGAAGTCGGATCCTTTGGCGGGGTAGTTGTATTTGCCGCCCAGGGGAAAGCCGGGGGTGGGCATGGGGTTGGTTTCGGCTCCGGGCTCGTTGATGACGGTTCCGGGAGCGGCGTCGTCATTGTCGTCCGCCCAGGCGAGGCCATGGCCGGTGCTGGTGACGAGCAGCAGACTGGCAGCAATGCCGGCAATTAGGGCATGGGGAGTGGAGTGCTGCATGGGTTCTCCTTGTTATAAATAAGTAGTGTTGTATGCATACAACCGAATGACATAATAATCATCCACCCATGATTTAATAAATGTGATCGTGTTCATAATGCTCATATTGTGAGGCATAGGAAACGCGGAGTGTCATAACTTAATATGCTTTAAACTGCAAATATAGTGGATTCTCTTAGTTTGTGGGTGGCAGGTCTTGTGTTTTCTAGAGTACTGCAACAACTAGAATAAAGTTGTCGCAAATTTGTCACGAGTGTCAGAGTGTAAACACTTAAGAACACTTCATCCCCTAAAAGTTTTCAGCAAACATACATACACGGCAGGTACCCCACAAAGAGGGCACCTGCCGTGCTCATTATTCTGTTAGTCGACACACACCCCTAAGCGCCCCCAAACGCCCCTAAAGGTGCTGCATAACTAGCCCTTGGTGTCGTAGGAAACCGTCCACGTAGCCGGTGCAATAGACGTACCAGCCTTCCGTGCCGCCAGCTCCTGGTTGTAGAGCTTCACTACAGTGTCAGCGGACAGCCACTGGCCCCGCAGCGTCGGATGGATCGGGGTATTCACCTCCGGGAAGCCCGTCATCGTGATCAGACGATCCTGGGCAGTACCGCAGCCTGACGTCTTAAAGGTGATGTACTGGGAGGGGTTGTAGAAGATGACGCCAGCTTTCTTTGCAGCCATCTGCATCTGATGGTTCAGCTCCACCACATAGTCGTGAATGAGCTTCAGGTCGCCAGCGGGCAGCAGACCATCCGCCCAGCAGCCCTTGTAGTTCCGCGGCATGGGGGAGTAGTACCCCATACCAATAACCACCGCATCCTTTGCCGCCCGCATCTTAATGTCCTTCAGCATGTAGTACATGGCGGGGGACAATGCCTCGGCGCGGCTCATCATCTGCGGACGCAGGTAGGTGGCACACGCCTGCTTCTTCTTCCAATAGTCGGTGCACTTTGCGACCACCACAGCCATGGCATCCTCATAAGTGTCATTACCACCCAGCGAGGCCACCACCAGCTTGGTGTTCTTGTTGATGGCGAGGCGTTGCGCAGCCTTGGGGATGTCGCCCAGGTAGGTGGGCTTGGTGTGCCAGTAGTGTTCAATGCCGGCGCCAGCGCAGGACGCATCCCGCACATCCAGGCCGGTCTTCTGGCCCACAACCTGCGCGAAGCCCAACGCATTGTGGAGGCAGGGTTCGGGGATAGTGGTGGGGATCCAGGCGGTGGCGGTGTGGCTGTCACCAACGTTCACAAAGTTCGGGCTCTTGGTGGGGATACCGCCGTAGTTGATGACGGTGTAGGGAGCAGGAGTGGAATCGCGAATATCGGATTTATCGTCCGGGTAATCGTACTTACCGGCGAGAGGGAAACCGGGGGTGGGTTCGGGGTTGGGCTCGGTGGCAGCCCAGGCGGCTGTCTGTCCCAAGGTCCCGACCAGTAAGAAGCCGGCGGAGAGACCGGCGGTGAGGGAGCGCTGGAGGCGTTTACGCATAGTGATACTCCTTGACAAACGAACAAGTAGGCACAATCTTAGGCGCTTGTTCATCTTCTAGACAATTGTTATTTACCACTATGTAAAAAACTGTCTACTGGCGAGACGCCAGCACTCCCTACACATAGCACTCACAACCGGCACCCGCGCTAGCTACTCACACTCGGCAACTAGTTCGCTGGATGGTAGGGGGCCTTCCAGGTCTGCGGGGCAATGGTCGTGCCGCGCTGGCGAGCCGTCAACTCCTGGTTGTACAGCTTCACCACATGCTCCGCCGCATTGTAGTGGCCGGTGAGCGTGGGATGGAACGGCACCGAGTACTCCGGCAGGCCGGTAATAGAAATCATGCGGGCAAACGGGGCGCCGCAGCTGGTCTGCGCGTAGGTCTGCTCCGCAGAGGGGTTGTAGTAGAGCACCCCCGCCTTCTTGGCGGCAGTGCGGATGGAGCGGTTGATGACGGTGAAGATCTCGTTGATGAACTTCAGGTCGCCCTTGGGGGCGGGACCGTCAATGAGGCAGTTTTCGGTGTTCATCGGCAGGGGGTTGAAGTAGCCCATGGCGATAACCACGGCATCCTTAGCTGCCCGCTTTTTCGCATCCTTGTACATGTAGGTGAGGGCCGGCACCAGCGCCTTCGCGCGCGGCATCATTTCGGGGGCCATCTTGCGGGCACACGGGTTGCCCTGGTTGTAGTACTTGGGGATAGACCAGCTGGCAATGCAGCCCGCCAGCACCGCAATCATGGAGTTGGTGTAGGTGTCATTGCCGCCCAGCGAGACCACCACGAGTTTGGTGTGTTTATCGATGGCGAGGCGTTGGGGTGCCTTCGCTACGGGGAACTGGAAGGACTTCATGGTGTGCCAGTAGAAGGGAATACCCGCGCCGGCACAGGCAGCGTCACGGACGGCGAGGCCGGTCTGCGCACCTACTGCGGTGGCGAAGCCAATGGCATTGTGGAAGCAGGGTTCTGGCAGGGTGGTGGCGTAGAAGGCGGTCGTGGTGTACGAGTCCCCAATGTTGACGAAATTGTCAACGGGCAGGGGTAGGCCGCCGTAGTTCAACACGGTGAAGGGGGCGGGGGTGTCATCGGTGATTCCCCAGTCAATGCGACCGCCGGTGAGGGGGCTGTCGTTCTCGTCGTTTTCTACGGTGGGGAGCGGGAATCCGGGAGTGTTGTAATCGGGGTCGTTGGGGTCGATTTCTTTGGCGAAGCCGGTGCCGGTGCCCCATACGGAGCCTGCTAGCAGGCTGACGGCGGCTGCGATCGCAAGACACGCTTTGTGGTAGCGTCCCATGGATTTCCTCCAATCGCTGGCTGCCGCAGGGCGACAGCAGGTACTGAAACGTGTTCCCAGCGCGGGGCTGGGTCTAACAAGGGTTACACAGTAGCGAGCGATGGGACCGGTAGGAGTAGTCGGCCACAGCTTACAGTGCAGCTTCTAGCTTACGTTTAGTGATGGGAAGAAAGGTGAGTTTTGTTACTACAGAATGGCATCTTTGCTGCCAGGACTAACCTGCCACGTCTGCCGGGCAATACTCCGGCCATGCCGCCGCGCCTCCAATTCCTCCTCATAAAGGGAGGAAACGTGTTTCGACATGTTCCAGTGACCCGTCAGCGTGGGGTGGAACGGCACCCCAAACTCCGGCAAACCCGAAATGGAGATCAGCCGGTACAACGGTAGCCCACAGCTGGAGCGGGCAAAGGCCTCCTCTGCCGCCGGGTTGTAGTACAGCACACCAGCACTCTTTGCGGCCCGCCGCACCGACTCATTGATCGTCACAAAAAGATGGTGAACAAACTTCAGGTCCCCCACCGGGGCGAGGGCACGTTCCCAGCAGTACTCGGCAGCCGGCGGGAAGGGGTTGAAGTACCCCATGGCGATAACCACAGCGTCCTTATTCGCTCGTTTCTTCGCGTCCTTCAACACATAGGTGAGTGCACGCTCCATGGCTTTCGCCCGGCTGAACAGACGGGTACCGACACGCCGTTCACACGGGTTGCTGGACAGCCGCTCTGTCGGGCTCGCCCAGGAGGCCACACATGTGAGGGCAAGCGCCACCATGGATTCCGTGTAGGCGTCGTTGCCACCCAGGCTCACCACTACCAGCTGCGTGTCCTTATTGATGGCCAGTCGCTGCGGCATCTTCGGGACAGGGAACTGGAAGGACTTCATGGTGTGCCAGTAGTTCTCGATCCCGGCACCGGGGCAAGCGGCATCGCGGGGAGGCAGTTTCACCTGAGCCGCCACCGCCGGGGCGAACCCCACAGCATTGCGGAAGCAGGGCTCCACCAGAGTGGTCCCGTAGAAGGTGGTGGTGGTGTAAGAGTCCCCAATATTGACAAAGTTGGGGCCCTTCAAGGGGATGCCGCCATAGTTCAGCAAGGTGAAGGGGGCAGGAGTGGTATCGCGGATACCGAAGTCGAGCCTGCCCGACCCGTCGGGTGGGGTGTAGGGCAGGGGGAAGCCGGGGCTGTCCGGCCAGGGGTCGCCAATCCATTGCGGGGCAAGTGTTTGGGTGGCGGCTGTGGAAGCCCAGGCGGAGGCCGTAGAAGCCGGGGTGGATACGGTGGAAGCCTGGGCGGAGGCCGAGGGAGCAAGCAGCCCACCCACCAGGGCAGCACTGGTAAGTGCTGCCCCGAGGGCGGACAGAATACGAGTGGGAGAGATTTTCATTAGAAAAGGCTCACATCGTAGACCTGCAGAACAACGGTTCCATCTTCGGGAATGTCGGAACCGGGCTCGGGGCTCTGGTCCTTCACCTGGCCGGACTTCGAGAAGTTGGTGGTACGCACCTTCTTCACGCTGAGGGTGCCGTCCCAGCCGGCGGCACGCAGCTGGCGCACCGCTTCATCCTGGCTGAGGCCACGCACGTTCGGCATGGTGATGCCGCTGCCGTCAGACACCATAATGGTGACGGTGGCGCCCTTGTTGGCCTTCTCCTTCGGGCTGGTGCTCACCACCGTGCCCTTCGGCTTGCTGGAGTGAATCTTCTTCACCTTCACAGAGAAGCCAGCATCCTCCAGGTTGCTGCGAGCTTGCGCTTCCGTCATACCAACTGTGGAGGGGATGAAGGTGGCAGAGTCACCAGTACCCAGCAGGATGGTCACTTCCTGCGACGGGGATACAGTGGAGCCCAGCGGCACGGACAACTTCACCACCTTGTCAGCCATGTCCTCGTCGGAGGGCACGCGGCGCACCTCGCTGGCCACCTTGAGGCCCGCCATGGTGAGCTTCTCACGGGCGGCCTCTTCGCTCATGCCTTGCACATCCGGCACCACAATGGGTCCCTTACCGGAGGACACAATGAGGGTGACGCGCCCACCGCGAGCCACCATGGTGCTGGCGGCCGGGTCGGTGCGGATGGCCATGCCGCGCGGAACCGTGTTGGAGGCTTCCGTTTGCAGATCCACGCGCAGGCCTTGCTGGCGCAGGCGGTCGGTGGCGTCGTTGGCTTTCAGGTTGGTGACGTCGGGGACGGCCAGCTGGTTGGAGAAGATGCTGACACCGGTGACGGCTTCGGTAATGACAATGCCCGTCATGGACAGACCAATGAGGACGAGCAACGCAATGCCGAGTTTCTTGAAGTGGCGGCGGACGCTCTTCCGCTTCGACTGCTTCTTGGAGACTGGTGCCTCCAGGGGTTCCGGCTGGCTGAGGTTATTGGTGCCGTCAGCTTTGCCATTCTTGGTGTCGGAGGTGGCGCCGTTAGTGGTGTGTGCAGATGCGTCGGCGCCGTCGGAGGTGGCGGCGTCGGTCCCGTCACCTGTTGTGGTAGCGCCGTCACCCTCTGCCTTGCCGGCGGTATCGGCGCCGGAAGCATCAGCGGTGGCGGTAGCGCCAGCGCCGGCGGCACTGTTCTTGAGGCCGGGGTGGTGGTCGTCGTCGCGCATCGCACCGAAGCGCACACCCTTTTCGTTAATGGGTTTGCGCTGGTCGGCGGTAGTGTTTTTGGTATCCTCGCTGGCTTGTCGCGAGTTAGCTTGGCCAGCCGCCGCGGCAGCCGCCATCATTTCGCCAATGTTGGCGGGTTGGTCGGTTGCGGAGGAGGCTGCACCGTCACCGGCACCACTCCCCTCGCCTGCGCCGGCGGCACCAGCAGCACCCGCACCAGCAGCACCTGCGCCAGCCGCGCCGACACCTAACATGCCTGCACCCAGCAGACCAGCGCCTGGCACAACACCAGCCGCTTGGCGTTCCGCCGCCATCCGGGCAATATCCTCATCGGTCAGCACCGGCTGCACCAAGGTAGCGTCACTCTTCATCGCCATCGGCCGTTGCCCGTGCAGCACCGTCACCAAATCCGCCTCCATATCGGCGGCAGACTGGTAGCGATCCTCCGGATTCTTCGCCATAGCCTTCAAAACCACCGCATCTAGGCCAGCGGACACTAACTCGTTGAGGTGGCTAGGTGGAACCGGATCCTCCTGCACATGCTGGTAGGCCACCGACAGGGCAGACTCGCCCTCAAACGGCGGCTGGCCGGTAATGGCCTCATACAGCACACAGCCGGCAGCATAAATATCTGAGCGAAAGTCCACGTTCTGGCCGCGCGCCTGCTCCGGGGACAGGTAGGAGGCAGTACCGATCACCTGGGAGGTTGCCGTCATGGCACTGGGGGCGTCCACCACGCGGGAAATGCCGAAGTCCATCACCTTCACCTTGCCGGTGCTGGTAATCATGACATTGCCGGGCTTCACATCGCGGTGCACCACACCCATCTTGTGGCTGTAATCCAACGCATCACACAGGTCGGAGACAATGTGCATGGCGCGCTGCGGGTAGAGAGCACCGTCCTCGTGCACCATGTCGCGCAGCGTCTGGCCGCGAATCAGCTCCATGACAATGTAGGGGCACACGCCCTCATCAGTCTCGGCTTCCGCCGTGTCGTAGATAGCGACAATGTTGGGGTGGTTGAGCTTTGCGCTATTCTGGGCCTCCTGCCGGAAGCGTTCCAGGAAGGATGGGTCCCGAGCCAGGTCCGGACGCAGGATCTTAACAGCGACCTCGCGCTGCAGAACAGTGTCCACAGCTATGCGAACTTCGCTCATCCCGCCATATCCGAGGATGTCCCCCAGCTCGTAGCGATTGGAAAGCAGTCCTTCCATTGTTGGGTGGCCTCCTTACGGCAGATTCAATTCGTATACGGTGATGCTGACGGCGGAATCCTTGTCCACCTCAGCCCCCGCCGCCGGGTACTGCTTTGCTACCCGGCCGATGCGTGCAATGTTGAGAGTGCTGGCCCGGGAGCGGTTGAGCTGGCCGTCCCAGCCCGCCTCTGCCAGCATGCTGCGGGCGGAACCCACGGTTTCACCCACCAGGTCCGGCATGACGATGAGCGAGCCGTCAGACACCACTAGGGTGACCGTGTCACCCTCGGACAGGTCTTGGCCGGCATTCTTCAGCGACACGACAGTACCGCGCGGTTTCGACGACTTCGTCATCTGTACCCGCACCTTCAGCTTCGCCTTAGCGACCTTCTCCTTGGCAACGTTCTCCTCGTCCCCGATCACAGATGGCATGCGGACGGCCGGACGGCCACTACCCACATAAATCTGGATGCTCTTGTTCGGAGGAATGTTCTCCCCGGCGGGAGTGCTGGTGCCAATAACATCACCCTTCTTGCTGCGCTCCGAGGGCCGGACCTTGGTGGCGGATTCCACCGGGATGCCCATGAGGAGAAGGGTGGCGCGGGCCTCATCCACACTCTTGCCGGCGACGTCGGGAACCTCAATGGGCTCACCACCGGTGGCCACATAGATGGTGATGGGAGTTTCCTTGTTCACCTTCGAGCCGGCCGGCGGGTTCGTGCGGATAATGGTGCCGTTGGTTTGGGTACGCATGTAGTTGGTGACGACGTTGACGGTGTAGCCGTCCTTCACCAGAGAATCATAGATGGGGCGGGCGTCCCGACCCTGATAGTCCTGCAGGTCACTGTAGGCGGCCATGTTGACGTTGGGGTTGGTGACGACACCGTAGTAGACACCGGTACCAGCCAACAGCAAACCGAGCACCGACGCCACCGCAATAAGGGCGGCGCGGCCGCGCTTCTTCCCCCCGGACTTACCGTCGGAGTGCTCGTCCGCGTCGCTACGGGAATCGGCTGGGGCGCCGTTGGGGCGCTGCCCATTACCGTCGTCGAAGCTGGCGACACTGGCTGTTCCGGCGCCTCCCCAGCCGCCCGCGCCTGCCGGGCCGTAGCCGGGGTAGCCTGCCCCATTCTGGCCCTGCGCCGGGCCGGCACTGGGCGGGTAGCCTCCCTGCTCCGGGAAGGCCCCTTGGTAGCCGTTGTTGTACGGGCCGTTGTTGTTCGTGTCGGCGTAGCCGCCTTGCGCAGCACCCCACGCAGCTGCACCGGCAACACCAGCGCCCGCCGCGCCCAGTTGGGCAGTAGCGGGAGCATAGTAGGGGTCAGCGGGCCCACCGGGAGCAGCCAAGCCCGCCAAGGACCCGTCACCGTCACCCTCCTCCTTATCAGAGTCCAGCTCATCCAGGGGGCGAACCTGAATGGGCAGGATGGAGGTAGCGGTAGCAAAGGACTCAGTGGGGGCGGTGTCAGCAGCCAGGGTGGCGCCCATCTTCTGGTAATCGGGCAGCTGCACCCGGGTGGCAACCTTCTCACCCAAAATGTTTTCGAGGGCACCCTGGAAATCGCCAGCGTTGGCGAAGCGATCCTCGGGCCGCTTCGCCAGCGCCTTCAGAACCACCGCATCCAGCTCGGGGCTGATCTCTGGGCGGATGTTGCTGGGCGGTATGGGGGCGTCCTGCACATGCTTGCATGCCACCGCCACAGCGGTTTCTGCCTGGAAGGGAGGCTGGCCGGTGAGACACTCGTAGAGGACACAGCCGAGGGCATAAATGTCGGCACGGTAGTCGATTTTGTGGCCCATGGCGTGTTCGGGGCTGATGTATTGGGCGGTGCCGAACACGGTGGCGGTCTGGGTGAGTGACTGCATGTCGTCGGCGGCGCGGCTGATGCCGAAGTCCATCACCTTGGGGGTACCGGTGAGGGTGAGCATAATGTTGGCAGGTTTGATGTCCCGGTGCACGATGCCCATTTGGTGGCTGTAGTC
Organism: uncultured Lawsonella sp.; assembly: GCF_947252745.1. Classification (NCBI taxonomy): domain Bacteria; kingdom Bacillati; phylum Actinomycetota; class Actinomycetes; order Mycobacteriales; family Lawsonellaceae; genus Lawsonella; species uncultured Lawsonella sp. The sequence goes on along the minus strand of NZ_CAMXWW010000012.1, from coordinate 10,580 downwards.
GAGGGCATTGGCGACCTGCGCGATGAGCCTCAGGGCCTGCTTAATGGGCAGGGCGCCTTCAGTGCCGACAAGTTCGCGGAGGGTGCGGCCACCTAGGCGTTCCATGACGATGTAGGCGAGGGTGCCGTCGTCGGTGACGCATTCGCCGGTGTCGTAGATGGCGACAATGTTGGGGTGGTTGAGACGTGCGCTGTTGCGGGCTTCGCGGCGGAAGCGTTCCAGGAAGTTGTGGTCGCGGGCCAAGTCTTTACGCAGGATCTTGATCGCGACATCGCGGTTGAGCAGGGTGTCGCGGGCGGCGCGCACTTCGCTCATGCCGCCGTAGCCGAGTGCTTCGCCCAGCTCGTAGCGTCCGTTGAGTCGTCCGGTAATCACGTAAATGTCCTAAGGTTCCTGCGGGTGCTCTGTCGTGGTGGTGGAGCGGGGCTTCACTGTGGCGGAGGCCTCGGTGGTGCTGGTGGGCTCTGTGGCGCTAGCCGAGGTGGACGAGCTGCTATCGGACGAACTGCTCGACGAGCTGCTGGTGGGCTCCGTGGAACTGTGGCTGGTCTTTGTCGGCTTCGTCTTGGAGGTCTTGGTTTTGCTCTTGGTGCTGCTTTCGGTGTCGGAGGATGACGGCTCCTCATCCTCCGTAATGTCGACGGTGGGGGTGTCGGAGCTGGAGGGTTCCTCGGACTCACTGCTCTCTGGGGAGTTGGTGAGCGTTTGGGTGAGGGTGACGGTGGGTTGCTCGCTGGGCTGGTTGGTGGGGAGGTCCGTCTTTCCTAGCAGCATGTAGGCACCGTAGGCGATGAGGGCGATAACGAGCAGCACTCCCAGCACAATAAAGATGACCTGGCCGGCGCCGAGGCCGCGCGGCTCCTCCTTGGTGGGGGTTTTGCGGGGGGCACTGGAGGGGTAGGGGCCGCCTTGTACGGGTACGCCACCAGTGAGGCCGGGCTGGTTGGGCTGGGTGGGTTGGCCGACCTGCCCGGGCATGTTTTGGTAGCCGGTTTGGTAGGGCAGGGCGGAGGAGGGGACGACGTACTGGCCGTCGGGGCGTTGTACGTTGGAGCCCGTCACCAGTCCGCCGCCGGGTTGTCCCAACAGTTCGGTGGGGGCGTTGTTGAACTGTGCGGCGGCTGCTCCTGCTGCTCCGGCGATGGCTCCGGCTGCTCCTGCTGCGCCCATGCTGGCGGTGCGGCCTGCTCCACCAGCGGCGGTAATCCGTTCGGTGGGCTGCATGCTGGTGGGGAGGTCGAGGTTGTTGCCGGTGTTGGCACCCACGGGGCCGTTGTCGAGGACGAATTCGGGCAGGGGGGCGGGGTTGCCGGCTTGTACTTGGGAGACGGCGCGGGCGAATTCGGCGCCGTCTTTGTAGCGGGCGGCTGGGTCTTTGCGTAGGGCGATGGCGATGAGGTCGCGGACGTTGGCGGGGATGCTGTTGGGCAGTGGGTTGGGGCTGGCGGTCACGTGTGCCATGGCGGCGGAGACGGAGCCTTCCCCGTCGAAGGGGCGTTTGCCGCAGAGGGCTTCGTAGCCGACGATGCCGAGACTGTAGGTGTCGGAGGCGCTGGTGGCGTCTTTGCCGACGGCCTGTTCGGGGCTGATGTATTGGGCGGTGCCCATGACGGTGCCGGTGCGGGTGATGGGGACGGAGTCGACGGCTTTGGCGATGCCGAAGTCGCTGATTTTGACGCGGCCGCGGGGGGTGATGAGGATGTTGCCGGGTTTGACGTCCCGGTGGATGATGCCTTCTTCGTGGGCGGCGCTGAGGCCCTGGGCGGTTTGCGAGAGCATGTCCAGGGTTTGGGCGACGGTGAGGGTGGTGAGGCGTCCGAGGGCGTGGCTGAGGGATTCGGCGTGGACGAGTTCCATCACAAGGTAGGCGATGGGGTCGCCGCCGTCGGCGTCTTGGAATTCGCCGTAGTCGTAGACGGAGACGATGTTGGGGTGGTTGAGGCGGGCGGTGGTGCGAGCCTCTTCGCGGAAGCGGGTGAGGAAGTTCCGGTCGGCCGAGAATTCGGCTTTGAGGATTTTGATGGCGACTTTGCGGTCGAGGACGGTGTCGTTGGCCATCCAGACTTGGCCCATGCCGCCGGTAGCGATGAGGGATTCAATGGTGTACCGGCCGCCGATGATGGTGTCGGGTTTGATGATCATTCCTCGTCACCGCCTTCCGTGTTGGTGCCACCGTTGCCGGTGGTGTTGCCGTTTCCACTGTTGCCGTTGCCGTTGCCAGCGGTCCCTGTGCCGTTACCGGTGCCGCCGTTACCATTACCTCCGTTGCCGTTGCCCTGGTAATTGGGGGTGACGGTGGCGGTGTAGGTGGGGGTGGGCTGGTAGCTGGGAGCGTTCTGGTAGCTGGGGTTGCTGTACGTGGGAGTGACGGGCTTCGGGGTGGGCTGGCCGAGGGCGGCCTTGAGGACGGCGCGGCCGACGGGGCCGGCGACGGTGGCGCCCACGGAACCGCGGTTGACGCCGGCGCCGCCTTCGATCATGACGGCGACAGCGACGTCATGTCCGGGGACGAAGGCGATGTACCAGGTGTAGGGGATGGAGTTCTTGGAGTCGGTGCCGTGCTCGGCGGTGCCGGTCTTGGAGGCGACGGGAACGGTGAGTGTGTTGGCGCCGCCAGCGTATTGTTCGGCTGTAATCATGAGCTTGGTGAGCTGTTTGGCGACCTTTTCGGAGATGGCCCGGTTGAGTTCTTTAGGCTTCGCCTCGTAGAGGACGGAGAGGTCCTGGGCGGTTTCGGCTTCCACCAGGTACGGCTTCATGCGGACACCGTTGTTGGCGATGGTGGCGGCGATGATGGCGTTCTGGAGGGGGGTGAGGGCGACGTTGCGCTGGCCGATGGCGGATTGGGCGAGGGCGGCGGCGTCGGGAATGTCGCCGATGGTGCTGGCCATTTCGTTGACGCCGATGTCGTAGGTTTCTCCTATGCCGAAGGATTCGGCGGTGTGCTGGAATTCCCGGACGGTGAGTTTGCGGGAGAGGTCAGCGAAGGGGACGTTGCAGGAGTAGGCGAAGGCCATGCCGAAGGTGCTGCCGCCGCAGTATTCGCCGCCGTAGTTTTCCAGTGGGGTGACGGTGTCGGGGAGGATCGTGCGGGGGGCGTTGCTGACGTAGGTGTTGGCGTTGACACCTTTGCGGAGCAGCGCGGCGGTGGTGACGACCTTGAAGGTGGATCCGGGCGGCAGGGGTTCAGCGGTGGCGCGGTTGATGAGCGGGGAGGGCCGCATGGCGCGCAGTTGCTCGTCGTAGTTGTTGACGGCGGTGTTGCTGAAGCTGGCGAGGGGGGTGGGGTCGTAGCTGGGGCTGGAGGCGAGGGCGAGGATGGCGCCGGTGGAGGGTTGGATGGCGACGACACCGCCTACGAGAGGGCCGGCTCCGACACCGGTTTGCAGGGCGTTCCAGGCGGCTTCCTGCATGTCGGGTTTGATGGTGAGGGCGACGTTGCCGCCGCGGGGGTCGCGGCCGGTGAAGAGGTCAATGACGCGGTCTCCGAAGAGTTTGTCGTCTTGGCCGGAGAGGATGGCGTCTTCGGCGTATTCGATGCCGGAGCGCGAGTAGAGGCTGAAGTAGCCGGTGATGGGGGACCACATGTCGGCGTTCTTGCCGTAGACGCGGTGGAATTTCTTGGTGGCTTCGTCGTAGTGGCTGGAGGCGAGGACTACGCCGTCGGCGGTGATTTGGCCGCGTTGGCGGCCGAATTGGGTGAGTTGGGTGCGGGCGAAGTTGCGCGGGTGGTTGCGCAGTTCGGGGGCGTGGATGACTTGCACCCAGGTGAGGTTGAGGAGGAGGACAACGAGGAGTACGCCGGCGAAGACGACGACTCGGCGGATGGTCTTATTCATTGTTTCCCTCCTCTTTGGCGGACTCGGTTGCAGATTCGGTGGTGGAGCTGTCGGCGTCACTGGATTCGGTGCCAGTGGACTTGGTGCCGCTCGCTCCGGCGGCGGAGTTGTCGGCATCCTCGGCGGACTGGTAGACGGGCAGTTCGTCAACCACGTTAAGGACGGTCGGTGGTTCCTGCCCAGCAGGTTCTGGTGCGGGCGTGAGTGCGTTGGCCGGTGCGGATGCGGGTGCGCCGGCTGGTGCGGCAGACATCTCTGCTTTTTGCTGCTTGGAGAGCTTCACCCGGTTAGCGCGGGTGAGAACTTTACTTCCCGCCGGGGGTAGTTTGGTGCCGGCAGGCAGGGACAGCGGCCGAGCCGCCGCATCGGACACCCGCAACACCAGTGCCACCAGCAGGTAGTTCGCCAGCAGGGAGGAGCCACCGTAGGAGAGGAAGGGGGTGGTGAGGCCGGTCAGTGGGATCACGCGGGTGACACCGCCGGCCACCACGAACACCTGGAAGGCCATGGTGAAGGCGAGTCCGGACACCATGAGCTTGCCGAAGGAGTCGCGGACCAGCAGGCTGGTGCGGAAGCAGCGCTGCACGATGATGGCGTAGCACACCAGTACAGCGGCCAGACCAATGAAGCCGAGTTCTTCACCCACGGTGGAGATGATGAAGTCGGTGGACGCGTAGGGCACCAGGTCGGGGCGGCCGTGGCCCAGGCCGGAGCCGGCCACCCCGCCGGTGGCCAGGCCGAAGAGTGCCTGGGATAGCTGGTAGCCGTTGGTGTCGAAGTACTTAATGGGGTCCCACCAGGTGGCGAAGCGTACTTGCACGTGGCTGAACGCAAAGTAGGCGATGAGCGCCGCCGTCGCGAAACCGATGACGCCTATCAGCAACCAACTCACGCGGTTGGTGGCGATGTAAATCATGGTGAGGACGGTGGCGAAGATAAGGAGGGAGGTACCAAGGTCCTTTTCCAGGACCAGGATGAGGACGGCCACGACCCACACGACGAGGATGGGGGCGAGGTCGCGGGCACGCGGCAGTTCAATGCCGAACACTTGCCGGCCGGTGGTGGCGAACAGTTCCCGCTTCGACACGAGGATGGCGGCGATGGAGATGATGAGGACGATCTTGGAGAACTCGCCGGGCTGGATGGAGAGGAAGGGGGTGCGGATCCAGATCTTGGAGCCGTTCACCTCGGACATGCTGCGGGGCAGGATGGCGGGGATGGCCAGCAGGATGAGGCCGACGAGGCCCAGCGTGTAACTGTAGCGGCTGAGCACCCGGTGGTCCCGTACCATCCAGAGGGCCAGCACGAAGAGGACGACCGCGATGAAGGTCCAGATGATCTGTCGGGTGCCTTCCGTCATGCCAGCGGTAGTGCTCCCGGAGTTGCTGAGGTCCAGCCTGTTAATGAGCACCAACCCGATGCCGTTGAGCATGGTGACGAGGGGCAGAATGAACGGGTCGGCCTGTGGGGCGAGCACGCGCATCGCAATGTTGAGGATGATGCAAATGGCGACGAAGGACAGGCCGCTGATGAGGATGTCCCAGGAGAGGTGGCCGCGCACCGTGTACTGGATGATCCCCATGGCGATAATGACCAAGGTGGCGGACAGCAGCATGAGGACGAGTTCCATGCCGCGGCGTTTCCGGGCGGTCTTTTCCAGGATGGCGACGGCTTCTTCGGCGGTGACGGCAGAATCTTGCACGCCGGAGCCGGGCGCGTTGACGACCGCCGGGGAGTCGGCGGTGACGGAGGCGCTGGCGCCGCGCAGTTTGCGGCGGTTTGCTTTGCTGGACTTCGATGAAGATGCCATTTACTTCGCCTTTCGGCAGGGCACCGGGTGGTCCTTCTGTCCCACAGGTTGTCCGGTGGCGTCATAAATGATGATGGGATTGGGGTCGCATTCGGGGATGAGCCCGGAGGCGATGGCCCGCGTCAGGTAGTTGCGGGCTTCTTCCTGTGAGTGGAAGACCTTGTCGGATACCAGTTCGGTGCGGAGGGCCTGGGTGAAGTCATCCAGGGTGAGGTGCTGGCAGTCGGCGGGGACGGAGTCCGCGTCGTAGATGGCGGATTCGCACAGCACGGAGTCAGGGTGGCCGCTCAACGGGGTGATCCAGGACTTGTTGAGGCCCTTGTAGATGAGCACTTCGCCCTTGTCATTGAGCCCCACATAGTAGGTGTTGTTGTAGGTGTAGCTGACTACCCCGGCGAGAATGCCGATGCACAGCAGCACCATGCTGACAATGATGGCGGTGAGTTTTTTCGCGCTGCGGCTCATGCCGCGGCGCTTCCCTTTCCGCTTGCCGCCGGAGCCGGCGGTGTCGTCGTCGCTGGTGGTGTCACCGGTGGACCCGTCACCAGACGCGTCTGCCTCGATGCGGGTGGGAGTGGCGCGTTGGGCGGCTGCCAGGTTGGCGGCGCGCACGGCGGCGGAGTCTGTGCGGATCCCGTTGGCGGGGGTGTCGACGCCTTTAGCGGCGGCACCGCCGAGGACCGGGTGGGTGGGCCCGAAGTCGTCTTCCACGACGTCGGCGACGATGAGGGTGACGTTGTCGGGGCCGCCGGAGCGGAGTGCCAGGTCGATGAGGCGGTCGGCGCATTCCTGCGGGGTGCCTTGCGCCATGGTGGTGGCGATGGTGCTGAAGCTGACGGGGTCGGAGAGGCCGTCCGAGCAGATGAGGTAGCGGTCCCCTACCGCCACTTCGCGGATGGTGAGGTGCGGCCGGCATTCTCCGCCCATGAGGGCGTTGGTGATGAGGCTGCGTTTGGGGTGGACGGAGGCTTCTTCGGGGGTGATGCGTCCCTCGTCGACGAGGTCTTGCACGAAGGAGTCGTCGCGGGTGATCTGGTGGAGTTCCCCATTGCGCAGGAGGTAGGCGCGGGAGTCGCCGACGGAGGCCATTGCCATTTTGGGGCCGTCGAAGAGCATGGCGACCAGGGTGGTGCCCATGCCGTCGAGGTTGGGGTTCTCGTAGATGGCGTCGCGGATGAGGTCGTTGCCGCTGTCGATTCGGCGGCGCATCTCGTCGAGGAGGTCGTGTCCCGGCTGGTCGTTGTCCAGGGGGGAGATGGCAGAGATGACGAGTTGCGAGGCAACTTCACCGGCTGCGTGCCCTCCCATGCCGTCTGCGAGCGCCAAAAGGCGAGGCCCGGCGTACACCGAGTCTTCGTTGTTTCCTCGCACAAGCCCCATGTCGGAGCGGGCGGCATACTTGAGAATTAAGGTCACGGGCGTAGCTCGATTACGGTTTTGCCCACCCGGATGGGGGTTCCGAGCGGGACTTTCACGGCGGTGGTGACGCGATCGTGGTCAAGGAACGTTCCGTTGGTGGAACCGAGGTCCTCCAGGTACCAGTCTTCTCCGCGGGGGAGGACGCGAGCGTGGTGGCCGGAGGCGTAGTCGTCGTTGAGGACCAGCGTGGAGTCGTCTGCGCGGCCCAGCAGAATGGGTTGATCCCCGAGGGTGATGCGGGCTCCGGCGAGGGGCCCTTGGGTGACCATGAGGTAGCGGGCGACTTTGCCGCCTGAGCCTCTCCGGGGACGCTTGAACGCGTTCTTCCAGCTGCGGTTTTTCCCTTTTCGTGGCTTCCGGTTGGTAGCTGCCAGATCGAAGGAGGCGGCCAGCGTGTCGTTCTTCAACGAGTGAAGGATGAGCCAGATGAAAAACCACAACAGGAGGAGGAATCCGAAGCGCCCGAGTTGGAGGACGAGTGCCTGCATGTGTTGCTCCTTCCTGAACTATGCAAGGGCTAAAAACCGATACTTCTCTTTATTCTACGGTTTCGGACGCAACTACGGCCACTAGCAGGAGAGATTATTCGTGCGGGAGTAGCTGCGTGGGGCGGCAAGCAGGGAGAGTTCCGGTAGTAACGGCAACGGGCGAGGCTGGGGCTGCGACCCCACACGGAGCTCGCAGGGGGCTTAACGGATCTCGATAATGAAGTGCGAGTGGCCCATGATGATCTCGTCCCCATTAGCCAACTGCCACTGGGAAATACGAATACCGTTGACGGCGGTGCCGTTGGTGGAGTTGAGGTCGGTGAGGGTAGCCACTGCCCCATTCCACTCAATCTTCGCATGGTGACGGGACACTCCCGTGTCGGGAATGCGGAAGTCCACGTCATCCCCTCGGCCCACCAGGGTAGTGCCGGGGCTCAGCATACACAGGCGTGTCCCCGTCACCTTATCCAGCAGCATGGCGGCCCGGAAGCCCTCCGCGTCCTCATCCTCTTCGCTGGGCTCCGCGGCAGCTTCCTGGCCGGGGGCTATGTTGCTGGCGGGGGCAGAGTTGGCGGCGCTGCCGATGGAGCGGGGCAGCTGCCGTGCGTCCACCTTGTCGTTACATTCGCTCATGAGCCGGTATTGGCCGGCGTGCAGGTCATCGGATTTGGTGAATTCCACCACGACGTCACCCACTACACCCCAGTCCTGGTCGTACAGGTAGGAGTCCAGGTGGCGGCTGACGACGCGGGGCGAGGTGGCCTCGTCATCGGCGAAGCGCTGGAAGTCGCTGGGGGACAGGGTGACGAGGAAGTGGTTGGGGGAGAGCAGCTGGCCGTCGGGGAGTTCCTGGAGTTTGTCGCCGGCTTCACGACGCAGGGCATTCTCCACCTCAAGGGGGGTGAGAGCGCCGCCGAAGACACGCGCGAAGGCGTCGGAGGTAGAGGTTTCCAGCGAACGCTCGAAGCGCTGCATGAAGCCCATGGAGTGTCCTTTCCATCCGGTCAGCGTTTGCCCAGCAGAGCGCGCACACACGTTGCCGCACAATACCGCGATCGTTGGCGCGGTCGTGTGCGAGATAACGCCGGCACAGTGACGCTCTGCTGACAGTTCGAGTAGTGCGGGAGACCCGTCACCACCCCGTCCTCAACCGTTCATAGTGTCAGTGAGAAAATTGTTTCTTAACAGTTGTTATTGTAGCCATTTTGCAGCTCAACGCGCAGTAAGGAGTAGCTACAGTGCCCACTGCGCCCGCCGCACAGTGCCCGCCGGGAACCATATTCCCAACTTGTGCTCGGTGTTACACGAACGCAGCTAGTATGTACAACAGAGTTTGAACTGTGAGGAGACCCACAATGACGAGCCCAGAGTCCCGGGTACTGTCCGCCCCTATCCGCTCCACCCTCATCGGCCCCATCGTCGCCGGCGCCGTGTGGATCCTACTTGCCGTCTTCTGGTTCTCCCGCACCAGCTGGGACACCGCCACCACCAGCATCGGCGGATTTTTCGGCATCACTGCCCTCTACCTCTTCTCCCTCAGCTTCTACCTCAACATCGACTCCGCCGGCATCGACGCCCGCTGGGGCGGCGTCCACCAACGCCACAACATCCAAAAATGGCTAGGCCTCGTCGGCTTCATCTTCGCCGTTCTCAGCCCCAGCCTTACCGGCACCACCATCGCCGGCCCCCGCGCCATGAACATCGTCGCCATCGTCGCCCTTGTCCTCATCGGCCTCTGCGTCATCATTACCGTCTTCACCCAACTCGTGCCCGTCTGGCCCGCTCTCCGCAAAGTCCGCTTCCCCCTCTCCTGGTTCGTCAACCCGCCCTACGATGTGTGGCGCGTCTTCCAAGACCTCCTCGGCGTCTGGGTCATCCTCCTCTTCGCCCACGCCTACCTGGCCTGCCCACCGCTCCGCCAGGACCCAATTCTCGCCACTGTCTTCAGCCTGCTCACCGTCTTCGGGGTGTGCTGCTGGATCTACGCCTCCTTCCTGCAGCGCTTCGTCTTTAAAGGCCAGCGGATGGTCGTCACCGGCGTCCGCTCCCTTGCCTCCAAGACCGTCGAAATCACTATGGAACCCAGCGACGAGAAACCCCTCCACAAAGGCCGCCCCGGCCAATACGTGGCCCTCTCCGCTCCCGGCGTCGTCAACGGGCCCCACCCGTTCACCGAAGTATCCGCCCCCAGCCGCGATGTCATGCAAGTAGCCATCAAAGTCTCCGGCATTGACACCCGTGTCCTGCGCGAAAAAGTGGGCGTCGGCATGGAAGTGAAGGTCCGCGGCCCCTACGGCGATCTCGACCTGCGCCGGGCTACCCCCTGCCAAGTGTGGATTGCCGCCGGCATCGGCATCACCCCCTTCGTTGCCTGGCTGCGCGCCATCGACGACCTCATTAACGAAAAGATCCGCCGCTCCGGCGTGAGCTCCTCCAAGATCCGCAAGGTGGCTTCCCAGGAAGCCATCGACCAGCTGGGTCTGGAAAAGGTTGACGTATGGTTCTTCCACCATGGCGAGCCCGCCTACGCCGAAGAGCTCTACTACTGGGAAGACCGCTTCTCCTGGCTGGAAGTGCACATTCGTGACACCACGGAAATCGAACGCCACACTGCGGCGGAGATTATCGTTGAAACCCCCGGCCTTGATAGCGACCACCTGGAAGGGGTGTCTGCGGTGATCTGTGGCCCCAAGAAGATGATGCGTCGCTACAGCCGTGACCTGCACGCTTTGGGAGTGTATCCGGTTATCCGTGAGGATTTTTCATTCCGTTAGGCTGTGTGTTAATCTCTACTGGTTACTCCGGGCGAGTGGCGGAATAGGCAGACGCGCTGGCTTCAGGTGCCAGTGACCGCAAGGTCGTGGGGGTTCAAGTCCCCCTTCGCCCACCACAGTGGCTTCGATAACAGAATCAAGCCCCACGGAGGTCATCACCACGATGGCCTCCGTTTTTTATGCCCACTACCAGTGGGGGTTAAGGGTCAAAATGTGTGTCTGGCTCGGCGTGTCGCGGGGGTTAGATTTG
>NZ_CAMXWW010000011.1:0-36705 GCF_947252745.1 uncultured Lawsonella sp. | reverse complement strand
CGTTTATACTGTTAGAAGAGTTTTACATGTGGGTTCGAGTCCCACCGAGGGCACTTTTCAATTCCCCTGGTAGATCGGCATAAAAGCTGGTTTACCAGGGGATTTACTATATCTACAGTAGGTGCTCAAGGGGGCACGAGGGGGCGTAAAAAGGCTCTAAAATGCACCAGATGTAGCCAAAATGTAGCCAAAGAAGCGCATGAAAAAAGTGGGGGTGCCCAGCACAAACACCAGACACCCCCACCTCTAGGATCGCCTAAACATCCTCAGGAACCGGCGGGAAATCGCCAATGCGTCCCCCATGCTCCCACAGAATAATTTTGTCGATGTAGTTCCGGGCGCGACGATAACGCGTCTCCCACTTCACCGACTTCTGCTCCCATGAACTCACCTCATTTTCCAGCAGAGCCGTCCTTTCCCGGAGGTGGCCCAGCTCGGAGTGCAAATTATCCATCTGTGCAGCCTGGGCGGCGGAAAGTTTGGAAAACTCATCCACCACACCACGCTGCGCCTGAGTAGCGTTGATCCTCAGCGATACGAGGCCGCCGATCAGCGCGCCTAGCACAGTAGCTACGGGGATAGCGTAGATACTCCAATCCATGCTTTACCCCCTTGCTACTGCGATACAGCCCCAGTCGTCGGCGCCTTAGCGGCGGCAGTGCTAACACCCAGCACAGCAGCCACCAGACCGGTAATAGCAGCCCAATTAGCGTCACCGAGGATGCCGTAGGCCTGGAAGACGGCGGCGGCGGCACCAGCAACCGTGTAGAGCGCCACCCGCCAGCTCGTCTCAGCGTTCACGATAGCGAACACGGCACCGATGACAGCGACGGCGAGAGACGACCACAGCGCGGCCTGGCTGTCGTTGAGCACGCCGAACGACACGAGCACGGTCATGAGTGCGGCGGCCACAATGTAGAGCCGTTCACGCACAACCGGGGTAAAGACCTTCTTACAGAATTCCTTGATTTTCTCCATGTGTTTCTTCCTTTCTTAGCGAGCCCGATACTTACGGGGCACCGGAATACGAATCAGACCAACGATCACACCCATAGCGGTGCGTGCAGCCGTTTTACCAGCATCGGTAGGAGTGAAAGCCACCGCGAAGTCCCCGATAGCGTCAGCGATACGGGCGAAGAGTTCGCACCCCCGGATCACCTCGCTAGCTGTGGAAACGTCGGGAAGCTCTACCTTTCCCAGGGTGAGGTCGAGAGAAGCTACCCCCTCCCCACCCTCTGGTTCGTTGACGTCGGCTAGAACATCGGTAATGTCCATGCGATTTTCCTTTCCATGAAAAGACCCCCACCGGGATTGATGGGGGTACGTCTATAGCTGGTTGAGCCTACAGGCTAGCTCAGACAAATAGTCACGGCCCGTACCGGGGCACTCGCGGCACCCGTAGGACGTGTGGAGACCAGCTAGATAGCCTGCCAGCTCAGGCACCGTAGACAGCGCCCCCCACAGTCGCTCCACAGTCCCCATATCCTCCAAAAGCTGCATGTCAGCCCGTAGAACCGTTCTCAGCATCGACACCACCCAGCGGGGAACATCAAGAGACGCCGTAGGAGTCAGGTCAGCGGTCAAACGCCACAGTGAGCCTTTAGCAGCGTCACAGACCACATCGCCGGGGATAGCGGCCTGGAACACGCGACTATGCGGGATATGCCGCTTACCGCAAATGCCGTGGCCGTGGAGGTGCTGAGAACCGATCTGCACACCATACGGGCGCCTCGGGTCCGCTACCAGCGCCACAGCTTTGAGCCGTGGATGCCCCGCCACAGTGAGCGCAAAATCCCCCGCCGCCTCTGCCCCCTGCGAGTACCCCAGAAGCACGATCGGGGCTTTGGTATCCCGCGCCCATTCCTCCGAGAGCTTTTCTATCGCCTGCCGTTTTGACTCAGCGTAGGAGGTAGGCAGGGCGAATGTTGCCGGGTAGTCTATCCAGGTCACACTGTATTTTTGCTTGTTTAGGCGGCGGGTGACACCGGCGAGCATCCCTTTTTTACTATCCCAGGTTCCGGGTACGGCTAGGACTCGTGTTTTCATTTTTTCTCCTCTGTGCTGTTGGTAGCCCCCCGAATGGGGGTGGTTTTCTTTTTTCTTCTCCAAAAACCTTGCGCGCCGCAATTACGGCGTGTATAGTAATAGATATAAGAAAGAAAGACGGCACAAGCCGCACAATCGGAAAGGATCCGAAATGACCACCTACATCGACGCAGAGTACGGAAACGAAAAGCTCCACACCCTCCCCGCCAAAGACCAAGTCTGGGCGCGCACCCTGGTCTACGCTGCCAACGGCCTCCCCGGCTATGTCACGCAGGATTACATCGGTAAAGCCCGGCACGCCTGCTATCGCGACCACATCTTTGTGAGCCCATGGAACCCGCAGGAATGCACTCTCGCAGAGTTCGCGCACAATATCCCCGCAGCCATCCGCCCCGCGCTCATGGAATCCCTTTACAGGGAATGTGACTTCAACGGCGTGCCCCGAGTTCTCGCCCCGGAAAACTAGACGATCAGGGATACCCCGCGACTATGCGGGGTATCTCCCTACCACCTAGAGAAGGTCAATATGAACATCAATGCGGAATTTCGCGCGCTGAAACAACTCAGCGGACTCACATCACAGCACATCGCCGATAAATTCGGCGTCGGACTGCGCACTACACAACGCTACGAAACAGAGTACGAGCCGCGCCCAGAGATCATGGACTACCTACGCAATATCGTTGCGGACGATACGCGCTATGTAGAGGAAGTTTTGGACGGCATCGAAGATGTAATCGATGAGAGCAATGAGAAGATGGGGGTAGTTCGCGATCCGGACGCTATTAGCATTCCCCGGTATCTCAATAGTCATTACTACTACCGCGCGGAGGGTCGTAATGCTATTCCCTACGAGCGGTATATGGCTCGGTTGAATCGCATCATCTCGGCGCTGATTTTAGATGGCTACGAGGTGGAGTATGAGTATTATCCAGTCGAAGAGTGACGCTAGTTTGTGGTGTAGTTCACACTTATTTTTCTTCTAAAATAACTTGCGCGCCGTAATTGCGGCGTGTATAGTTATAGGCATAAGGAAAAAGAAAGACGGCACAAGCCGCACAATCGGAAAGGAAATCCGAAAATGGCCACCAAAAAAGCAACCGCCGCGCAAGCAAGCTACATTGCCTCCCTCGCAGAACAACTCGACCACACCACAGTAGAAAAAGCCTTCGCCCGCGCCGCAAAAATCAACTGCAACGCCACCTGGACTTACGACTCCTGCGAAACCATCACCAAGGCCGTCCGCCGCCTCACCGTCAAAGCAGCAAGCAGCCTCATTGACGATCTCAAGGACAAAAAAGACGCCCAAAACTACGGCTACTTTGAAGACTACGAGCTCGACGATGACGACTACGACGACATTCTTGGGTATTGCTAGATAGCTTGGATGCCCTCACCGACCATGGTGGGGGCACTCCCCTATTTAAGCCCGAAACCGGGGATACCCAACGTCTGCCCGATCACCGCCAACGCATCGACGACAGTGTGACCGCCCAGCTGTGTCCACCCCTTGAAATCAGGTTTGCCTTGTGGGGTGCGCCCCGGCCCCGCCAACTGCTCAAAAGTCAGCCGCTGGTAATCCGGCGATAGATGTTTAGGTGCGGCCATTTTCTTACCTCCATGTGAAAACAATGCCTCCAGCTCAGCGCGGGTACCCTCAAAAGCGTTGCAGTCAAGCTGGAAGCCCGCTACACACCCAGCCGACGTGAACTGCCACATTACCGGTTTTTTGTTACTCAATGGATGCTGCCACTGCCGATGCTCCCGGCCGCCGAGGCTTGCGTACCGGCGCGCCGGGGCAGACGGGGCATTAATGGGGTAGGCAGCCACCCACACAAACAGCCCAGGCGGCAACGCCGGATCACCGAGCCCCTCCCAAAACGGCACATAGGAGTAGATGCCCGCACAGCGCACCCCCGCAGCAGCCAGAAGATCCTTTGCGAGGCGAATGTCAGCCGCCGTGAATCGTTCTCCCGGTGCCTCAAAATCAAGCCAGACCGGGAGGTCTTTCCGCCCTCCTAGCATTGACAGGCAGGTAGCTATGCTCCCTCGAATGTCCTTGTGCATATAGTGGTACACCGCTTTTTTCATACTGGTACCGTCAGCATCGGCAAGATGGCTGTGGAAACATCGATCGCGGTACGTGCCATCTCCTGTGCGAATGATGACAAAGCTCATGCCATCTGCCTCAGCTTTCTTGAGGCTTAGGCCGTTCTGCCATTCGGATATGTCGATTCCGTAGAATGTCATGATTTATCCTCGCTTATTTATGAAATCCGCTGTTTTCATCAAATAGACCCCACAACAGGCAGCCCTATTTGATAAAAATCGCCGATTTCATCAAATAGGCAGCCTGCTTTTGGGTATAAAAAAGCCCCCATTTGGTGGGGGATTAGTATTGGTAGTGGAATAGGGCTAGCCCCGGCGCGCCTCTGTGACCAGCCGTAACCTCTGAGAGTTTTGAGCTGCTAGTGCCACGACGGCCGCCCTCACAGTAGCGCCATCCTCCGTGCATACCTGTTCCGAGGGTATACGGTGAGTGGCCGTGCTGCATTCCGACAGCGCCCTTCTCAAACTTCCCGTGCACCCACCCAGTATGCTGGAGAGCTGTTACCCACCCGTACACGGCCCCCTCTGCCGTAGTAGCACCTGGGATCTCATCAACGTAGGTATCGACGCCTGGTCCCGGTTCGGTTTTCCGAAACTTAGCCCCACCCTCACCCCCTTCAAAAATATGCAGAGTTAAGCGGTCCTCAACGATCTTGTATTTTTTGAGCGGGCCTCGCTCACCGTCATCCGCATACCCCATGTCTGTAATCATTTTTCCGCCTTTACCACCGCCGCCAGATCGCCCAATCCACAGATGAACAGACCTCGCGCCATCCGGCCAACTCCACGTAAACACGTTTCCATTATGTGTAAGCCTTGGTGACCGACTGCTGGATTCGACAAGACCGAACGCCGAGGGATTAGTAGCGCCGAGGTATGGCGGCCTATTCTCGACACTCCATTCCTCCCACACCTCGCCATAATCGAGAGCCGACCGGACACGGGCGTTATCAGAATCTACCTGGGGATAGTAGTTGTTACCCAGATTACCGTTACAGAAAACACGGGGCATAAAAACTTTTTCGTTGTAAGAACAAATCTCCCCATTAATAAAAATACGATCGGGGATGATCGCAGAACCGTATTTGTTATCAAAAATAAGTTCATTGTTTACGCGACATCTGACTGCGTATCCTGACAAGTTGTCATAGACGGCTACGAAAACCCCGTACAGTGGCGCGCCGCCCGTTATACCATCGCCAGGCGGCAAATGCTCCGAGTAATCACGATCGTGCTTACTACTCTTACATCTAAACCTCAGCACCCCATCATTAATAGTAATTTGGGTGAAATTCACCTTCCCCTCCTGCCCAATAGTGAAAACAGCGCCCTCCGTCGCCCAGAATGAAAACTGGTGCCGTCGCCCAGAGAAATACTCTTTTGGAGCACTGATTACACCGCCATTGGGGTGCACCCAGTCCGCCATTTCGGCGACCCGGAGAAAAGCTTTCGGGATGCCATCAACCATCTGTTGCCCGTCACGGACGACCGCACGCGTATGGTAGCTCATAGATATACACCTGCTATAGATACTGATAGGCCGATATACTCCCCTGTGACCCCCGATGTTGTGAACGTAATAATGTCGCCCGCGTCCATGCGAATATTCAGCTCTTTCGAAACAACTTTCAATGCTGTACCTGTAAGACTCACGGAGCCTTTCACATGGCCATTGACTAGGATATTCACCGTCAGAGCCGCCGGATCATTACCCAATTGGGTAGCCGAAACGACCCGTGCCACGAGAGTACTAATTTTCCCGTTGAAGCCTTTATAGATACCCAGCGGGGTATCGTTCGCACCGTTGTAGACGTTACCGGACGCTACATAAACCTCGGCGTCCCAGTAGCCGAGGTTCTTGCCCGTCAGCACGTTCACCATGCGGTTAAACGCTGTTGCGAACGCATCCGCCACCTGCCCGGCAGCGCCAGCAGCCCCCTGTAAAACAGAGTTCATGCCGTCAGTAACAATCTTGACGATCTCATCCGTGGAGGCGACAGCTAGACCCGCAATATCCGCCGCGTTCTTGGACACCAGCGCACTAACCTTGCTGATCTCGGCATCAACATAGGCGGTCAGCTCTCCTGGATCGTAGCCATCGCCAAGGTCAGCAATGGCCTTGTCCACCTTCTTCTGCGCCTCATCCAAACGTGTGTTGATGCTTCCCATCCAGTCGCTAAAGGGCTTCGTCTCACTATGCAGCCGTCCCAGAAGATTCTTCGGCAGATCAACATCTTTAAACGACTGTAAGCGCTTCAGCCCGGGGACACCGCCATTAGACGGGTACACCGTCAACTCTGTTTTCGGGAACGTCCCATACTGTGGCTCGAACTCGTTAGGCATTAGTCTCTCCCCATCCGCCGATCGGGTAGTCATCGCTAGGCGGGATATACTCCTTCTCGCCGAGAACAACCTGGGCTATATGAGACGCTAACGCCATAGCTGTTTCTGGGGGCATGATAATAATCTCTCCATCTATCGCAGGGCAGGCCACAGCCTGCGTAACCCGCTTAACAACAGTCTCTCTATCCAGTTCCATTAGCCGATTCCAATCGCCTTAATCGCCTCACCAACGCGCGCTACACGTTGTTGCAGCTGCCTAATGGGGGAAACGTCGGCATTAGGATTACCGACCGTTACAGACCATCTCAGCCCGTTTTCTCTACTATCAGACCAACTCACAGAAGTAACCCTCTGCACAATGCTATGAGTCATCCACTGTTCAATCTGCACCCCCACCCGGTCACCCAGCGCGAGATCGCCCCAACCTTCACCGCCTACCAGATACGGCGCACCATCACGAATATCGCACGTAATCGTCTCCGTGCTACGGGAGTCCCAGAACCCCTGCCGGATAGCGTCAAGAGCACCTAGAGTATTCGCCTGATCCGTTGAGACAAACAGTTCCTCGTTATGGATCCACCCCAGCTGTTTCGTGCGGAAAGGAGACTTGATGTTGTCGAAGGCAAGGAAAATATCAGAGTAGAAGTTCTTCACCATATCGTCGACGGTGTCACCCAGTGTGGGCATAAAGAAGATCGAGCCCGCCACATTGAAGCCCATCTTGATAAACGCACCGATGGCCTCGTTCACGCCAGGCATGGACTTACCGCCGGTGGAAACCGACACAGCAGTACCGGGCTTCACCGTGTAGCTGTACTTCTCCAGATGGCACGCACGGAAATTTACCCACGGCGCGTGGCGGCCGACCAGCCCCCACGCACCAGGCAGGCGAGACTCGATAGGCTCCGACGAATCCGTTACATCTGAGAACACTTCGTCAACGAAATTGTCTGCTACCGCTACCGCTTCACGGATAAGCCCCTGCGCAATACCGCCATTAATGGAGGTTTGCCCCTCGATTGTGTCGGTCTCCACAATATCGAAAAAACACTGCCCCTCACGCGCTACCAGGCAGCCAGGATACGGCGCAGGGTCGCCCTGAAACCACCTCCGGTAAGTAAGCCTCAGCTTCTTATCCACCATGATTGGGGTAGCCATTTCAGACCAGGTTTTCCACCGTGAGGTGATCACGCACGGGCGCGTGTTATCCAACACCAGAGACGAGGGGATCACCATGTACTGCCAGTCCCACGGTTGCACACCATCCAACCAGGTTCTCGGGTCGAGTGGGTCATCCGGGATCGTCCACAGATTCATTTCTTGACGCGCAATGTTAAGGAATAAGGCAAGTTTCAGCATGTAGCGCGAAGGGCCGATAAGGGAAAAATACTTAGGGAACTGCACCGACGCAGGAAGGAAAGGATTAGACCGGATAATGACACCGTTCAGCAGGTTCTTATCATCCGGGATAGTAAGCGTGATGGTTGAGCCACCGTCCGCCCCCTCACCCACAATACTCGACGCTAAACCAGTGAAACGGTGCCCACAGTTCTCCGCCCTTACCAACACATTCTTCGGTGTTTTCCGATTGTCCAGAAGCCAACCAGCCAGATAGTGAGTACCGGGAAGGACAAGTTTACCCTCATACGGTTCTATCTCGTTTTCCCCAAAATCAGCCTCGATGTACCCGTTACCTAGCCCCATCAACATGCCGTTACCGTCATAGATATACACCTTGGGCTTCTGGCGGCGAGCACGATAGGACTCCATCTCAGCTACAGCAGCGTCCTTAATATCCTGAAACTCAGTCATTACGGCTTAACCCCCACGGACGTGACCAGCGTCTAATCTGCCGGCACTCCACACCACCACCAGGCAGATTACCGATCACCGTGTACGCATCATTGAGAAGTGACGCTATCGACGACACCTTAAAGCGGGAGCGGATAGCAGGTGTCAGAAACTCGTCAAACTGTGAGTTAACGCTAGTAATGGCCTCATCGATTTTTCCTGCCAGCCACTCGAAATCGTGGGTCAGTAATTCGCTTTGCGGGATTTGCCCTATCGTCCCTTGGAGGGCCTCAGCCACCGCAAGATAAAACGGAACCGGGGCGTTCATCGGCAGGTCGAGAGTCTTAAACAACGTCTGCAACCATGGCAGCGGATTCACGTACACCGGCAGCTTTGTAGGCGGAGTATACGGGGGGATAACATGCTCAAAATACTGTCCCCGCATCTGTGCCCAAAACGAGGGGAAGCCAGGAGCAATAATCTGGCGTGCGTCCGGCTGTGTATCGACAATAAAGTTCATCCCGGGACCGGCGTGCGGGAGTACCACAAAGCGGTAGTCGAGGACGCTATCAAGCTCGAAGCCTTTAGCTTTTCGTATAGCCTCCACGTCCCAATCGGGAAGAATCACACTCAGCGGAGACTTCACAACCCAGTAGAGGAACATTGGCTGATCTGACGGGTTCTCCACCGTCATCTCATGCTTATAGTGCAGACCGTCGAAAATGAACGACTCCGCAATATCCTCCTCCAGCCACATCGGGTTATCAGCAATACACGTAATGCCCACAGTGGAGAAACCAATCAGGAACGTGTTCTGATCAATATCATCAGAGGGGGCTTCGGAAAGCATCACATCCAGGTAGCGTGTAGTGCCCGCCACCTTATCATTGAACGTAATACGGGTACTACGGCTATAATCCCAGGCTTGGCGGAATGCAGAATCAATCTCTACCCACCGATCACGGTTACCGCCCTTGACATCAAACTTTAGAACAAGTGTTCGAGGCTCAAACTTATGGTCAAGATACTGTGCCCCAATACCACGGGCTGTCGTCTGCCGAATCGTCGTCACAGGAGCATCGTAAACGCCGCTGAACTCCTTACAGAGCAGCACCCCTTCACTACCGGCCTTATCACCACTGACATGCCATAGACTGCCGTCGCAGCCTGTAATAGTGACGTTAAACCGCTTCAGGAACTCCTGATTAGCTACTGGATCACTCATGCGAAAACTCCCACGCTAGTTTTTTCCTGCGCCATAAACGTGCTGAACATCTGTTTAGCCTCAGACATTGATTGCGGGTAGAGATTGATAGTGACAGCACGGCCACTGCCGTTCCCCTGATAGGAGGCGATAGGCTGCCCCACACCATTTCCGTACACGCCAGAACCGCCAAAGGCCTTATCCATGCCGGCAGTATCGAGCTGCGGAGTATTAAACCCTGGTATGCCCATATCTGGGATAAACCCAACAGCGGTATCGCGCCCGGCGCGCAGCATCCGCCCGCCAGCTAAACCGACCTGCTCCGCCGCCATACCGGCAAGCTGAGACGCTGGCTCCTTCGCAATATCGATACCGGCAGACAATGCAGTAGTGCCAGTGTTAATAGCCCCACTTGCCACACCGCCGATATAGGGGATGAAACTTGCCGCGGTGCCAAGCGCATTACCAGCAGTTTTTACACCCGTACTCGCAAGATCAAAGCCGGCGGAAGTCGCGGAAGATGCAGCAGTCGCCATAGCTTCCGGAACAACATTGTCGTACGCCTGGAGCGGAACCTCAGTAAGAGACGTAGCAGCACTACGGGCAAGATTAGATCCAGACGAGTTGCCGAGAGCCTTAGCAATATCGGCCGCCTGCTCCTTCGGAATAACAAGCTCGCCAGCAGTCAACATAGCCGGGTTTTTATCTTTGCCCGGCTTGCCTTTCACCACGCCGCCTTTAGACATGTACTGCACTTGCTGGTCTCGGCTCGCGTTCAGCCAGTCAGCTAGAGTAGTCGCAGTTTTAGCCCCGGCGAACCGCAGCATAGCGACTACAGAAGAAGCAGGGTCGAACGGGTCATCTGGCAGTTTTGTATCATTCTGAGAGTTGAACGCTGACCTAGTCAGCCCCCCCAACCCCATGAACACGCTCTTGTTGTCGGCCCATGCGGTGCCCTTTGTCATGCCCTTACCGGACTTTTTCGCTCTCGGAGGTACTTTCCACCCGCCGCGTTCCTGCTGGAACTTCGGGTCGCCTCCAGAAACCCGCCCAATATAGGCGACAGTATCCGGAACAGTATTACCTGCGAGACCAAGATACAGGTGGGCTTTCTCAACAAGCGCCTTCCATTGCCCAGCACCACCGGCAGGGTCATAAGGGGTACCAGCTTCTTGAACAAGAGCAGCACGATACTTCTGGTTCTCAGTAGGAGATTTGATCTTCTCACCGGACGATGTGCCGCCCTCAGCAGCGGCCGCCCTGTCGGCGATATTCTCCTTAGACGGTTTCAGCCCATACTTCATCAGCCCGGCGGGGGAAAGATCAATGCCGGTAGCATCCTCGAAGATCTTTCTCGTGCCGCTCACCCAGGCGGGGACTTCGGTAGGCAGCCCCCACACTTGCAGAGCAGAGTTGATTTGCCCGGAAAGGAACGAGCTTGTAGCGGTAGCGGCAACGTTGCCGATCATGTCGCCCCATGTAGCGCTACCAGAATCAGCACCGGACGGCGAGGGGCTGGCCGACGCCTCCGGCATATCCCCATCGACAGAACCAGCGTTCGAGGCACTTGAAGCGAACTCATCAACACCCGGCTGCCGAGTAGAAGCCAACGCGGACGGTTTAGGCTGGATGAAGGCGAACTGATCAGCGCCCGGCAGGTTCCAGCCGGCAGCATTACCACCGACCTTACCCATCGACGGGTCAGAACCACCCATCTCAATATTCGTACCATCCGGCAACGTACCAGCAGTATGCCCGTTAGCGCCGTGCCCATACCATCCGAAACGGAGAGTCCCGTCGCCACCCTTACCAAGGGTAAAACCGTGCCCGGATAGCCACGCACCCATTGTTGACGTAGAGAAGTAGCGTTGGGCGAACGGGGGGAGGCCAACAGCGTAGGCTGCTACAGCGCCCATAGCTCCAGAGCAGTCGCCCCACTCCTTACCCCCATACACGTACGGGTCACCCTGCAAAGGCTTACCCTCGCTACCGTCTACGAAATCCCGTAGCTCCTTGCCGGTACGTTTGGCTACCATCCCGCCCTCAGCAAGGCGTGGAAGCTGTAACCCAGAGTTCATTGCCTTAATCCACGGCCAATTAGCGGCGGTAGCCTCAGCGTTAACCACAGACTCACCGTTAGACACCATCACCAGCGGCATACCGGACTCATCAACGCCAACAATGGAGTCACTGGTGCCAGTCCCGGGGCCGTGTAGCTTACCGTCACGCTGCCGTACAGCGCCGCCAGCACGTAGCCCCTGCAACTGTGCGCCCCAATTATGCAGACCGCTAATAAAAGGGATCGACACGCCCATAATCTTGCCGGGTAGTGTCGTCATGAACCTGCCCAGAGCGTGCAGCGGCGCCTTAATCAGATCGGCTAGGCCGGAGAAAGCGGCGCGTGCGGCAGACCCAAAGTTGTTGAACAGTCCTTTGAGGCCATCAATGGAGCTTCCCATCTTGTCAAACACTTTGCCGAACGACGCATTATAAATCTTCTTGAAGAAGTCCCCGGCAGCGCTCCACCCATCACTGATGCGGGCAGTGAAGCCGTCCCACCAGTCGCCCAACATGCCCCACTTTTTGGTGATCCAGTCGGCGGCACCTCCGGCAGCCATCTTGATATGGCCCCACATGTTGATGAAGAAGTTACGGAACGCATCAGATTTATTCCACAGGATGGCGATAGCCGCGCCGACGGCGGTTAACGTGGCGATAACCCAGCCTACAGGCCCCATAGCGAGTACCCAGCCGGCGGCCACACGCGCCCCTTGGACTAGCGACTGAACAGCCCACACTGTCATGCGCTTAATAATTTGCAGGGTAGCCCATGCCGCCATTTTCACAACACGCCCAAACTGTGCTATCTGCACAGCAGCAGACTTAATCGCAGCGCCCTTGGCGGCAACCCAGCCAGCAGCAGCCTTCGCACCAGCAGCAAACGTCTTTAGACCCCACCAGGTAGCCTTGAGCGTGAGCTTCGTGAAAATCGGGATAGCAACAGCAGACAGGCCGATGAGGGCAGCCTTCATGCCGGCAGACGATTTATTAAACGTATCTACAGGGTTACGCAGGGAAGCGAGCCCCACAGTAACCTTCTCAACCACCCATGTAGCGGCCTTAGCCGCATAGGTGAGCGGCTTATCCACCGCATCATAGACCACAAGACCAAAGTCCTCGACAGCGTTCTTCACCTGCGACCATGCGCCAGGAAGACCCTTAGCACGCGACTTCGCAAGCTTAGCGGCAGCGCCAGCCTGATTGATGCCCTTCTGCATCGTAATAAAGCCCTCGGCGCCCTCCTTCGCGGCGATACCGGCGAAACGGGCAGCGTCAGAACCGAACGCCACATTCGTTGCCGTTACATAGGCTTCACGGCTCATACTCTTGGAAGCGTCCTGCAAAGCCCCCATCACATAGGCCATGCCCTTAAAGTTGCCCTGAGCGTCGAAAGCTTCAACACCAAGCTCTTTCAGCGCACCCTGCACTTGCTTAGAAGGGTTCGCTAACTGCTGCAATGTACGCTTCATGAGCGTACCGGCGTCACTGCCCTTAATACCATTATTGGCGAGAACAGCCAGAGCAGCAGCCGTATCATCGATGCTAACGCCGTAGCTTCTCGCGACAGCTGCGGTCTGCTGCATACCGTCGGCAATGTCCTTCATCTCCGCAGACGACTTATTAGCGGCATTCGCCAGGACATCGGAGACATAGCCGGCCTGTGACGCTTCCAAGCCGAATGCGTTAAGAGCGTTAGCCTGAATCGTTGCGGCCTCAGCACCGGAAATCTGGGCGGCCTCCGCCAGCTGCAACGTGCCACGGGCGGCAGCCATCGACTGATCAGCATTCATGCCAGCTTTAGCTAACTCAGTCATGGCCAGAGCAGCATCGGCAGCAGAGGTGGAAACAAACGACGAATCAGTACCGAGTTCACGGGCGGCCTGTTTCACGTTCCGCATCTGTGACGCAGTAGCCCCCGATACCGCCTGCATAGTATTAAGATTCGTCTCAAACTCCATACCGGCCTGCACGACACCTTTAAGCGCCATACCCACACCGGCAAAACCGAGACCACCCGCCAGAGACCGGGCAGTCAGAGCAGCCGACGCCGCAACCCCCTTAAGACTCTTACCGAATACAGCATTCTTCTGCGCGGCCTTACCGGCGGCAGCCCCCGACGCGGCTAGAGCAGCCCCATGTGCCCCCTCCGCCACCTCCGCGTTAATATCGGCAGTTTTTACCCTTGCGCGGGCAATAGCGAGATCATTAGCGGCCTTAACAGACCGTTCAGTAGCCTTGGCCGACTGGTTGCGCGCCGACGTAAGATCACGCTCAAGTTTGGCGACAATACCTGTTTTGCCGTCAGCGCGGGCAGCCTTCAACAGTCCTTCAACACGCGTAACCTGGTTAGAAGCACGCATAGACGCACGCTTAGCCTCCGCTAACTGCGTCTCAGCAATACGCACCTGCCCGGCGGCGTTAGCAGCAGCCGACCTTGCGTTAGCAACACGAGCGTCAGCAACGATAACAGCGTTAGCGGTACGCTCCCCACCAGCACGCACAGAAGCGAGATCGGCCTCACGCCGTTTAAGATCCTCAGAAGTATCAGCAGCCCGCCTCTTCGCAGCAGCCAAACGCTCCTCAGCCCGCACACGCTGCACAGTAGTAGAAGAAGAATCGTCCAGAACCTTCTTCAGCTTCGCTTCAGCAAGACGAACATTACCCGCCGCCTTAGCCTGACGATCGCGCGCATCGGCAGCCGCCTTAGCCGCCCGCTCAATCTTCCGTGAGGAAGCGGAGATGCCAGCCGCGGCAGCTTCACCCGCGGCACGACCAGCAGCACCAAACTTTGCTGCCATGGCCTTACCGCCCGCCTGGCCGGCCTTCTCCGCCTCCCGCTTAACCTGTGTAACGAGTCCCCTGACTGAGGCTAGAACCGGCACATAAATGCCATTTTGCATATTTTATCCTCCGAGAGACTCAACATAGGTAAGAACATTTTCAACAGAAGCCCCGCCCAAATCCCCATAATGGGTAACATTGCGGGACTCTTCAGACCAGGGATACGACGGGAGCGCCTCAATCGCCTTCCGTAGGTCCTTCTCCTTCACGCCAGGAAACTCGCCGGCGATAACATGCAGAAGGCCAAGAATACGAAAGAGAACATTGTCCTTATCGTCCCAAAGATGACCATCAACCTTCGTGGAGGGGGTGCCGGCAGGCACATTCTGGAGCAGCACACGAAGCTTCCGTAGGGTAATATTCCCTAGCCAAAACTCCCGCATGTAATCCACCCCGTACACCTGCATGAGGGTAGCCTCGCAGGCCTCAGCGCCGCCGAACCCCCCCACTAGGCCGACGATAGTTAGTCTTTTCCCTCAAACATTTCAGTAGTCCGCTGTGCAAACTCGTTGAACACTAGGAGGAAATATGCGGCACGGCCGCCAGCGTCGCAGAACCGCTTGTACTCGTCAGACCCCATATAGGTTTTCGCAATGTCAACAGGGTTACTGCCAATGTTTTCGAAGGCCTTCAAGGTCTTATCGTCGGCAAGAGAGGGGTCAAGAAAAGTAAACGTTTTGCCCTCGAAAGTGAAGGCCACACGATCGGGCGCGACACCGCCGTTAGCTTCCTTCTTCTGGGCAAGAAGAGCATCAAGATCGATAGCAGGCATAGTGCTTTCTCCTATGTGAGAGGTACAGAAATGGTGGTGTGGCAGGACTCAAAGATAAGGTGTGGAAAGGGTGGGAGAGCCTGCCAGTCTCCCGCCCCATCCACGATCATGTGTGCTAGCTGGTAGCGCCAGGAGTAGCTGTAGTTTCTGCCTTCCAGCCTTCCTTGAAGGTCGTCTTGACCGACCAGCCGTCCTTGCCAGGGAACGCAGTCCAGGTAACCTCGTACACCACAGCATCCTCGGTGGTGTACTTCATAGAGCCACGCTCAGTGATACGGGCATTAGCCAGTACAATACGGCGGGCCTTGTCCTTGTCGACCACATCGAGATACAGGACGCTGTTCTTCAGCTCAGGGTGCCCCTGCTCAGTGATGGTTACAGAACCATCGGCGTTAGTCGTCATTGCCGACGGGTCGACACCGTAGAACAGGGAGTTGGTCTGGAGGTCAGACTGGAGCAGGGTTGCCTTCACGGTAACCTGGCTCTTGGTGATCTCGACACGGACAGGGTTAAGTTCCTGCCAGGCCTCAATCTCAGCCTTATCTTCCTCACGGCCAACCTCTACACCGTCCTTGGTGATGTAGCCGAGGGGCTTCTGGATAGCGTCATCGTAGGCGGCGAACCCATCAACGATCGGCTTAGACATATCGTTCTGAATACGGATACCACCAGTGATACCCATACGGATAGCGTCGGCGCTGAGGCCTACGCGATGATAGGGAGTTTCAGCCATTGGGCTATTTCCTTTCATGAAAAAACCGCCAGCTAGTGGCGGTTTTGATTGTTCGAACAAAGTTACGAAAGAAGCGGATCAGCGGAACATAACGCTCGCCTCAGCCCCAACGCAACGCACACGAGGATTCTTATCCGGGCGAGTAGAGAAGAAACCACAATTAGCAGACATGAACGGTGCTGACGGGTCATCAACAGCAGCATCCAGCACCTTCTGCACCTCAACAGCGAGATCATAGGAGGAAGCCCTGTTGAACCCAACAACCTCAATATCGGCGTTGAACTCAGCAGAGAGCACGTCACCCTGCCATGCCCGCATTGGGGCGGAAGGCAGATCGTCCACCACTACGCACGGCTGATGCTTAGCGAGATCAGCATCCGGAGGAAGTCCATTACCGATCCACACACCCGGCAGTTTCTCGATCAAATACTGGATGAGACTAGCCAGCATATCGTAGTGTTTCATCGCTTAACCTCCCTCACCGCCCGGCGCAGAGCACGGATACGCTTAGCGCCCTCCGACCCATACTCTTCCTCCGCGCTATCAGAGGTAATGCGTACCCCGTAGCGGCCATTAGGAAGCGTATAGGACTCAGACGAAAAGTGGGCAGTGCCTCCAGCGGCAGCGGTATAGCGGATAGCCTTCTCCTCCACCTTCGCCGCCTGAAGATCAACACCTCGGCGTACCTGGTCGAGCTGCATAACCTCCTGGAACAGCTCGTCACCATCAATAACAGCGTGTCTACCCACTGTGCACCTCCAGGTGGCACTCGACGTGGTCCACGCCATTAAGGCCAGGCCAACGCCTAACCTCGCCATCGACATCCAAGAGCAGCCCGTTAGCGCGTACACGGTCGCGGGGGCGAAGATCAATATCCACGCCAGGCTGAGTGAATAACGTATACCCGCTAATGCTTAGCACGCGTGCACCGTTAGACTCCGCCTCAACACTCGTTGTTGGTTGCAGCTCCACCGGATGCGGCACCGGGATAACTTCTGCGCCCTCAGCAGGATCGTAGGAGTATTCATCAGTCCCAGTGCCGTATCCGTAGCGGCCTGCGTCTTGCTTAGCAGGCCTAATGATCTCAATGTGAGTTGCGTAAAACATTAGGCCTCCAGTGGGAGCCGGTAAGGGTCAAGAATAGAGTATTCCTGCCCTGTGGCCGCGATACCGGCACCAGCACCACGCCCATAGCTTTCAGACCGTCCGCCCACCGTCATAGACGAAATCCCAGCAGGCGTCATAAGAGCACGCTCTGCCAGAGTCGCCACGACAGAATCAATGGCGGGGCAGTCCTCGAAACCGTGCGTGAACCGCACTTCCACACTGCGAAACTCACGCGGCCACACGCCATGCCGGAGACGAAGAAGCCCCTTCGCCGACCAGGTGTACTGGTTTTCAGGAAGAAGCTCTCCGTCAACCTCAACAGTGGCGACACTGAGAACATGCAGTGAAGGAAGCTGAAGAATCTTCAGGCCGTTACCGTCAAGAAGAACCGTATCCTCACGCACCGGCGCGATATGCCAGCCACAGTACTGTTCCACGAACGAGCGTGCGGCAGCGATACACGCATCAGCGGCATCACCACCGTTAGCGAGACGCGGCGAAATGTTTTTAGGCTCCACTGCCCTTTACCGCCTTATTACGTGCTGTACGGGCGCGGTTCTGTGGCTTCGGGGCTGCCTTAGCTGGAGCAAGCTCTAACCCGAGTGCCTTAGCTGTCTCTTCCTCATACTGCATCGTATGGGGAAGACCGGCAATCCACACCGTGTACTCTTTCATCATTTATGCACCAGCCGCATCCGAAAGAGTAACCTTAGCGAACGCCTGCGGGACACGGACAGCAAGAGCAATACGTTCTTCAGCCCGAACAGTCATCATATTGTGAAGGAAGTCATCCCCAGCAGTGTCGAACGCCACAGACACGCCGCCCTTACGGTACACAGTGCCGCCCATACGGAAGGAACCGACCAGAGCAGTACCCTTAGCGATAGCCGGGGTAATGATGGTCTTAAGACCCCACAGATTAGGCTGAGACACAACACCGTCAATACCGTAGGCACCAGTGAAGAAACCACCACCGTAGTACTGATTATTAGCGTCCTTGGACAAGCGGAACGCCTCATAGTCAGCAGGGTTCAGCACAATACCGTCAGCAACAAGATCAGTAGCAGTAGAAATAGCGGTAGTAGCCTTGTAGACCACATCAGCATTCTCAGCCTTCTTAGTAGCGGCAAGAGTCTGCACACCCTCACGGTTCAGAAGACCCTTAATACCACCAGCAGCGCCGGTACCAGCAAGAAGTTCCTTCTCTTCGGCAACCATCAACTCATAGACAAGACGATTATTAATCTCATCCATAAGACCGGGGTAGTCAGTGCGGAACTCCTCAGACACCTTAATCCAGCCAGCCAGCTTAGCCAGAGACTCGGTAACAGGCTTAGGGGTAGCAAAACCCAGCTGAGGCTTAGCAGCACCCTCAGCGACCCAACCGAAGTCGCCAGTCTTAGCACCCTCTACCAGGTAGCTGATAGCAGCACCAGCGATAGTGGAGGCGGACAGAAGATCAGCCACAACCGGGCGCTCACGCTTGCCGATAACCAGGTTGGAATCATACTGTGTAGCGAACGGCTGCAACTCGGAACTCGTCAAGATCTCGTTGGCCTTAAACTCGGGAGCGTACAGAACGCGCCCATCCTTCAGTTCTGCCAGCTGGTCCTTCACCGCATCCACGGCGAACTCGCCAAGGCTCTTAGCCTGAACGGCAGCTTCCTTTTCCATAGGCACAGTTAATCCTTTCAGGAGAGCCTGCCCGCTGGCACGCTTCTCCATATCCTTCTTGAGGCCCTCAGCCTCAGCACAAACAGTATTAAAGGCCTCGATCTCCTCGGTAGAGTTCAAGCCCTTTTCTTCCAGCTCGGAGGCCTCCTTTAGCTTGGCCTCGAACATCTCTTTAATATCCATGCGGATACTCCTTTCAGTTCTTCAGTGCGGCGAGTCGCAACGCCGCATAGAGACCAACGGAAGGCACGAGGGTGTTTGCGCTGGCCTTACTAGCAGGATCATCATCCTCTAGCGACGGACGCTCCACATTGGCACGCTTCTCGTCGTCTGGTACATCCCCGTCCGGGGTATCGCCCGGCACCTCGGGCGGCGCAAGATACCCATCAATAGCCTCGACGGCCTCCATGAGCTCCTCACGCAAGTCTTGTAGACGCTGCTCAGAAAGATCACCAGCAGCCTTAACAGCAGCAACAGCACGATTCTTCACAGCAATAATCTCCGTCTCCGGATTAGCCCCCACCGTCACGATAGACACCTCGTACAGCTCCAAATCCTTAAGCTGAGTCACATCACCGTCACGCTCATAATCCACAACATTGAACGCGAATGAAAGGTCACGGACTCGACGACCCTTACACAGCTTGTACACCTGGCGAGCTTTCGGATTATCCTCTAAATCAAAACGAGCACGAACAAGAAGCCCACGCTCATCTTCCTTCGCCTCGGTAACCCAACCGATGTTAGACATAGGGTCATCCATATCATGCCCCCACAAAAGGGGAATATAATCTCCCGACGATTTCCACTGCTCCAGAGTGCGCTCGAACGCACCCTTCACCACAACATCGCCATACGAGTCAACATTGCCGAAGATAGAGGCGTACGCCAGAATCTCCCCATCGTCGAGCCGGTCATCAACACCGGCCTGTTTAATCTTTGCTTGCCAGCATTTAGACCGCATCGCTCACTCCTTCATCTGTAGGTGCAAAATCATCAGCTGTACCCATGTTCAATGGGATGTATAGTTCATCGCCGTTATCAATATTCGGAAGGTTCTGCAAAGACCGAGCCTCGTTAACCGTCATAAACGGGCGACCGACAGCAGACTGGAGAACACGCGCCTGCTCCTCAAACGAACCACGCAACTTCTCCTGAAGATTGAACTCCACATACACATCGCCGCCAGGGGCAACGAGAGGAACAACAACCTGATTGAGTTTCGACTCAATCTGTTTCAGAATCGGTGCCAACGTATCCCCATACAGCATCCGCCGAAACTCTCGGACGTTGGAGTAATTAGCACCGTCGTTCTGCCCTAGCATCGTGGGGTTGACATGGTAGACGGCCGCAACAGTCTGTAACGCCAGCTTTGAGGCCTCCACGAACTCTTCCTCATGACTGGAGAACCCCATCTTCTCCAGCTTCATCCCATCTTCAAGGACAGGGACACCGCCAGCTTCCGCGCCCCTCCCCGTGTAGGCGCTCTTAAACGATGCGGCGAAACGCTCCTTCTGCTCATTCGTCCATGTAGCGCCAGCAGGACGGCTAATGTAAGCATTCAACCTTGGGTTATTCGTCCAAATCTGGGTTCTATACACGCTAGCCTGAATCTGCTCCCATAGAATCTTCCGAAGCGCATTAACAGGAGAATCCCCCGTCAACGGATTAATAGGATTCCAGCCGTGCAAGTAAACAGCGTTCTCAGCCTTCACCTCGACAGGCTGCCCCATCCCAGGACGCTGAATCAGAAACGCATCAATCTTAAACGGGTTATCATTCGACACCACTTTTGACTGTAGCCACGACGGAGGGACACGGTACATCTCCCAGCGTGCATCAACGCCCCGCCCCGTAGGAAGCACGACCAGCAGGGCCTCATCATAAAGCGCGAGATCGGCAACAGTGCCATTCATCAACTCGTACATCGTTTCGGCACTGTTCGGCTCCTTCACCATCCGCGCCAGCTCAGTATCACGGAGCCGGATACGCGAACCATCATCGGCACGCTCCAAAACATGGATAGACACAGAAGCCACAGAGCGGGAAAGAAAACCAACAACCATCCGAAGATACGGTTGCTCTTTCCAGAATCGCTCAACAGACATCCCCATAACCTCGCCCTGCGCAAAATCAAGGACAGGCTGGACAACAACATCAAACGAGGGGACTTTCGGCGGGCGTAAACCCAGAAAAGACAGAACGCCCATCAGCACATCACCACTCCACTATCTTCGTACGCAGAAACAAAAACTTCAGGCTTAGGCCTACCTAACAGCCACACAGCAGCATTAGCCGCTACCAGTGGGGCAACATCAACCGGAGTATTCTTCCGATCCCACACCCACGCATCGCCAACAGGCTTCACGCGGGCAACACTAGCGGCAGCGTCCAAAACAGGCTGGGAACGATGCTTAACCTCACCGGCAGCTACAAGGTCATAGAACAGAGAGCACCCCTTAGAGAGCTCGCTAGACTGCCACGCCACCACATCGATACCGCACTCCTGCAAATCATCCGCTACAACGCTCACCGGTGCCCCACGCCCCTGCAAAGCAATCTGCCCCGGAAACCAGCCACGCTCAGGCGATAGAAGCCACTGAGGCAGCCAACG
The DNA here is from genome assembly GCF_947252745.1 of uncultured Lawsonella sp. Taxonomy (NCBI): domain Bacteria; kingdom Bacillati; phylum Actinomycetota; class Actinomycetes; order Mycobacteriales; family Lawsonellaceae; genus Lawsonella; species uncultured Lawsonella sp. The sequence continues at coordinate 15,410 of NZ_CAMXWW010000011.1, read as the reverse complement.
TGACCCAGCACGCTGTGCCACCACCTCGACCCCAATCTTCCCGTCCTCAGTCTCATACGCGACCGCCACATACAACTTCGATCGGTCGTACGACATATCGCACCCCACAGCCACCCTGGCTCCAGGGGCAGGCTCGCAGCCATCATCTAACGACCGCTCCCACGCCCCCTCCGGGAACACGCCATGCTCGACAGCTTCCACCCACTGGCATAGATGCTCAGTCTTAAACCCCTCAACAGTAGAAGAAGAAAAACTACCCCTAAGCGTACGCAACTCAATTGTGTGTCCCAACGACGGATTAGCCAGCCCCCACAACGACTCGTCAGCAGGATCAGCAGCATCAGGGACAGACCACTCAAACAACGCCAACGACGACTCCCGATCATTCGTGTTAATCGCATCAATGCCCTGTTTCCGCAACTGCCGAAGCACCACAGAATACTTATCCCCCGCATTCGACGTACACACAATCTGCCCGCGCGGACGAGCAGTAGTAGCCGGAGTAATAGCGTCATACGCCTCGAAAGACTGATGCTGCCGCAACTCGTCGATGATCACAAGATCACGCGTCAAAGAACGGCCACCGCCGCGGTTAGCGGACTGCACATCCCACACCCGCTCCTCCCGCTCCTCCTTCACAGAAGAGCCAGGCCTAATAGGGTTCAGAAACACCTTCCGCTTACCGTTCGTCCGCATATACTGGCGCAACTCCCGGCGCAGAGCAGGAACAGCCTCAATCTCATCCACACCCTCAGCAAGAGTGTTCTCCGCGTACTCCAACGTGTGGGCAGTAGACGTCACACCAATAGCCCCATCCATGAACAGGCGCCACAGAGCGAGACCAATAAGCCACTTTGTTTTGCCGTTCTGCCGGGCAACCAAAATAACAAGAGTCTGAAACCGGTAGCGGTTACCACCCGGGAGAAGTTCCAGCGCATGGATATACAGCCAACGCTGCCAGGGGAGCAGCGACCAGCCGCAAATATTCTCCAAGAAATCGCAGCACTCAAACCCCAACGACGTTTCAGGAGTCAGCTCACGCAACGGGGCAGGGAACAGACGTGGCTCCTCAGACCCCACCACATCATCACGCACGGCGCGCCCTCATCTCCGCCAACTCATCCCGAACCTCAACACGACGATCAGGAACAAGCGCAGAACGAGAATCAAGAGTCAAACCAAGCGACTTCAACCCCGACAAAAACAAACCCCCAACATAAGACACCTTCCCACCCGGATCTTCATCCAACAAACGCGCATACACACGGCACAACTCAACAGCCGCTAAATCAGACTCACACAGCCAATCAGCAGCAGCCACAGCAGCCTCAAACTGCCCCAAAACACTACTCTCGGCAGACATCAAAACTCCTACACAAACGAAAATAGATACACACTAAACCCCACAACCCCACACACCAACACCACAAAAAACAACCCCCCTACCACCACGGGGGTAAAGAACAGCTAACCGGCGCGAATGGGGCCGTTTATGGGGTTTTGGTGATTTTGGGGCCCCTCCTGTTTTGTGTGTTGTGTTGGTGGTGTGTGGTTACCATGTGCGGCTGTTTGTTCCGAGGCTTGTTGGTGTTTTGTTGGATCGTTGGATGTTGCAGCTTCGGTGTGCTGGGCGGAAGTTGGTGGGGTCTTCGAGTAGGTGGGGGTGGGTGCTGTAGGGGAGCATGTGGTCGATGGTGAATGATTGTTGGTGTGTGGGTGGGAGGTTGTAGTTGATGGGTTGTCCGCATAGCCAGCATGGTGTGTTGGTTTGCTGGCATTGGTGCTTGTATTGTTTTCTGATTGTTTGCATTCGGCGGGTGTTGGGTCGTTTTCCCATCTGTTTTGCCTGTGGTGGTTGTGGGTATGAGTAAACCCCCGCGGGATTTCTCCCTTGGGGGTTTCTTCTCTGGAGTTGGTGGCGGCGGTTTTGTTCACTTCCGCCTTACGGCTTTAGCCTACCATATTAAGCGGCAATAGGTGTGTGTTTATGCACTTTTACGTGCTTTTTTACTCCTAATCCATGCATCTACGCGGTCAGTAATCTCATACATATTCCAATAGTTTTTGCCCTCATAGTTGAGAGGTTGTATTTCCTGGAGCCATTGACGCTGAGTCCGATCTGGTATCCCTCGATCTGTGAGGTATCCACGGATTACTTCTCTGGTAAAGCACTTTCGTTCGAGAGACTCAATACACATTGCTTTAATGATTGCAATGTCTAATATGGCACCGCATGTGCAGGTTATTTCTCCGCGATCATGGTAGCTGTAGATTGATTCTCCGCACTCTGGGCATACTCCTATGCAGTTTGGGTACTTCGGCCTATCGACGATGGCGACGATGTGGCGTGCCCACTGTGCTATATCGTCGGCGAGTTTCTCCGCGTCTTCGTAGGCTGCCATTTTCATGTGGTTACGACTGAGCCATGTGAGGCAATCAACGATGGCTATGGTGTGGGCAAACGGTGTGGTGTAGCCGAGTGTTTCGCAGATGTCTGGTAGGGCTATAGCTAGCTCATGCTGTAGATCGCTTGCTCTCACGCTGAAGGGGAGGGGGCTTTCGGCACTGTGCCGCCCTTGACCGTGGTATCTGGTCTGCCGGGTCAGCACATTATTCAAATCTTTGGTATGCGCCAGGATGGTAGCCAGGTCTTTGAGTAGGTACTCTCTCTGCTGTCTATCCAGGTAGTAATCCTCAGGCATGATTGTCTCCTACTCGGGGATAACGTAGCCGTAGTTGCTTGTGCGAAAGTTACGCCACGCTTGCGACGGGGTAGGGCCACGCTGATTCTGATACTTGGAGGAAAGGCACTCGTCGCCGTAGGGGTGTGCTGCGGGGCTGCGCAGTTCGAAGAAGCACACCTGACCTATCCTCATTCCTGGGTAGAGTTTGATGGGGAGGTTGGACACGTTGGAGAGTTCCAGGGTGATTTGTCCCGTGAAGCCGGGGTCGATGAAGCCGGCTGTGGAGTGTGTCATCAGTCCGAGGCGCCCCAACGAGCTTTTCCCCTCTAGGCGTGCTGCAACGGTATCTGGGAGTGTGATTGTCTCTTTTGTGGAGGCTAGGGCGAACTCTCCGGGGTGCAGGATGAAGCACCCGAATGATGATAGTTCTACAAGTGCGGTGAGCTCGTCTTGCTGCTGTGCGGGGTCGATGTGGGTGTATCGATGGGAGTTGAAGATACGGAACTGTAGTCCAAGTCTCACGTCGATACTAGACGGCTGGAGGAGGCTACGGTTGTAGGGGGTTATGTTGATCTCTCCGGCGTCGATGAAGTCCTCTATATCAGTGTCTGATAGCAGCATCACAGCCCCTTTTCCTTAAGCTCGCGGATCTGCTCACGAAGTGATTCGATCTCCTTGACATAGGCTGCGCGCTCCTTGACATAGACTTCGCGCTCCTTCCACCACTCCTCCTCACGCTCCACGTACTGGTAAATTGTGGAGATGCACATTGCTGAGGTTTCGAGAGTGGAGACAGCTAGCCAGGTGTCGTCGTGTTCGACGGCGACGAAGTTAGCGTATGTCCCGTAGTTCTTCTCCATTGTGCTTAGCTGTGTGGCTGCTGATTCGAGTGTGTTGTTTTCGCCCCATACCCAGGTTGCCTCGCTGGAGTGGGCTAGGCGCTCGTCGCGGAGATTGCCGGGGACTTCCTCGTCTCTCCAGGTGTCGTTTTCTGTCAGGTAGTCCATGACCGTGTGGTAGGCGTCGATGTTCTTGATCATTGGTTTTTCTCCTCCAGGAGTTCGCACATATGTTCGAGTTCCATGATTGCGAGCCATTTGGCAGGTTTCCCGCCATACCCGCGTAGTTTCCAGATGAGGATGCCGTGCTGGTAGGGGGAACGCTCGACTTGCTGGGTTAGTTGTGTGAGCCAATCGCGCCAGAGGGGGGCGTGCAACGTCTTTTACTTGCCAGGTGGTGTTGAGGGCGTGGATGTCGCCCTCGTCTTCTCGTCTGCCGGGGCGGGTACGGCGGGCGTCATTGTCAAACTGTTTCAGCACAGCGAGGACGGCACGCTCAGCCCTATCACCCTTAGCCTTGTTCGGGTGCGGCACGGCTAGTCCTCGCCTCCGACGGCCTCAGAAACATTTTCTAAAGCTATCAGTGTGTTAGTAGCAGCATTATCGAGAGATTTGTTCAATGCTCCGATTTGTATACCGCAAGAAACAACATCGTTCTCGTACAGATATACGTCTCTCATGACTCTGTGTAATGCGAATAAAAGCATTTTTAGATCATCAAGAAGACAATATTTACTGTTTGTGTCACCGTATGCCGATACGTACCAGTCGGTGCTTCCGTATGGAACTTCTTTATCGCTCATAGTTGACCTCCTGGTAGTCGAAGTCTGATTGTGTGAATTGGTCGATGTCGTCGGAGTCCATCGGGTAGTGCCGCCACTTTTTGATGGGGTACCAGGCGCCGTCCGCGCATTTCTTGAAGCCGGGGCAGGTGCTGTTCATGAGCCGCGTGCCGATCGGCTGTTTCTTGAGTAGCTCATTCGTTACCAAGTGGTTCTCCTAGCTCGCTCAATCGGCACTGGAGTAGCGCTTTCTGATTCGTAAAATCGTTGATCATCCGGTCGAGTTGGTTGATTTTTCCTCGTAGCGCCCACGGCATATTAGCTGCGTTCCCGGGCTCAACGGCGACGGAGGCGCGCTGTTTATCCACGTAGCCGCCGATAACGTCCCACCGTTTATCACTGTGCCGGTAGTCGATTATGACGGTCATTCCGCCACCTCCAACTGTTCGAGGAGGAGGCAAATAACCTGGAGTCCATCCTGGTAGTACCGAACTTCGCGCTGGAATGCTGCGCGCTTATCCAGGAGCGAGTTTTTACACTGGTAGCCGTAAGGAACATCAATGCTGATTGTTCGCCCGCCTACAGACGCATACACGACATCATGGCCACAGTGACGGTCGATAGCAGTAACTTTGACTTTCATTGCTCTGTAATCTCCTTGAGGCGCTGTTGGAGGACGCATAGGTCTGCTGCGTACTGGCGGACGAGGTTAGCGCGGATAGTAATCTCCCGTGCCACAGTTGTTACGGTGTCAGGCGGTTCGAGGAGGCAGACGCTTGCTCTTTGCCCGTCCACTTTTCCGGAGAGGATGTAGCAGCTTCCGAGGTTTTCTGTGGTGGTCATGATGGTTCCTTAGAAGGGTGGTTGATCGAGGCTGCCGAAGTCTTGGGAGGGGCTGACTGCCCCACACGTCGTTGCTCTGCAAGCTCCTTGAGGTGTCGCTGCGTGGTCGACAATTCTTCGACGACATTGACGGCGCTGAGGTCCACCAACTCAGTAAGTGCCCGGTGGATGATTCGCTGAAAGTCGGGCGCCTCGGGATTGTTGGGGAGGAAGACTCCAGCCGCTTCTCGAATAACCGTTGGTTTGAGTTTCGCTGTGGGGGACGGGACCCACAGCGACATGTGCTGGTTGTCACTGTCGGTTTGTTTTACCCACGCCAGCTTGGTCAACGTCAGTTCAAGAGCCTGGATGTCCAGGGGTGCGTTATTCATAGTCAAAGCTCCCCTCCAATGCTCTCTGTAGCGGTCATGGTTTCTCCTTAGAAGGGGGGTTGATCGAGGCTGCCGAAGTCTTGGGAGGGTTGACTGCCCCACACGTCGTTGCTCTGCTGGTTTTGCGAGCTATCGCCAGTGTTCTGTTTGTGCATGATTGGCTTCACAGTGAAGGCCTTCATGCGGATAGCGGAGCGATTGGAGCCATCCTTCGCTTTCCACTGTTCCGTGTATGGGGTGCCTGATATGAAGAGTTCATCTCCTTTTCGGCAGGTGTCGTTGATGTACTCAGCTTGCTGCCCCCACAGATTCGCGTCAATAAACAGTGTTGCTATGTTTTGCCAGCCACCTTGGCCGTCTGATTTGCTGTCGGAGGCGGCGAGTCCGAGCGTCGCCACGGCCTTCCCGGACTGGGTGAAGTGGAGTTCTGGATCGCGGGTCAAACGGAAGATTCCGGCGATTCGTGGAATTGTCATTGCTGTGTCCTTTCAGTATGTGGCCGTATTGCGGCCTATTTTCAACGCTAAGCATCCAACATAGCCATACTGGTGTCATTGCCTAGCCATCATTTTTCGGTTGCTTATTTTGGCTCTCAGCCAGTTTTTCGCGGAAACGCCGGTTAACCCCCTCCCAATCGTCAGAATCAACGTCCCACGGAGGCACCCACGCCTCGAACGTGTCAGCCGTCCCCCACGAGACCAGCGGAGTGCCCCATTCCCGGAGAACCCCCAGCTCACGGGCATGATCCTCCATGTGCTTATCCCAATTCGGCCACATACGAGGGCACCGCTGAGTACGCTGAGCCCACGCAAGCACACTTCGGTAGTAGCGGCGATCCTGCGCATCAGTATCACGACTCGCAGACATCGTTTCAGCAGGTCGGAGCGACTTAGACGCCTTGATGATCGCACTCGCAGTGATAGTCTCGCCCGACTCGGCAAGAAGCTTCACCGACTCTTCGACCGTCTGAGCATCCAACCCAGCCCCCAGAAACGTTTCCTCCCACGCTTCAGCAATCGCTACCAGCTCATCCGCATCGTAGAGACGCTGACCACGCAGGCGTTTACCCTTCTCAACAGCACTTTTAGCGGCGATAAACAAGCTCATGACTACGCGCCCCAATCCCAGTCATCGTCGTCATCGTCCTCGTCATCCTCCTCAACACAGGTGGAGGTGATGGAAGGCATAGACACATCATCGGCAACGGCTTTGAGCTGCGCTTTCTCCCGAACATGCTGCTCGCGGAGCATCTGCACCCGAGCCTCATAAAACTCACGCTGGGAAGGCACCGAAGTGGTGTCGTAATCATCGTCGAGCTGCTGGTTAAGCCACGTTGAGGGGTGCGGCCAGTACTCCGGCTCACGCCCCGTACGTATCCACTCTGCCTGCGCTTTCATGAGCTGCGAGCAGATGAACTCCATGCTGTGGGTGCGTCGTTGCTGCTCAAAGCTCTTGCGGGCCTGCTGTTTACCGCGCTTCCTGCCGACCAGCGCCCAGAACCTCTCGAACTCATCGTCCAATTGACGCTTAGATGATTGTTCCATCAGCACTTTGCCGTCGGTAGCAGCACAACATTGATTCTCATCTGCGTTAATGTCGCGAATTTCGCTAGCAGATTTCATGTACTTGCCGTGTCGAAGCCAGAGATAAGCCTTGTAGCGGTACTCAACGATGTAGTCACGCTGCTCTGCGACACGCTCAAGAAGTTCTTCGTGAGTGATGAACTTCAATGCGCTTTTGTATGAGCGTTGAGCCCTTGGCAGCCAATCCTTGATCGGGTATGCGTCCATGAACTCCTTGAAGCCAACGTCGAGAGAGTCGGTTTGTTCTTCTCCGCTTGCCGAAGAAGGGTAAGGGTTACTCTCTATGGACGGTTCTATGGATGGTTTATTGGACGGTTTGTAGGACACAGCTGTGTCCGGTCGTTCGGTCACCGGTGTCCGGTCGTTCCGGTCATACGTGTCCGCCCGGTCATACGTGTCCGCCCGGTCATACGTGTCCGCCCGGTCATACAAATTCACATCCCAAACCACCGGACGACGATCCGGCCGAAAATGCTCCACGAGGCGTTGGTCGCCACGAGAAATAACTCCCATCTCCTCAAGTCGGCAAAGCTGCCGGCGAACAGTACGCACAGAGCAATGACAGCGCTCAGCAAGCCACGACTGCGACGGAAACGCAGAACGACCGTCGTCGCACGCACGATCAGCTAAGGCGAAGAGAAGAACACGCAGTTCAGACTCGGTGACCTGGCAATCTTCTAGAACCCACAGCATTGCTTTGAGGCTCATTCTTCGCACACCTCCCTAACGTTCTCTTCCGTGTCCCGAAGTAGCCAACCTTTTAGGTAAGCCTCACTCGGGTGGGAATGGATATAGTGATGGCAGTAAACACAAACATAAAGACAGTTTTCTACCGTCCCAATATTCCGAGACGTGCCCCCCATCTTCCGTGGCAAACGATGATGAAACGCTCCAAACGGAGTAAACTTCTCGCACAGCTCGCAACGCGCCTGACACCGCTCCAAAACAGCGCCCCGCACCTCCGGAGAAAACTCAGCGCTCACGGCTCCACCATCCCAATAGCGTTATAAGCCTGCTGCACACTTCGACTAATCGACTGCAAACCGCCCAAACACAGCTCAACCGCATTCTTACGATCCCGCGCATACTTATAGGCAACCTCAGCAGTCTCCATAGCCTCCCGCTCAGCCATCGAAGACAGCACAGCGTGCGACTCTTTATCAGGAATAGTGCCTTGAAAATTCGCCTTCTCCGTGTGGTATTTCTCGTCATAGGCGCGGCCAGCAGCGCGATACTCGGCAAGAGCACGCTCACAGATCTTGGGGGCGCGCATGATCTCGTTCAGGGTGTCACGCAGTTTTTTCTCCAGAATTACTGGCGTGTACTCAAGCTCACTCATGCTTTGAGCTCCTCCCCCCTCCGCTTAAACGCCTCAGAAACAGACTCAGAGCGTGCCAACCCATTGCCAGCGGATAGGTTCCACAACTTCGTCAAAGCGTCCTTATCAGCCGCCTCGGCAATCAGCTTCAGCAGCTCACGCTCAGCCACCTCACGCCGCTGCACCTTCTCCATCTCCTCACGAGAAGCCCGTTTATTACCCGAATAGCCAGCATTAGCAAGGGCACGTCCAAGAGCTGAAGTTTCCGTATTCTCGCAGGCAGCAGCATTATTAGCCACACCTCCCTGCATATCTATCTCACAGGCAGTGCCAGTAGACCACAGCAAACCGTTCTTTCGATCCTCCGGAGACCTGTAGAGCTTGCAGTGGAATACCCAGCGGATAGGCTCAGATGCAGGGCAATCGATCGAATTAAGCATGATCGTTTCCACCACCATAGTGGGGTTATCTTTACGTGCTGCACGATGCCGCTCATCGACAGTTGCATAGTCGTTAGGGTTGAACTGCATTAGTCCTCCTTGAGGGTGAAGCGAATCTGCGTAGACACAGACTCGGAAGAATACTTGTCGAAAACGTCCGGCAGATCAGCGGCCAGCGCTTTACTATCAAGACGGCTTACCCGCCGCTCAGAACACGAAACACTCCCCCACTCGCCAGACACGCGGTCGCCCGTCCCAAGTACCGGCTCAACAAGCTCCAACGCCCGCTTACGCAGCATCTCCGCTTGCACCTTCAGCCGGTTAGACTCACGTACCAAATCAATAGCCTCAGTCAAGATATAAGGCTCGCTAGACTCCCCATAGGCGAAAAAGTCGTCACGCACCCGCAATAGCTTCTCAATAGCGCCTGCGTCGCGCTCCACCAGCACGGAGTGGAACTCTCCTGACATGAAGATTCGGTTAAGGGCACGAACCGGCTCACCACCGATACTGAACGCCATGCCCTTCTGCTCAACGAGCGGGGCAGTCTCGCGGACATTCCACGCGAAAAAACACTCGTCCAGATCACACGTCATCATTTGCCATTGGCACTGGTAGAAGTAGTGCAGAATCCCCAGCTCGCGGAAATCCTCAGCACGCAGCGGATCCGCAGCCACCAGACTGTCCCAGTCGGCCCCGGTGGTCTTGCACTCCACCACAGCACCATGTGTGAAACCGTCCGGGGTGGCGAGACAACGCGGGTCCTCATCCCACGCCACGATATGAGAATTAGCAACAATCGTTTGGTTATCCAGCTCCATGCGGAGCCAATCCAGAATCCTCGGTTCCATAATGTTCCCCCACTCCATAAACGGATTAGAAGGAACCCGCCTGCCAGACTTCTTATCCGCCCACACACCGCCAATAGTCCTCTTACCAGCAGCGATAGCACCGGCTTCCGTCGCCGTCAGCCCCCCACGGCGAATCTCAAGCCAACGCTCCAAATGCGTCTCACGATCGGAATCTTTGATAATCATTCTTCGAACTCCAAATCCTTGTACCAGTCGTAAAGATCAATCTCGGGCGTATCCGGGTGGTCATCCTCGACCTCCCACACCCAACGAGGAACATCACGCATCAATCCCCGCCACCATCGCCAAATAATGGTGAGTAAAGGAACTCGGCCGCGTAGCCGATGTAATCCACACGCCAGCCCTCGGCACACAAGCTTCCCGAACATGCGGAACCCCCTCCTCATCAAACTCAAAACAATCCAGTGCACACTCCCGCATCACAGGACACCCCCTACAGGCCTCAGCTATAGCCTGACGGCGATACCGATTCCCGATACGCTCCAACACTTCGCAGAAATGTGTGTTACCAGCACACTTGGCGTTCTCATGCCACGACATATTCACTAGTGCTCACACCACCTTGTTTCGTCACAGTGACACATGTAGACACCAGCCGGGCGACGATGCCCTGTACAAGATCCGCGACCCCACACACGGCACCCCCAACAGCCATAATGAGAAGAAACCCGAGAGCAGCAGCAGTCATGATTCCTCCTCGCAGACTTCGACGTCCCCGTCGATACGTGTAGTTCCTCCTATGTGGTCGGTGCCGAGTATCCTGGCTGACCCGCAGACTTCGGCGCACCCATCTACCCACGTGTCGCCCCCCACCCTGGCGTCGCCGTACACGTAGGCGTCACCGTACACCCGCGCGTCGCCGTACACGTAGGCGTCGTCGAACACGCACGCGCTGCCCGACACCCAGGCGGAGTCGCACACGTTGGCGCGGTCGAACACGCAGGCATCACCGAACACGCAGGCATCACCGAACACCCACGCGCCATGAGACGCGTCAAGATTCTCCGTGGACTCCACGAAACCACCCAAATCCCCCGCGTGGACATCCTCGTTTATGTCCTTCAACGCGCGGATACGATACAGGATGTGCCCGCACACCTCGACAGTCTCATCCGTCAACTCGTAGAAAAGACCAGTGTTTTCACTCATCGCCATCACTCCACCCCCATATAGGCGAGAAACCATTCGCGAACATCACTCTTCGCATACATCGTGATCGGTCCATGCAGGCCGAACTCATCACGGTTCACCGCCCGCAGCTCGCCTCGCAGCGTCGCCCTTTTTACCGTGTCCTTCGACATTTGGTAGCCGAACTCATCAACGATTAGGTTTGCGGGGCCATCATAGGTGTACACGTACGGTGCAGAATCACTGCTCACTGTCCGCACCCCCCACACGCAGGGTAGGTAGACTTTCAGCGAGACGGTCTAACCCCTTCGGAGTCACCCGCACCGTAGGGGCCGGAACAAACGACTCACCATTAGGCTTCCACTGCGGCATATTCACTTTCACCGCCAAGTAGCCACGCTCAACCGCATACTGCATAGGCTCCCAATAGCCGTGGCAGTGAGTCGTCCAGCCGAGCTCCTGCATCTTCTTAAACAGGCGATCACGGCCAGTATCAACACCCCTACGAGAGTTCAGCGCTTTAGCAGCATCCGCCACCGACATATCACCGGAAGACCCGCAGAACGTCTCCCACGCCCCCGCCCTCGGAGCAAGCTCTTTTATCTGCTGGTCTTTCTCCTCCAACATGTTCTGAGCCTCAATCAACGCCCGGGCCACAAGCTCCGGCCCAGACAACGCCGGGGCAGACAGCCGCTTCTCCATCTCAGAGAAAGCCCGCACAAGACGCTTCTTAAACCCGCGGACAACATCGTTATTCCGCATGTATGTCATGAGGAGGGTAGCCTGCTCACGATTAAGCAGCGCCACTTTTCGTTCTTGCACTCCACCTGCTGTCTCAAAGGGTCGCGTTTGAAACGCGACCCCTCCGAACTCCTCAAAGTCGCCAATATTTGACTTCACCATTTCAAGGACGTTCTTGTGCTGGACGCCTGTTCCGTCAGCAATCACCAGCGAGGTAGTGAAAGCATTACCTTGCTCATCACGATCGACGAGCATAGAATGAGAGATAACGTTAATGTCTTGCATTAGATAGACTCCTTACTTTTTGGCTCCCTAGTTCCAGCTGGGGAGTTTTTTCTTTACGCGGCTCGTATGTCTTGAAGGCTGTCGAGAACCAAAACCTTGTTTGGGCGCGCTCCCAAATCTGCCAAAGCGTTAAGAATGTCAGGTGTTGGGCGACGCGTCTTTATTGCCCGTGTCCAGGTCGGCCGAGAAATGGCGGTTGCCTCCGATAGGTCTACGATCGTCTGTAGCCCATTAACGCGTTTAACACGGTCTAGCTCATCTAAACTGATAAGAAAAGACATCTATTCACGCTCCTTTCCTTGCTCTTTGACAAGATATTACATCTAATCATGACAATGTGGCAAGCATACACATCTAATAGAATTACTTTTCAACGCAATTGTGCAGGAAAACACACTCTTGATGTATCGAAATCTTTACACTATGATGTGTGTTATGGACGAGAAAAGCAGCGTCAAAGAATGGCTAAGCTCCATGACAAAACGGCGTATTACCGCTGTGGAAATCGCAGAAATACTTGGGGTCTCCAGAACTACAGTCAATACCAGGATCACTAAGGGGCTATCGGCAGATGACCTCATCACGGTATGCAGAAGCCTCTGCGTCAATCCGGTAGACGCACTAACAGAGCTTGGCTACCTCGCATACGACGAAGTCATGTCGTTCCAGGACTCCGATGGGAAACTCGTAGATACCGCGACAGAGGGAGAGCTCTCTTTGGAACTCGCACGGAGGCTAAACCCTGCGATCCTAGCGCCGGAGATAAACGCAATAGAGTCGGCAGCACGCCGAGCAACAACGTCGCGCAAGCTCCACAGCGTGGATGGGAATGTTACACACATGCGCCATACTGATGTCCTAGCCCCACTCCCCGACCTAGAAAACCTCGACTACGTCGCACAACACGACACCAACCAGCCCACCAATGATGAGTACGCTGAACACCACAACGAGCCTTAAACGCTACGCAGAAAGCCAAGGCGTAGAAGTTATTGAGCGTCATCTCCCCACCACCTGGCCGCACGCCCTCTACATCCCCGAACTCAACACCATCTACCTAGAAGCGCGGCAACCGCACTGCTACAAGCGGGTGAACCTAGCCCATGAACTCGGCCACGCTGTTCTCGGCCACACTAGACCGCAAACCACATGGTGGGAGGCCAGACAGGAACTCCAGGCCGACATTTTCGCCGCCCGCCTATTGATCAACCCCAGCGACTACGCCCACCTAGAAGAACTCTACGACTCCGCCCCCGCTATCGCGGATGAGCTGGAGGTCACCTTGCATCTGCTGGAGGTGTGGAAAACCACGCAATGCAGCCGGACTCGGCAACAAACCGGGGCCATGTAAGAAAAATGCGGAATACCCCGCGCAACAATAAACAATGCGCGAGAATCGAAACAACAATACCCCTGCCCCCTAAAGGAAGAAAGCCCCATGCCGACACTCAGCACCAACGATTACACCGCCACCACTACCCCGGACGGACTCGCATTCACCCCGAAGAAAGGGCAGCCGCTCACCGTACCATACGGTGCTCTAGAATCCATCACCTGGGCGCCAAACACCCGCAAAGTCGGCAAAGGCAAAGCCCCCCTAACACAAGTAAACTTCGTCTACCGGAATAAAGAACAAAACAGCCTCCCTAAGCCGCTACGCATCGGTGACTCTATGGCTAACGCTACCCCCGAAAACATGGCAGCAATCGAGGCTATCCGAGAGCAAATCATCAATGCCGACCCTATGCCTGAATGGAAGCAAGAAGTAAAACAAGATGAGCTAAACAAAGCACAAGGCAAGCGAGCAATCAAGATCATTATCGGGCTGATTATCGTCGTCGGTCTCGCCATCTGGGGCTTCAGTAGTTGCAGCGGTAAAGATGATGGCAAAACCTCAGCAGAAAGCGGCACAACATCCTCTGCAAAAGTCGAAAAACGCGAGACTAATACGCTCACCTGGGAAGCCGAAACCAGCGGAGGAACCGCTATCTCTGTAACCTACACAACAAAGGGGATGAACATTTCTCAAGAGTCTGACGCTACTTCGCCCTGGGCAAAAGATATTCAGGTAAAAAGCAAATACGACCTGATAGGGGCGAACATGTCTGCCCAGAATACGGGGAGTGGTGATGTGACATGCCGCGCTAAATGGAATGGAAAAGTGGTCTCTGAAAACACGTCTAAGGGAGAGTTCACTATTGCTAGCTGCTCAATAGATATTGACGATTTGGACTAGCTGAAAAGCTGATGGTGGGCGGGCACGATACCGCCCACCTTTTTACTACTATGAGTGTTCAAAAGTACAGTACAGCTAAGGGTGTCCGGTGGCGTGTTCTTTTCGCTACTCCCGACGGCACCCGCACGCAGAAACGTGGCTTCCTTACCAAAACAGCCGCCAAAGCGTGGGAGGCCAAGCTTACCTCAGACATCCTCACCGGCCAATGGGTAGCCCAAAAAACAGGCGCCACAACGTTCTCAACGGTAGGCGACCAATGGTTAGAAAATACCCGCGCTAGAGTGAAACCCTCAACATTCAAGCCAATAGAAGTCGCCTACCGTCTACGCTGCAAACCAACGTGGGGAAACACCCCCATAAATGAAATCAAACACACAGAACTCAAAACATGGATACTAGGCCTCACCAGCGAAAAAGGCGGGCCACTCTCAGCATCATCAATGAGATGCACGCTAGGCGTAATGGCGGGAATACTCGACGACGCGGTACAGGACGGAATCATCGGATCGAACCCCGCGAAAGGGATAAAAACACCACCCAAACCTCGCAAAAAATCCGTCTACCTCACCGCCACACAACTACACGCCCTAGCAGACGAATGCGGGGACCGTCGTAACCTCATCCTCCTACTGGGGTACGTGGGGCTACGGTGGGGCGAAGCTATAGCACTCACCGGGGAAGATGTAGACGTAGACTCTGCCCGCATAACCGTCTCGAAGAATGCTGTGTGGGTAAGCCGCACAATCCACGTAGGCACCCCCAAAAGCGGGCAATCAAGAACAGTACCTATCCCCCGTTTTCTACTCCCAGAATTCGCTACAGCCGCAGGAAACAACACGCTGCTGTTCCCAGGAGACGACGGTGGCTACCTTCCCCTACCCCCTTCCGTAGACGGATGGTTCCAGCGGGCAATCAAAACATCAGGCGTACCTAGAATAACCGTGCATGACCTACGCCACACAGCAGCAAGTCTTGCCGTACAGTCAGGGGCAAATGTGAAGGCGATACAGCGGATGCTTGGACATGCTAGCGCGGCAATGACGCTGGACGTTTACGCTGATCTTTTCGACGATGACTTAGACGATGTGGCCCGGCGTATGGATGAGCGGGCTCGGGCACTCAATCTTATCTAGCTTCCATTTGTTTTGGCGTAAAAGTGTACTTTTTCGTGTAGCCAAAATGTAGCCAAATCTTCTATTTTCGCTACGTTTATACTGTTAGAAGAGTTTTACATGTGGGTTCGAGTCCCACCGAGGGCACTCTCGCAAATCCCTGGTAGATAGCCTGA
>NZ_CAMXWW010000010.1:0-38885 GCF_947252745.1 uncultured Lawsonella sp. | reverse complement strand
TTGGCATTCAATAAAATCAGTACACTGTTGAGTTCTCAAACAACATGCCCACTCACCACATGCAGGCGTTATGCCCCTGCGGAAAGCGCTTCTCTAAGTTACCCCTCAGCGGAATCAGTGTCAAATCCTGATCCGCAATTTTCGTATCTCACCGTGGAGGTGATTCGTACGAGACGGAAAGGTATCCGTAAGAATCAGCTTCGCGTCCAGCCTCGTTCACCATTCCGATTGTCTCGGCGGGTCGGTGTCCGCGTCTCGCTGACCTGTTAAAGATTACGCACCGTTCCAACGTTTAGCAAATCGGCTGTTCAAACCCGGTTTCCGAACAATTTGGCGGTTTTGTACCGATTTTCAACAGATTCCCCACTTCGCAAAACATATCCCATATAGTCATAAAGCATTATTATTGATGATGTGATTAATTCTCATTTTTACCAAAAAAGCAGCATATTTTAGAGATACCCTCCAAAAGAAATGGATAAAGATTGTCAATAATTGACATTCCTCTCGCTCCAAACCTCATTAATCGTTGTTCAGACACAGAAAAAGACCCCACCCGACTACCTCGGATGGGGTCTTTCTTGGTTCATACATATCAGCGCAACAGCGTCTTATTTCGCTGCCTACCGCTACTTGATATGAACACCTCGCATATTTTTCTTGCCGCGACGCACCAATAGCCAATTCCCCGGCAGTAAGTCTGCTCCGGCAGGAATCCATGACTCGTCACTGATCCGCTCATTGTTCACAGAACATCCGCCTTCCTTAATGGTGCGGCGGGCTTCACCCCTAGACGAGCACAAACCTGTCTCTATCAGCAGATCAACAATCGTGACATTCATATCCTTATCAATGTCGATCGCTCCCGCTTCTTGCAGCGCAGCTCCCAGTGTTGCCCCATCCAGTGTCTGCAGGTCACCCTTTCCAAAGAGTGCTGCACTTGCTGCTTTCACAGCCTCAGTTGCGGCTTCGCCATGGACCAAGGTCGTCATCTCATCAGCCAGACGTCGCTGCGCCTTGCGTGCACCCGGGTTCGCCTCAACCTCGACAGCTAACTCGTCTAGCTCCTCCTTCGTGAGGAAGGTAAACCAGCGCAAGTACTTAATGACGTCTGCATCATTAGTGTTGAGAAAGTACTGGTACCACTTGTAGGGACTCGTCATCTCCGGATCGAGCCAGAGTGAGCCGCCACCTGTGGACTTACCAAACTTCTTACCGTCCGAGCTCGTCACCAATGGCACCGTAATGCCGTGCACCTTGGCATTATTGACGCGGCGGTTAAGGTCAATACCGGCGACAATGTTGCCCCACTGATCAGAACCACCCACCTGCAATACACACCCGTAGCGACGGTTAAGCTCTACAAAGTCATTTGCCTGCAGGATCATGTACGAGAATTCCGTGTAGGAAATGCCATCTGTCTCGAGACGCCGCTTGACGGTTTCACGCGACAACATCGTGTTCAGTGAAAAGTTCTTTCCTAAACCACGCAGGAAGTCGATAGCCGACAACTCCCCCACCCAGTGCATATTATTTTCGACAATCGCACCAGTGTCGGAATCATCAAACGTCACGAAGCGCTCAAGCTGGTTCTTGATACGTTCTGCCCAGTCGGCAACCGTATCCTCTGAATTCATGACCCGCTCGCCCACGTCACGCGGATCACCAATAAGGCCAGTAGCACCACCCGCTAGCACAATCGGCCGATGCCCCGCCTTCTGGAAACGTCGCAAAAGCAGCAACGGAATAAGGTGACCGGCATGCAAACTAGGACCCGTGGGGTCGAAACCACAATAAAGGGTGATCGGTCCATCGTTGATAGCGTCGCGCATCTCGTCGATATCGGTGGACTGCTGAATCAGCCCGCGCCACGTCAATTCATCAATGATGTTATCCATGACCAGTAACTCCTAGTAGTGGTGGACGTACGTAAAACTTCTCGTGTTGGTATGTCATTCAGGCCCGTGGGTCAACGGCGACACTCATAAGCCGCTCATGCTCGGCATCGGAAACCTGGCGAGCCTCGTTCATCAGCATGACGGGAATCCCATCACGGATGGGATACGCCTTGTGGAGACGCGGGTTGTAGATGCATTCACCCGCAACATACAGCACGCTCCCCTTGTCCTCTGGGCACGCCAAAATCTGGAGCAATGCGGGATCAATCTCAGTGGCCATGGCACTTCCTTCTCTTCTGCAGAGCTTTCTCGAGAACGCTATTCGGCAGGGATGGTGGGTAATTCAACGAAAGCAACGTCAGCAGCAATAGCCGCCCGCACTCGCTCCAGCTGCTCGCGTACGCGTGGCTCAGCAGTACCGCCACGGGTCTTGCGGGACGCCACTGAACCCTCAATGGTAAGAACGGAGCGGACCTCGGGGGTAAGAGCGGGGTCAACGGAGGCAAACTCTGCATCCGTCAAGTCTGCTAGTTCTACTCCTCGCTGTTCCGCAACCTGGACACAGCCGCCTGCGGCCTCATGTGCCTGTCGGAACGGGACGCCCTGCTTTACCATCCACTCAGCAATATCGGTAGCCAGAGTGAAGCCGCGGGGAGCAAGCTCACGCATCCGATCCTCATGGAAGACCAGTGTGCGCACCAAACCCGCCATTGCGGGCAGCGTCATTTCCAGTTGCGCGACGGAATCGAACACTGGTTCTTTGTCTTCCTGCAGGTCGCGGTCATAGGCAAGCGGCAGTGCTTTGAAGGTCGCCAACAAACCGGAAAGGTTGCCGATCAGGCGTCCGGCCTTGCCGCGTGCAAGTTCCGCAACATCGGGATTCTTCTTCTGCGGCATGATGGAGCTGCCCGTAGACCACGCATCTGCCAATGTCACGTAGCTGAATTCGGGGGTCGACCAGGCAATAATTTCTTCCGCTAGGCGGGACACGTCAACAGCAATCTGCGCCAGTACATAGGCGAATTCTGAGACGAAATCTCGGGATGCCGTTCCGTCCAAGGAATTATCCGAGGCATCGGCGAAGCCAAGCTCTGCGGCGATGGCTTCAGGGTCGAGATCAAGAGTGGAACCGGCCAGCGCACCGCCGCCGTACGGGGAGACGGCGGCGCGGCGGTCAAGGTCCTTGAGTCGGTCGATATCACGCAGCAAGGGGTGCACGTGGGCGAGCAGCTGGTGGGAAAGGAGCACCGGCTGCGCCGCCTGGAAGTGGGTCTTACCGGGCATGATGACACCCATATGGGCATCGGCCTGGGCAACAAGCGCATCGGCCAAACCCAAGACCTCAACTCCGACGCGTCGGAGCGCATCGCGCACCCACATGCGGAAAAGCGTGGCAACCTGGTCGTTACGAGAACGCCCCGCACGGAGGCGCCCACCGACCTGTGGTCCTACTCGTTCGATAAGGCCACGTTCTAGCGCGCCATGCACATCCTCGTCATCCTCAGCTGGCTGGAATGCACCAGAAGCTACATCCGCCGCGAGCTGATCAAGCCCTGCCACCATAGTGGCAAGATCCTCGTCCGAGAGAAGCTGCGCCCGGTTGAGCACCCGCGCATGCGCTTTCGACGCGCGGATGTCATAGGGGGCGAGTACCCAGTCGAACTGGGTGGACTTGGAGAGGAGAGCCATCGCCTGTGCAGGTTCGTCGGCGAAGCGTCCTCCCCACAGCGATCCCTTATTAGTCTCGTGACGGGGGGAAGAACTCATGGGGGGTCCTTATCGAATGGTAGTGAGTAAAGTGACGGGCTTAGTTGGCCAGGCGCTGATCACGCTGCGCGTTGATCTTGCTGGACAGACCGTGCAGCTGCACGAAGCCCTTGGCGAGGGTCTGGTCGAAGGAGTCACCCTCGTCGTAGGTAGCCAGGTTGAAGTCGTAAAGGGACTCGTCCGAACGACGACCGTTCACATTGATGTTGCCGCCGTGCATAACCAGACGGATATCACCGGTGACGTGCTTCTGGGACTCGTCGATGAAGGCATCGAGGGATTCCTTCAGCGGGCTGTACCAGAGACCGTCGTAGACCAGTTCAGTCCAGCGGTCTTCGATGCGGTTCTTGAAGCGGGTAAGTTCGCGCTCCATGCAGACATTTTCCATCTCACGGTGCGCACGGATGAGGGTGACGGCGCCGGGTGCTTCGTAGATCTCGCGCGACTTAATGCCGACGAGACGGTCCTCCACCATGTCGATACGGCCGATACCCTGGGCACCAGCGCGACGGTTGAGTTCCTGAATGATTTCGAGAAGGCTCATCTGGCGGCCATCGAGAGCCACCGGCTTGCCTTCCTTGAAGGAGATGATGACCTCATCGGGAGCAGCCCAGTTCACGCTGGGATCCTCGGTGTAGCAGTAGACGTCCTTGGTGGGAGCGTTCCACAGGTCTTCCAAGTAGCCGGTCTCCACGGCGCGACCGAAGACGTTCTGGTCGATGGAGAACGGGGACTTCTTGGTGACGTTAATGGGAAGGTCGTGCTCCTCTGCGAAAGCAATAGCCTTCTCACGGGTCCAGGCGTAGTCGCGCACCGGGGCGATAACTTCTGCATCGGGGACGAGGGCGTTGAAGCCAACTTCGAAACGCACCTGGTCGTTACCCTTGCCGGTGCATCCGTGTGCAATAGCGTCTGCGCCGAATTCCTTGGCGGCGGCCGCAAGGTGCTTCACGATAAGAGGACGGGACAAGGCAGATACCAGCGGGTACTGATTCTGGTACATGGCATTGGCCTTGATGGCCGGCAGGCAGAAGTCATCGGCGAATTCATCGCGAGCATCAACGATCACGGATTCTACGGCGCCACAGCCGAGGGCACGCTGGTGGATGGACTCCATGTCCTCGCCACCCTGGCCGAGGTCAATGGAGACCGCAATAACTTCGGCGCCAGTTTCGTGGCCGATCCAGCTGATAGCAACGGAGGTGTCCAGGCCACCGGAGTAGGCCAGTACAACACGCTTTGGCATGAATGTTTCCTTTCCTTGGCGAGCGTCGGACGCGCTCGCTTTCCATTATCGACTAAAACGTCGCTGATCTGTAGTTGTGACGGTGAAGAGACACCCTATTGCGGGTGTTTTCCAATGAGCTTCGCAAAGCTAGCTGCCACCTCAGCCCCCTCATAGGACTCTCTAGTCTGGACGAAGATGGTGTCATCACCAGCGATGCATCCGGCCACTTCTGGAAGATTCGCCCGATCAAGAGCGGAAGCAAGGTAGTGCGCCGCCCCTGGAGGAGTCCGCAACACTACCATGGCCTGACATGCTTCTGCAGAGACCAACAGTTCGCTGAGCAGTTTCGCAAGACGGGCGGTACCCCCCTCAACGCCCTTAACCGGACTGCCATCTTCAGGAATGACATAGGTGCCTTGGCCACCGTCGGCCGCTCGGAGCTTCACTGCACCGAGCTCGTCCAGATCCCGCGAAAGAGTCGCTTGGGTGACGGCGATACCTTCCTCAGCGAGCAGTTCCAACAGTTGTGGCTGGCTATGTACCCGATGCTCAATGAGTAAGCCGATGATTCGAGCCTGCCGTCCAGCCCGAGTACCCGCCATGGTGCTCTTGACGGGAGCGCCTGCCGTGTTAGGCATTGAGCTTCTCCAGGAGCCACACCATGATGGCCTTCTGAGCGTGAAGGCGATTCTCTGCTTCATCGAAGACACGGGACTGAGGCCCTTCGATGACGGAGTTGGTGACCTCCTTATCCCGATAAGCCGGTAGGCAGTGGAGGAAAATCGCGTCCTTCGCAGCATGCGCCATTAGCTCATCATTAACTTGGAACGGGCGGAAGGGGCCTTCACGGTCGAGGCCATCGTTTTCCTGCCCCATCGACACCCATGTGTCGGTGTAGACAACATTGGTTCCCTGCGCCGCTTCCACCGGGTCGTGGGTGATGAGGAATTCTGCCCCTGTGAGCTCTGCTCGCTGACGGGCTGCCTCCAGGATGTCTGCGCGCGGGGTAAACCCTTCCGGCGCACCGATACGCACGTTCATCCCTGCCGTAAGGCCACCCACTAAGAGTGAATTCGCCATGTTATTGGCGCCGTCACCCAGGTAGGTGAGGGTGAGCCCTTCCGTCTTGCCGAAGTTCTCCCGGATCGTTTGGAGATCCGCCAAAATCTGACAGGGATGCCAGTCATCGGTGAGGGCGTTGATAACAGGAACGGTAGCTGCCGCAGCCATATCCTCAACCCGATCCTGCCCATAGGTTCGCCAAATAATAAGGGAGACAAAACGGGAGAAAACGCGGGCGGTGTCTTCAATAGACTCGCCTTTGCCGATCTGGGTCACTCCAGCTTCCACAACAATGGGGTTGCCTCCCAGCTGAGCGACACCGGTATCAAAAGAGAAACGTGTACGAGTAGAAGTCTTGTCGAAAAGAATGGCAGCAGATTGCGGCCCTTCCAAAGGTCGGCTCGAGTAAGGAGCCTTCTTTAACGCATCGGCAAGCTCGAGAACTTCGAGCTGCTCAGCGGGGGTCAGATCGTCGTCGCGGAGGAAGTGGCGCAACATACGGTGATTCTCCTTGGCTAGTCGGTTAAAGGTAAAGGGTAAAAGCAATAAGACGGCTTAGGACTGTGCAGCAGCAGCGGCACGGGATGCGGTATCGAGGATACCGGGGAGGGCGGCAACAGCTTGATCAATCTGTTCATTGCTGATGATGAGCGGTGGTGCAATACGGAGCACATTAGGCCGGGCGGCATTGATAATGAAGCCTGCATCGCGGGCTGCCTGTTCCACCAAGGGGCCAATAGCGTCTGCTAATTCAACGCCGATTAGCAGACCACGTCCTCGAATTTCCGTCACCATCGGCAGGTGCAGGGCCGCGAGGGACGACATAAACCGCTTCCCCATCTCACGCACATGGTCACCCAGCTTCTCCGCTTCAATGGTGTCCAGCACCGCGTTACCGGCAGCACACGAGTAAGGATTGCCCCCGAAAGTCGTGCCGTGTGAGCCCGGCTGGAAGAAGTCTGCTGCGCGTCCGGTTGCAAGGACGGCTCCAATAGGGAAGCCACCCGCCAGGCCTTTAGCGAGCGTTACTACATCGGGGACGACACCCTGTGCCCGTGAGCAGAACATATCTCCGGTACGGTAGACACCCGTCTGCACTTCATCGCAGATCATGAGGATGCCGTAACGGCTCGTGAGGTCACGAATCTTTCGGAGGTAGTCGTCATCGGGTACCTTGACGCCTGCTTCACCCATAATCGGCTCAATCATGACGGCGGCAGTATTCTTCGGGTCCTTTTCCACCAGTGCCTGCAAGGCTGCGAAATCGTTGAAGGGGAAGTATTCGACGCCTGCTGGCATAGGCTCAAAGGGAGCACGTTTCTTTTCTTGACCAGTGAGCGCAAGCGATCCCATCGTCCGCCCATGGAAACCATCAAGGTGAGTGAGGATGCGGCGACGGCCTGTCAGCCGGGAAAGCTTAAAAGCGATTTCATTGGCTTCCGCCCCAGAATTGCAGAAGAAGACGCGGGTAGGTTGGTCGCTTCCGAATGCTGCAACTAGGCGCTCTGCCAGTTTCGCCTCGGGTGGGTGCACAAAAAAGTTTGAGGTGTGTCCGAGAGTATGCAGCTGATCGGTGACCGCCTTGATAATGGCGGGATGCTGATGCCCCAGACAGTTGACAGCAATACCCGAGAGGAGGTCCAGGTATTCCTCACCGTTTTCATCTTCAACAATGCAGCCCTTGCCGCGCACCAGCCCGAGGGCAGGCGTACCGTAGGCATTCATCATGGTGTTTGTCCAGCTCTGCTGGAGGGGAGATGTAGACGTCATGAGCGGTTATCCTCACGAGAATGAGTGGAGTGATTTTGAGTGGTAGGTGCAGACGTTTGGGGCACCACCATAGTGCCGATACCGCCTTCAGTAAAAAGCTCGAGTAAGACTGAATGGCCGATACGACCGTCAATCACATGGGCTGCGGGGACTCCCCCATCAACGGCACGCAGACATGCTTCCATCTTGGGGACCATGCCAGATTCCAGAGAAGGTAGCAGACCTCGCAAGGTGTCGGCATCGATACGGGTGACAAGACTGTCTTTATTCGGCCAGTCTGTGTAGAAACCGTCCACATCTGTCAGCATAACGAGCTTCTCTGCCTCCAGGGCAACCGCCAGCGCAGCTGAGGCAGTGTCCGCGTTAACGTTGAAGACCTGCCCATCCGGGTCGGGTGCAATCGTCGTTACGACAGGGATACGGCCTGCATTGATAAGGTCATACACCGCATCAGGATTAACTTCCGTGATATCGCCGACCAAGCCGATATCAGTGGGAACTCCCTCCACGAGGACGGTGCGTTTCCGCGCAGTGAGCAGTTGCGCATCCTCGCCGGAAATACCCACAGCGTAGGCTCCAAACTTATTGATGAGGCCCACGAGTTCACGGCCAACTTTGCCGAAAAGCACCATGCGGACAACATCCAACACTTCGTCTGTGGTAACGCGGAACCCACCCCGGAACTCCCCTTCAATACCCAAACGGGACAGCATGGAGTTAATCTGCGGCCCACCACCATGAACGACAACAGGGTGAGCTCCGCACGCACGCAGCATCACCATGTCTTTGGCGAAAGCGGCTTTAAGCCGGTCATCCACCATGGCATTTCCGCCATATTTGACGACGATAATCTTGCCAGCGAATTGTTGGATCCACGGCAAGGCCTCGGTATAGACAGCGGCACGCTGTTGGGGGTTGAGTTCAGGAATATGGAGCGACTGTTCAATCGCGTCCTGGTCGGTCTCACTATTCATGATGACCTCAGAACCTCTTTATCGTGTATTGGTGTAATAGGTATACAGGGATGACATCAACATTAGGTTGTGTATGCCGAGTTGATCTCAACATAAGCATGGGAAAGATCGGTGGTGCGGATACTGGCGGTCCCCTCGCCTACACCAAGATTGATCTCAACATGGATACGATCGCCTGTCATATCAATAGAGCGAGCATCGGGGAGGCCGCCGCCATTCGCGAACACCTCTTTGCCGTTGAACGCTACCGTCACCTTGAGAACATCCATCGCTACCGGGGCAACACCCAAAGTGGCGAGAACACGACCCCAGTTCGGGTCTTCTCCGAAAAGTGCAGTCTTCACCAGGTTGTCACGCGCAACGACGCGCGCAGCAGTAAGAGCGTCAGCTTCAGTCTCCGCTCCCATAACGGTAATGGTGCAGCACTTCGTTACACCCTCTGCATCACTCATCATTTGGTCCGCAAGGTCGTCACAGACCGCAAAAATGGCTTCAGTGAGTTCTGCCTGGTTGGCGACCACACCACTCGCCCCGTTTGCCATCACCAGCACAGTGTCATTCGTGGAGGTTGAGCCATCAACATCCAGGCGGTCAAAACTATAGGTAGCCGAGAAGCGCAGAGCAGCTTCAAGATCCGCCTGGTTGGCAATAGCGTCAGTGGTGATGACGCAGAGCATGGTGGCGAGGCTCGGCGCGATCATGCCAGCTCCCTTCACCATGCCCCCTACTTTCCATCCCGCCGCAGAGGTGTATTCACTCTGCTTGGCGACGGTGTCAGTGGTCATAATGGCGCTTGCGGCTTCCAGTCCCTTCTCTTGGGTATCTCCTAAGAGACCCGGAAGTGCCTCGATTCCCCCCAAAATGGCTGGCATAGGAAGCCGATCGCCGATGACACCGGTCGAACAGATCGCAACCTGTCCAGCGTTAGTGGGGATACCGGCATCCGTCAGCTGCAATGCGAGATGAATTGCTTCTTCTTTAGCATCTTCCAGCCCTGCTGCGCCGGTACACGCATTGGCTCCGCCAGAGTTCAGGACGACCGCACGCAGCTCTCCACCGGTGAGAATTTCTCGCGACCAAAGGACGGGAGCAGCCTGGAATCGATTGGAGGTAAACACGCCAGCTGCGGTGAGCCGCGGCCCCTCATTGACGACGAGGGCCATATCTAGTCCACCGTGTTTTTTCACGCCGGCAGCTACCCCAGCAGCACGAAACCCTTGTGCGGCGGTCACCCCAGCGGTGCGGGTGATAGTCATGATAGTTTTCTCTTTCTTGGAAGATGTTAGGGGGCGAGACCTACGGTGTAGAGGCCGGTGGTTTCCGGCCATCCCAACATAAGGTTCATGCACTGCAGCGCAGCGCCGGCAGTACCCTTCACGAGGTTATCGATGACTGCGGTAATGACGAGTCGGTGTGCGGCAGTATCGACGTCGACAGCAATTTGGACGTTGTTGGATCCCACTACAGACTTCGATTGTGGTTGCTGTCCATAGGGAAGCACCTGGACGAAAGGCTCATCACGATAGGCCTCTTCGTAGAGTTTCTGTACCCCTTCTGGAGTGGCGTGGGTGGTCGCAAAAGCGGTGGTGAGGATGCCGCGCGCCATAGGGGCTAGTACCGGAGTAAAACTCACTGTCAGGTCCTGCTCAGTGAGTTCTTGCATGTTCTGCAGGATCTCTGGGGTGTGACGGTGCCGGCCGGCAACGTTATAAGCTTTCGCCGAACCGCTTACCTCGGCGTGGAGGTTGGCGACCTTGGCTCCCTTTCCAGCGCCAGAGGTACCCGAGAAAGAGACCACGGAAAGATCCCCATCGGTAATGCCGGCTTGGACCGCGGGGTACAGGGCGAGAGAAGCGCCGGTGGGGAAACAGCCGGGTACTGCGACGGTGCGCGCAGCACGCACTGCGTCTCGGTGACCGGGGAGTTCCGGCAGACCGTAGGTCCAGAATCCCTGGTACTCGCACTGGTACCACTTCTCCCAGGCATGCGCATCACGGAGGCGGAAGTCTGCTGCACAGTCGATAACAAGCGGGCCCGCGTTTCCGGAGGCGGCGGCTGCATCACTGAGGGAGTGGGCTAGCTTGCCCGAGTTGCCATGTGGCAACGCCATAAAGACGACGTCGTGTCCCTGCAGTGTTTCGAGAGAGGTTTCAACAAAGGTTCGCTCGGCAAGTGGCGCCAGGTGCGGATGGAACTCCCCTACCTTTTGACCGGCGTTGCTGTTGGCGCACAGGGCCCCAATGGTGAGCTCGCCATTCTGATAGGCGGGATGGGTGAGCAGGAGACGAAGAATCTCGGCTCCTGCGTATCCGGTGGCTCCAGCAACTGCGACTAATATACTCATTCTTTGATTATTCACCATCTTGCAAGATTATTCAAAACTTTTCAGGCTGTCCCGAGCACCCGTTGTCCACCCAACTCATCGCCTGAAAACGGCCCATTACCAGTCAGCATACGATCACTACTGGCAGCTCGGATTCGTCTCCCACCCATGGAATACCGGCCCATGCCCCTTGCCGACCTCCAAAAGATCGGAATGGAAAATGGCACCATACAACCAGTCAGTCGTCAACTGAGTCGCTCGCACCACGTCTCCCGACTGCGCAATGCGAGTCGCCAAACCAGACGACAGCGAACAGCCCGTCCCATGCGTATTGGGTGTCGCCACATGCGGATGGGTAAATGTGGCCGCATCGGCGTCCCGCTGCAGCAGCGTATCCGTCATCGTCTCCGACTCCAGATGACCACCCTTCACCAGCACAGCCGCCTGCGTCGTCGCTAGCACACGCTCACCCTGCGCCAACGCCTCCCCCAAACTCTCGGCACGGCCCTCCCCCGCCAACACCGCAAGTTCTGGAACATTAGGCGTCACAACAGCAAGGTCAGCTACGTCACCAACAGTCTCGACCAAGCCACGCATTGCCTCCTCAGCCTCTGCGGTCAAAAGCCGATCCCCACTAGTGGCCACCATAACCGGGTCCAGAACAACCACCGGCGGCTTCACTTGCTGCAGCCATTCGCTGACTAGCTGGGTAATAGCCGTATCGCCCAGCATGCCAATCTTCACCGCATCAATAACAACATCATCGGTGACGGCATCAAACTGCTCCTGCAAAAAGCTCAAGGGCGGAGTATGGACGGAACGAACGCCGCAGGTGTTCTGAGCCACCAACGCCGTCACCACAGCCATGCCATAGCCGCCTGCTGCCGCGATAGACTTCAGATCTGCTTGTAGACCCGCACCACCAGTGGGGTCGGTGCCAGCAATCGACAAGACGCGCGGAACTTCTCGTGGAATAAAGGTCATGCACACATCATTCCACTAAATTCCGCTGTCGTCGCCCTGTTCCCCGGCCGCGCCGGAAGTCTTTAGACAGTCCGCAGCTCCGCGCCGAAACGCTCGGCAGCAACTGCCACAGCCGCATCACGAGCAGCCGAAGCGTCTTCTTCCGTCAACGTCCGCTCTGGCGACCGGAAGCTCAGCGCAAAGGCCAACGACCGCTTGTCCACACCCAGCTGCTCCGACTCATAAATGTCGAAGAGCTTGACGCTTTCCAGCAAGTCTCCACCACCCTCATACAGGGCAGCAGCGATATCCGCCTGCGGAACATCCTTCGCCACCACCAGGGCAACATCCTGATACACCGGTGGGTAGGGGGAAACGACCGGAGACTGCCCCTGGTATGCCGTGGGCAGAGCCGACACATTAAGCTCCATGGCACACATACGGGCGGGCAAGCCACACTTATCAAGCATCTGCGGGTGGACTTCACCGGCGTAGCCGACCAGCTCATCACCCAAATAGACGGCAGCACAACGGCCCGGATGCCACGGCAGCAGATCAGCCTTCTCGAAGCGGAATTCGGCACCTACCGCCCGACCGACCTGACGTGCGGCTTCAATAATGTCCCACACATCGGTCGCGCGGCCCTTACCCCACGGGCCAGCTTGCTCACGCAGACCAGTGAGCACCGCAGCCACATGCAGCGGCTGTTTGGGGAGAGCAGCCATCAACTCGGCAATCTCATCATCAGAAGGACGCTTATCAGTGGGCAGCATAGGCATGGGGCGAGTGGACTCATCCGGAAGGCATACTTCTTCCACCCCGTAAAGGCCCAGATCGCGCTGGCCTCGCGAGACATTCCGCTTCACCACATCGAACATGGAGGGGAGCAGCGTCGTCGCCAAGCAGGCGTAGTCCGAATCGAGCGGATTGAGCACAGTGGTCACAGTCCGCCGTGGATCGTCCGCTGCCAAACCCCACTCGTCAAACACCTTGTTAGACATGAAGGGGGTGGGGAGAATCTCCACGTAGCCGGCATACGCCAACGCTTTATTCACAATGCGGCGACGGCGCTGCTCCGGGGTCAGACCACGACCAGACGGTGCATGCGGGAGCCGAACCGGAATCTGCTCCAGCCCCTCCAACCGCAACACTTCTTCCACCAGGTCAGCGCGCATCTGCAGATCAGGGCGCCACGTCGGCGGGGTGACAGTCAGCATGCCGGCCTCACCGGGGGTGTCCTCGACCGTGCATCCCACCTCTTCCAAGCGACGACGGGCGGTACCAGCGGGATAATCCACACCAGCGACAGCACTAGGCCGGTTCTCGGGGAACACAATGGGCACAACTGGGGAAATATCGCCGACATCGGTCAGTAACGGCTCTACGGTGCCACCGGCAATCTCTACTAGGAGAGTAGCTGCACGGTCAGCAGCAGCACGACAGACGACTGGGTCGACTTTGCGCTCGAAGCGACGGGACGATTCCGAGCTGAGCTTATGACGGCGTCCAGTGCGGAAAACATGGAGAGAATCGAAGTGCGCGGCTTCGAGGAGAATGTCAGTGGTCTCCTCCCCTACTTCGGTGGAGGCGCCGCCCATCACACCGGCCAAACCGATGGCACCAGAATCATCCGCAATGACAACATCTTCCGCAGACAGCTCTCGTTCCACATCATCAAGGGTAACGAGCTTCTCGCCAGCCAGGGCGCACCGCACGGTAATACCGCCCTGCAGTTTCGCCACATCGTATGCATGCATCGGTTGCCCGAGCTCCAACATGACATAGTTCGTTACATCCACAGCTGGTCTGATAGGGCGCACACCGGAGAGCAGCAAACGCCGCTGCATCCACCAGGGGGTGACAGCCTGCGGATCGATACCCGTCACGCGACGTGCAATGAAGCGATCTGCACCAGTCTCGGGATAAAGAGTAACGGGCCACGCCTCTCCCTCATTTCCGAGTTCTTGTTCGACCGCAATGTCCTGGTAGGTGAGACCGAAGGAGGTTGCAATCTCACGTGCCAAACCACGCATCGACAGTGCATAACCACGGTCGGGGGTGATGTTCACTTCAAAGACCGCGTCATCGAGCTGCAGGAGTTGGTAGGCGTCGCTACCCGGCTCGGCAGTTCCCGGTCGCAGGGTAATAATGCCGGAGTGGTCCTGCCCAATTCCCAGCTCGGTTGCCGAGCACATCATGCCACGGGACATGTGTCCATAGGTTTTACGTTCGCTTATCTCAAAGCCGCCAGGGAGGACAGTCCCGGGAAGTGCCACGATGACAAGGTCGTGGAGCTTGAAATTGCGCGCACCACAGATAATTTCCTGCAGCTCTCCATTGTCGTTTCCCACCTCCACATGACAGAAACGGATCGGCTTTTTAAAACCTTCTAGCTCTTCGATCTCCATTACCTGGCCCACCACCAGCGGCCCAGTAATGGTGGGAAGAGGCTGCGGAACACCCTCGATTTCGAAACCAACCTTCACGAAACCAGCGTCGAGGTCTGCGGTACTGACAGACCAGCCCGGGTTGCACTTGTCGAGGGTCTCAGTGAGCCAACTTTGGGGAACGAACACGGTACATCCTTGTAAGCGGGGAAGCGAGTGGAATAGAAGTCTGGGGGGTATGTGCTGGGTTTAGGAGCGGATACCGAAGGGAAGGGTGAATCGAATGTCGCCTTCCACCATGTCGCGCATATCGGAAATGCCATTGCGGAACTGCAATGTGCGCTCCAAGCCCATGCCGAAGGCGAAGCCGGAGTACTCCTCCGGATCGATACCAGCGGCAAGCAGCACATTGGGGTTCACCATGCCGCAGCCGCCCCATTCGACCCAACCGGCTCCACCCTTCTTATCGGGGAACCAAACATCGACCTCTGCGCTGGGTTCCGTAAAGGGGAAATAGTTAGCGCGCATGCGCGTCTTCGTCTCCGGACCAAAAAGTGCTTTGGCGAGGTGGTCTAGCACACCACGCAGATCTGCCATGGTGAGGCCCTTATCGACAGCCAGACCCTCAACCTGGTGGAATACCGGGGTGTGGGTGGCGTCCAGCTCGTCAGTACGGAAGGTACGACCAGGGCAGCCGATATAGATGGGCAGTTCTCGCGAAAGTAGGGTGCGCACCTGCACAGGCGAGGTGTGAGTGCGGAGGACAACACGGGAATCTTCCGGTGCAATGTGGAAGGTATCCTGCATTGTCCGGGCGGGGTGATCCGGCAGGAAGTTCAGCATGTCGAAGTTGAACTGTTCGGTCTCCACCTCAGGTCCGTCCGCAATTTCCCACCCCATACCGATGAGGATGTCGGAGATCTGATCGGCAATCATGGTGATCGGGTGCTGTGCACCCACCGGCTGACGGGTAGAGGGTTGCGATACATCGATCGACTCAGCGATCAGCAGGTTCGCCGCATGTTCTTCTTCCAGAGCGGCCTTCCGTTCACCGAAGGCACGTTCAGCAATGCCACGTGCCACGTTCACAGCGCGACCGGCTTCTTTTCGGGTTTCTTTCGCGATGGAGCCGAGGGAGCGGCGTGCTAGCGCAAGCTGGGATTTCTCGCCGAGGTGGTGGGTGCGTGCGGCAGCAAGCTCGTCGAGGTTAGTGGCGGCGGTAAACGCAGCCGCAGCGGCTTCAGCGTAACTGTTGAGTGTCTCTTCACTCAGATCTGCGGGCTGGTTTTCCTGCGTCATGATTCTCCTTGGAATAAACGTCTTTCAAACCTCTAGCGTAGTGCATCACCCGGCTGGGCTTCACACCTGCTGTGTCGTTGCTGAGGTATAGAGGCAGATCGAGGCTGCGGCAGCGAGGTTCAGGCTTTCCGCCCGACCTCGGATAGGAATGGCCACAGTGTGGTCAGCTTGTGCGGCAACAGACGGGTCGAGACCGTGTGCTTCGCTGCCCATCAACCACGCTGTAGGACGGGTCAACAGCTCCCCCGCTTGATCCAGACGCACCTCGCCGTCCAATCTTGTTGCCAGCAACTGGATGCCGCAGCTTTGCAGCACGCTGAGAGCGGCTTCTGTATCACTCTCCCGGCATACTGGCAGGTGGTAGATGCTGCCAGCGGACGAGCGCACACACTTCGTGTTCTCGGGATCCACTGAGTGACCCGCGAAAACTACAAGATCTGCGCCAAAGGCGTCGGCGAGCCGGATCATTGTCCCCGCATTGCCGGGATCATTCGTGTCGACACCCACCAGTACCAGCTGTGGATGAGGCTGTTGGCCGAGAGCTGTCGCAAGATCAGTCACCGCCGACTGGCAGACAGCGTAAAT
This sequence comes from uncultured Lawsonella sp., assembly GCF_947252745.1. NCBI lineage: Bacteria > Bacillati > Actinomycetota > Actinomycetes > Mycobacteriales > Lawsonellaceae > Lawsonella > uncultured Lawsonella sp. Next base: position 22,629 of record NZ_CAMXWW010000010.1, on the reverse strand, counting down.
GCCCGGCGGCGAGACAGTGTCAGTGAGGAGCTTGTCTGCTTTCGGGCTGATGTAGTGAATGTGCAAGCGACGATCACGCGCGCTCACCAGCGTACTGGCATAGCGTGCGGAGGCGTCTTCAGTGACGTAGATATCAACAACGTCACCATAGCGAATGGCCTCGGAAACGGCGTTCCACCCTTCTGCGAGGAACTGCCCAGTTTTGCGTCGCTGTGCGGGGCGGTGAAGTTTAGCTGCAGAAACGACCCGCGGAGTTCGTTCGGTGAAGATCTCCGCGGGTCGTTCGGAAGCGTGATGTGCCACAGGCGTGCGCCTTACTGCTACTCAGCAGCGGGGGCGTTGACGTCCTCCGGCAGTGCCTTGCGAGCGGTATCCACCAGAGCGGCGAAGGCAGCGGCGTCAGAGACGGCGATTTCCGCGAGGACCTTACGATCCAGCTCGACGCCTGCCAGACGCAGACCCTGCATGAAGCGGTTGTAGGTCATATCGTTCTGGCGGGCAGCAGCGTTGATACGCGCAATCCACAGTTTGCGGAAGTCTCCTTTACGGGCACGACGGTCCCGGTAGGAGTAAGTCATTGAGTGGAGAGTCTGCTCCTTAGCCTTGCGGTAGAGGCGGGAACGCTGACCGCGGTAGCCGGAGGCACCTTCCAGTACGGTGCGACGCTTCTTCTGGGCATTCACTGCCCGCTTTACTCGTGCCACGATGTCATCCTGTCGATTGTTAGGGGATAAAAAGTCTTGGGGGTGCTGGCTAGGTATTAGCCGAGGAGGCGCTTCACGCGCTTCACGTCAGCAACGGCAACGTCAGTGGTGCCGGAGATGCGACGGGTGCGACGGGAGGACTTGTGCTCCAGGAGGTGACGCTTGTTGGCCATCTCGCGGGAGAGTTTGCCGCTGCCGGTCTTCTTGAAACGCTTAGCGGTTCCCTTGTGGGTCTTCTGCTTAGGCATTATTCCTCAGTTCTTCTCGTGATCAGGGGCTGATCGGGGGATCCTAGGGGCGGAGGAGCTAACCCGGGTTAGTCTTCTCCAGCCTGCTGACGAGTCTTCTTCCCACGGTGGGGAGCAATAACCATCGTCATATTGCGGCCATCTTGCTTCGGACGAGCCTCGACAAAGCCGTACTCTTCGACGTCATTGGCGAGTCGTTCAAGCAGGCGGTAGCCCAGCTCAGGACGAGATTGTTCACGTCCACGGAACATGATGGTCACCTTGACCTTGGAACCTTTATTAAGGAAACGAACAACGTTTCCCTTCTTGGTCTCATAGTCGTGGTCGTCGATCTTGGGACGAAGCTTCTGCTCCTTGATCACGGTCTGCTGCTGGTTCTTGCGAGCTTCGCGAGCTTTCTGCGCAGCCTCATACTTGAACTTGCCGTAGTCCATGATCTTGCACACAGGTGGGTGGGCATTGGGAGCGACCTCAACCAGGTCGAGGTCAGCCTCGTACGCCAGCTTGAGAGCCTGCTCCACACGTACAATGCCCACCTGTTCCCCGTTGGGGCCTACCAGGCGGACTTCGGGAACACGGATTCGCTCATTAATGCGGGCGTCTTGATTGCTGATGGGGACTCCTCAATAGTTCGGATTCTGGTGACCGAAGTGATCCCATCGCATCCACGAAAAAGCCCCGCGGCGGCATTCTTACCGGCAGGGCCCATCGACCGTTAACTATCCTCACTACCCGACATACACGGGAGAAGGGACCTAACGGACCAGGAAACAATCGGAGCGGCGCTCCTGACGTCGACTGGTGGGATGGGACTCCACTTGCTTCTGAAGCATGCTTCAGACGGTCTTAGCCACGAGTGTACCGAAAAAGCCCTGGAATACCAATTCAGCGCCACACAGAATTTCTTACGAACCAGACCCGCTCTACGACGAAGTAAGCATCTCTGCCAAAAACTGCCCAGTGAAGGACTCCGGAACCTGTGCAACTTCTTCAGGAGTTCCCGCCGCTACAATGCGACCGCCACCGGATCCTCCTTCGGGTCCGAGATCAATAACCCAATCTGCAGATTTAATGACGTCAAGATTGTGTTCGATGACGATAACTGTATTGCCCTTATCAACCAGACTATTGATGACGTCGAGCAGCTTGCGGATGTCCTCAAAGTGCAGCCCGGTAGTCGGTTCATCAAGGATGTAGACCGTACTCCCAGTGGAGCGTTTCTGCAGTTCAGAAGCTAATTTGACACGCTGCGCCTCACCCCCAGACAGCGTGGTCGCAGGCTGCCCTAACCGCACATATCCCAAGCCCACATCCGCCAATGTGCTGAGATAACGGTGGATACTCGTAATGGGCTTAAAGAACTCAGCAGCTTCAACAATGGGCATATCCAACACCTCAGAGATGTTCTTGCCCTTGTAGCGCACCTCCAGCGTCTCCCGGTTATAGCGACGGCCATGGCAGACTTCACACGGCACGTAGACATCCGGGAGGAAGTTCATCTCGATTCTGATCGTGCCATCACCATGGCAGGCTTCGCACCGGCCTCCCTTCACATTGAAGGAGAAGCGACCGGGTTTGTAACCTCGCATTTTGGCATCAGGAGTAGCAGCAAAAAGCCCACGGATCTTATCGAAAACTCCGGTATAGGTTGCTGGGTTAGAGCGGGGAGTACGCCCAATAGGTGACTGGTCCACCTGTACCAATTTGTCCAGGTGCTCCAACCCCTCGATCCGCTTGTGGGAACCCGGCACCTGTCGAGCATGGTTAAGCTCATTCGCTAGGGCGGTCGCGAGAATATCGTTCACCAAGGTCGACTTGCCCGAGCCAGAGACACCTGTCACGCAAGTTAGTACGCCCAATGGGAACTGCACATCAATGTGCTGCAAATTATTCTCACGCGCATCCACCACAGTGAGAGTCTGATCCGGATCTACCGGGCGCCGGACGGCAGGTACTGCAATGGTGCGTCGTCCGGACAAATAGGCACCAGTGAGCGAATTCTCGACCTTCAGAAGCCCCTCGTAGGACCCTGAATAGACAATCTCTCCACCGAATTCGCCAGCGCCTGGACCAATGTCAACAACCCAATCAGCTTCCTGCATCGTCTCTTCGTCGTGCTCCACAACAATGAGAGTGTTTCCGAGATCGCGGAGACGTTTAAGAGTGGCAATGAGCTTCCGATTATCCCGCTGATGCAACCCAATGGACGGCTCGTCGAGAACATATAAGACCCCAGCCAGCCCTGATCCGATCTGAGTGGCGAGCCGAATACGCTGCGCTTCCCCTCCAGACAGAGTGGCCGCGGCACGCGACAGCGTCAAGTAGTTCAACCCCACATCCAGCAGGAACTGGAGGCGAGCACGAACTTCTTTGATGATACTGTGCGCAATCTCAGCTTCCCTGCTTCCGAGCTGAAGGCGATTGATGACCTCCAGGCACTCGTCAATCGACAGATCGGTCATATCTGCAATACTGAGTTCACGACCGTCATCGGTGGCAAGAGTGACCGCCAGAATCTCAGGCCGCAGGCGTTTTCCCTGACAGGACTCACACGGTACCGGCCGCATGAACGACTGGTAGCGCTCTTTCAGACTCTCCGAATCGGTGTACTCGAGCTTACGGTTGATATATGGGATGACGCCTTCGAAGGGAGCGGCGTAGCTGCGCCGTCGGCCGAACCGATTCTTATAGCTCACATGCACTTCATGAGACGACCCATATAGCACGCCCTTGCGCTGTGCCGCGGTGAGCTCATCCCAGGGAGTATCCATAGAAAAGTCCATAGCCTCCGCAAGACCGCCCAACAGCTTCTGGAAGTAGCTTTGGTTAGCTCCATACGCCCACGGCAAAACTGCCCCTTCTGCCAGGCTCTTGTCCCCATCCTGCACAATAAGTGCAGGATCGAGCTTCATGTGCGACCCCAACCCATCACAGTCCGGGCAGGCACCATAGGGAGAGTTGAAGGAAAACGAGCGGGGCTCCATTTCATCAAGGTCGAGACGGTGGCCATTCGGGCATGCCATTCGCTCCGAGAATCGCATCATGCGGTCCGGATCGTCCTCGAGTTTGTCCACCCATTCAATGACGACAATGCCGTTTGCCAGATTTAACGCCGTTTCGATGGAATCGGTCAGACGCTGCTTCGCTGAAGCCTTCACCATCATGCGGTCAACCACGACGTCGATATCGTGCTTCTCTTGCTTTTTGAGAGTGGGGGGTTCACTCAGTGGATAGATGCGCCCATCTACTCGAACACGCGCAAAACCTTCGCTTTGGAGACGAGTAAAGAGTTCGTGGAACTCACCTTTTCGAGTGCGCACCACCGGAGCCAGAATCTGGAATTTCTCTCGTTCTGGCAGTGTCAACACTTGATCGACAATCTGCTGTGGCGTCTGCCGAGAAATAACTGCACCACACTCTGGGCAGTGTGCAGTACCGGCACGCGCATAAAGCAGACGGAGATAATCGTAGATTTCGGTGATAGTACCCACCGTCGAGCGAGGATTCCGATTGGTCGCCTTCTGATCGATAGACACTGCCGGAGACAATCCCTCGATAATCTCCACGTCGGGTTTATCCATCTGTCCCAGGAACTGCCGCGCATAAGCAGAAAGGGACTCCACGTAACGACGTTGGCCTTCAGCAAAGATTGTGTCGAAGGCGAGGGAGGATTTACCGGAACCCGAAAGACCGGTGAAACAGATGAACGCATCGCGGGGCAGGTCGAGGTCAACACCTTTCAAATTGTGTTCGCGTGCGCCCCGCACAACCAGGCGTTCCGCCATCTGTCCTCCTTCGATGAGCTTCTCCCACTCATCGTAACGACCTCGTCAAACGACCTCTCGGCATGTTCGCCAGTAGCCAACAGCCCGACGCGGAACGTGCGCATTTCGAGTGGCGGAAGAGATCCACCGGTAGGGATCTGGAATAATGGATTATCTTGTTGTGCGCCGTTACCCGCTACCCTGCAGGTGACGTGAATGTTGCTATCTGTGTAAGGAGTACGCTCGTGCCAACTCCCCTCCCCCTGCCCGACTCTTGGGATGCCGAAGAACACCATCTGGCGGCGGTCTATCAGTTGGCAGAGGAAGAACGTGCAGCTACTGTGGCCAAACTACAGGCTGTCTTAGCCCAATCTGGGGGCACTCCACAGGCACGCAGTGAACGAGAATCCTACAACGCACTCTATACGTCCCAGATTCGTGCCATTGACGAGTCTCAGGCCGGGCTCTGTTTTGGGCGAATCGACATCGTTCCCGAGGCGATTGATGACACCCACATAGAGGCAGAGGCGACTCGCTATATCGGCCGCATGGGATTACTGGACAATGACCACGACTGTCGCCCCATGTTGGTGGATTGGCGTGCCCCCTTAGCACGCCCCTACTATTTGGCGACTACCGCGCACCCGGAGGGGGTGTGGCGCCGGCGCACTATCCACTCGTTGGGCCGCAAACTCACATCCCTTTCGGACGAGTTCTTGACGCATGGCGACACCCCCACAGGTTATCCCGATCCACAAGACATGGCGGATGGTGTCGCTTCTGAGTCCGCACTATTGAAAGCGCTTAATGCGCCCCGTACTGGTCATATGACGGATATTGTGGCGACGATCCAGCGGGAACAGGACGAAATTATTCGTTGCGAACATCGCGGCGTTGTCGTGGTGGAAGGGGGCCCTGGTACCGGTAAAACCGCTGTTGCGCTGCACCGCGCCGCATATTTGCTGTACACGTTCCGATCTATCCTAGAACGCTCTGGCGTACTCATAATCGGCCCTAACGACACCTTCCTGCGCTACATTAACCGTGTGCTCCCTTCACTGGGCGAGACTGGCGTAGTGCTCATGACCCTGGGAGATATGTTCCCTGGTGTGACTGCACGATCTGAAGACAGCCTAGCTGCGCAAGAAGTCAAGGGGTCGTTACTCATGGTCGATGTCCTCAAGCAGGCCATTCGGGCATGGCAGACAGTGCTCGCAGAACCCGTCACCATTCATGTTGATGGAACGCCATTCTCTGTCACCCCTCGAATGATTCGGCGGGCACGTGGGCGGGCACGCTCCAGCAGGCGCCCCCATAATCGAGCCCGGCAGATGTTCCATGACACCTTGGTTGAGGAGATTGTGGAGGCTTACGCGGCGGAGATTGGCACTGACCCTGAGCGTCCGGATCGCCCTGGTATGCTACTGTCCCGCTCCGATATTGCGGATTTGACGGAGGACCTGCTGCACTCCCCCGAAGTGCAGTCTCTGGTCGACGAGCACTGGCCCATCTTGACTGCCGAGCGTGTAGTGACGCGACTACTCACAGAAAGAACGCATGCGGAAGACGCCTGCGCAGGCATCCTCCCTGCAGGCGATATTGACTTTCTGCTGCGACCGGAGGGTAACCCGTTCACTGTGGCAGACGTGCCGCTCCTCGACGAGGCAGCAGAACAGTTAGGGCGCCCACCACGTTCCCAGGCCGACGCCACCCCCGGTGATAACTGGCAACAGATGGTCGAGGATGCGCAGGATGCCCTCGACATTCTCAAGGCGTCTGCATCTCTCGAGTTCGAGGATGAATCCGATAGCGAGATTCTCGCGGCCTACGACATCATTGACGCTCGCCGGCTGGCTGATCGTCACACGGACCAATCCTTCCTCACCACCGCAGAGCGTGCCGCACACGACCGCGAATGGGCTTATGGGCATGTCATTATTGATGAGGCCCAGGAGCTCTCTCCGCTCGCCTGGCGCATGGTGATGCGCCGGTCACCAAACCGGTGGATGACGATTGTTGGCGATACTGCGCAGACCTCTAATCCAGCTGGCGTGGAACAGTGGGAGGATGCGCTTTCTCCCTATGTGAGGAATCGCTGGCGTTCTTTTACACTGTCGGTCAATTACCGGACAACCCGGCAGATTATGGAGGCGAGTGAGGGTGTGTTGGCGGAAATCAATCCGGCAGCCCGCCTCCCTCGTTCCATCCGCAGTTCGCAGCATGAGGTGGAGCTCATTGATCGCGGTGAGGAGCAATGGAGTACAGCACTACGGCGCACCGTGCAAGAGCTCGCCCGCCTCTACCCGGATGAGCACCGTAGCTGCGGCATCCTAGTATCCCCTGCTGTACTGAGTGCACTGATGGACGAGTCCTCAGATCAACCCCTCAAAACACTTGTGGGCGCACCAGTATCACTGGTACAGGACGCGAAGGGACTGGAGTACGACTACGTTATCGTCACTGATCCAGTCGGAATAGTAGAGGCGTCTCCGCAAGGTCTCAATGATCTATTTGTGGCGATGACACGTGCTACCCAATCACTTGCCGTTGTACACGAAGGGGCACTGCCCTACTGTCTATCTGCGCTGGTGGAGTAACTCACCACCTAAGCGCGGCAAGCGACCGACAGCTCTCCGAACTGGGAGTGGCGATTACTCGATTCCGGCTTCTTCCATGTGGCGCACTTCCCGTTTGAGATCTGCAATTTCGTCTCGGAGACGGGCAGCGATCTCAAACTGGAGATCACGTGCGGCCGTGGCCATCTGGTCCGTGAGCTCAACAATAAGAGCTTCCATGCGCTTCCGCGGCATGTGTGCAGTATCCAGATTGTCCATTCCCGGCACTGCACTTTCCCCACCGGTACCACGTTTCCCTGCGGTATCGAGTTTGCCGCGCTGCGCGTGTTGTTGAGTTCGCGCCGCCAGTCGGGAACCTTTCTTCATCTCATGCGCAGCAGTTTCAGTGGTGCCATCGAGGTCGTCATAAAGCTCGTCGAGAATATCCGTAATCTGTTTGCGGAGTGGCTGTGGATCGATCCCATGTTCCTCGTTGTAGGCAATCTGTTTGGCGCGGCGCCGCTCTGTCTCGTCAATAGCATCCCGCATCGAGTCGGTGATCGAGTCCGCATACATGTGCACTTCGCCACTGACGTTTCGGGCAGCACGTCCAATTGTCTGGATCAGGGAGGTACGGGATCGGAGGAAACCTTCTTTATCAGCGTCGAGAATCGCCACGAGGGACACTTCCGGGAGGTCGAGGCCCTCCCGGAGGAGATTAATACCGACTAGTACGTCATAGGAGCCAAGTCGTAGCTGGCGGAGCAGTTCGACTCGCCGCAGTGTATCGATGTCGGAGTGAAGATAGCGTACGCGAACTCCTCGTTCCAGCAGGTAGTCGGTGAGGTCTTCCGCCATCTTTTTCGTCAGAGTTGTGACGAGGATGCGCTCGTCCTGGGCGGTTCGTTCCCGGATTTCTGCGAGGAGGTCATCGATCTGTCCCTTGGTGGGTTTGACGACTACTTTGGGGTCGATGAGCCCGGTGGGGCGAATAACCTGTTCGACTACCTCCCCATGAGCTGCCTCAAGTTCGAAGGGGCCGGGGGTGGCGGACATGTAGACGGTTTGCCCAACGCGTGCTTCGAATTCGTCAAAGGTGAGTGGCCGGTTGTCGAGTGCTGAAGGCAGCCGGAACCCGTGCTCGACCAGGTTGCGTTTGCGGCTCATATCGCCTTCGAACATGCCACCGATTTGCGGGACGGTGACGTGTGACTCGTCGATGATGGTGAGAAAGTCGTCAGGAAAATAGTCGAGCAGTGTGGCAGGTGGGGTCCCGGGGCCGCGTCCGTCAATATGCCGCGAGTAGTTTTCGATGCCAGAGCAGAACCCCATCTGCTCCATCATTTCAATGTCATAGGTGGTGCGCATGCGGAGGCGTTGCGCTTCCAGCAGTTTGCCAGCGGACTCCAACTGTTGCAGACGAGTATCGAGTTCTTGCTGAATTCCCTCGATGGCTTCTTTCATCCGTTCCGGGCCGGCCACGTAATGAGTAGCGGGAAAAATATGGAGGTTGTCCACCGGGCGGACGATGTCACCGGTGAGCGGGTTAAGGTAGTACAGGCCATCAATCTCGTCTCCGAAAAACTCGATGCGCACAGCGAGCTCTTCATAGGCGGGGATGATGTCGATCGTGTCGCCTTTGACTCGGAAAACACCACGGCTAAAAGCGATGTCATTACGGTCATACTGGATCTCTACGAGCAGTTTGATGAAGTCATCTCTATCGAGTTCGTCGCCGACGCGCAACAGAATAGACCGGTCAAGGTAGGACTGGGGGGTACCTAAGCCGTAGATACAGGAGACTGAGGCGACAACGACGACGTCTCGACGAGACAGCAAGCTCATGGTGGCGGAGTGGCGAAGCCGTTCCACATCCTCGTTGATGGAGGAGTCTTTTTCGATATAGGTATCAGTTTGCGCGATGTACGCTTCAGGCTGGTAGTAATCGTAGTAGGAAACGAAGTACTCAACTGCGTTATTCGGCAGGAGGGTGCGGAGTTCGTTGGCCAGCTGTGCTGCCAATGTCTTGTTAGGAGCCATGACCAGGGTGGGGCGCTGCACCTGTTCGATGAGCCAGGCAGCGGTAGCAGATTTTCCGGTACCCGTCGCGCCCATCAACACTGTGTCCCTATCGCCACGGTTAATTCGGCGAGCGAGTTCTGCAATTGCGGTCGGTTGGTCGCCAGCGGGTTGGAAAGGACTCTCGACACGGAAGGGCTGGGACGTGCGGAGGATCTCGCCGACCGGCCGGTAACCGGACTCGGGGAGGTCAGGGTGTTCGGTTGCGAAGGCCACGCCGTATCCTTCCATGCCTAGGGACGAGGGGTCTTCTCCATGCTACCGCGCACTATCTAGCGTCGCTTTCCCCGGTAAATCTGCTCAATTTCATCTTGAAAATGCAGGTTGATGGCGTGGCGTTTGAGCTTCATAGTGGCTGTAAGTTCACCATCCTCCTCAGTGAGGTCACGCGGAAGGATACGGAACCGTTTGATGGACTCCGCTCTCGATACTTGTTGGTTAGCCCGATCGATGGCGTCTTGGAGAATGCGACGCACATCGGGGTCGCGCTGGAGTTTGTCGATGGGGAGGTCGGGATCGCGACCGTTACTCTGCAGCCATTCTCGAACTGCTTCTCTATCTAAGGTGATGAGACAGCTGATATATTTCCGTCGATCACCGATGACAACTGCATGGCTGACGAGGGGGCAGCGGTCGATAACTGTCTCCAGTTTGGTTGGGGACACATTTTTACCCCCGGCAGTAACGATAATTTCTTTCTTCCGCCCGGTGATATAGACATAGCCTTCGCGATCGAGTGATCCCAGGTCTCCACTATGCAGCCAGCCGTTATCGAAGGCGTCAGCGGTAGCGTCATCATTATGCCAGTAGCCACTCGTGACCATACCACCCTTGAGGAGAACTTCTCCGTCATCGGCGATGCGGACAGAGCAGCCAGGGAGCGGACGGCCGATGGAGCCTATGTGCCACTCCCCTGGGCTGTTGACGGTAATTGCCGCAGAAGTTTCGGTAAGCCCATATCCCTCGTAGACGTCCACTCCTGCCCCGTGCAGGAAGTGTGCAAGCTCACTGTTGAGAGAACCACCGCCGGAGACAACCCATTGCAGTTCGCCGCCGAGGGTATCGCGAAGCGCACGGTAGATGAGGCGGTCATAGAACTGATGCCGTGCCCACATGGATACCGGTACCCGTGATTTATTAGCTATCCGCGAGTAATTGATTGCACTGTGATAGGAGTGGTCGAAAAGCCATTCACCCAGGGGGCCGGCGATCCGTGACTTGCGGCGCATCGCTTCCACGATTTTCTCGTACACGCGTGGCACGCCGACGAAGAGATGCGGTTTGAACCGCATAAACTGTTCGATCACCGTGCTGAAGTCGGACCAATAAGCTTGGGTGACGCCGCGATCAATACACATGAGCGAGATTGCGAGCTGGAAGACATGGGCGAGTGGGAGGAAGTTGAGAACCCGTTTGCCCGGTTGCACAGGATCTTGGGCAACAGCACGACCACCTAACGCTCGGATCTCATGGAGGATATTTCCGTGGGAGATCTGCACACCCTTGGGATCACCGGTGGTACCGGAGGTGAAGATGATGCAAGCGAGAGTTTCTGCATCGAGGGCGCCGATACGCCGGTCAAGTTCGAGATTGCAGCCGACTGCGCCGCGCCCTGCCGCGACAATGAGATCAGTGGCGGACTGCTCGATGACGTAAATATCCTGCAGTGTTGCAGGTTTGTCCTTTTGTAGGACAGTTCCCAGGTGTTGTGGTTTTTCCACGACGAGGAACTGCGCCCCAGAATCCTCCAAAATGTGGTGGACCTGTTCTGCGGATGATGAGGGGTAGATGGGGACGAGAACTGCTCCGCAGCTCCATACGGAGTAGGCGAAGAGCATCCACTCGTAGCGGGTCTGTGATAGTAAAGCTATCCGGTCACCTGGGCGGATTCCGAGGCTAATCCAACCGCGGGAGAGCGCGCGCACTTCTGCTGCGAAGTGGCGGGCGGACACGTCAACCCAGTCGGAAAGGACAGGCCTCTGGAAGAGCACACGATCAGGTGCTTCTTCGGACTGCCGGTAGAGTGAATCGACGATCGACTCGTCGGACTCCACACGATAGACCAGTGGCGTGGTGTATTCACGCAATCCGCATACTCCTCCCGGCAACCCCCTGTATAGGAGGATTTTCCTTCAGTTTAGGAAGCGGAGCAAACCAATGCCACTGTGCTAAGTGTGTGTTCCCCGACCGAGTGCTCCAATTTCCTGCTCGATGACGGAACGAGCAACAGCCATCACTCGGCCAGACTCGGCAATATCCTGCCGCACGGAGAGGTCCATCTGATTGGAGGCGGTGCGGAACCCGGAGCGGGCGACGAGGTTATCGATACGGTCATCCAGGTCATCCACGGAGCGGTAGTCACTCCAGCGCACTAACTCACTATCGACAATGTCGACTGCATCGGCCAGAGCGACAAGTGCTACAACACGGTCAACGAGCTCGGTCCAGACTTCTCCGAGCTCCCGGAGGCGATTGCGGTGGGTAACGCCATGCTGAAGACCACGTTTCCGCAGCGCTGCAGAAACGTCTCGCAGCTCCACAATGTCACTGGCCACTTCCATCACTTCGGCGGTGATGTCGATGCTGGAGGCTTGGGCAGCGAGTGCGTCACCGTGCCAGGCAGGTGACCTGTCGAGGCGGTCCATCACGATACCCAGAATGTAGAGGGCAGCATCGTAGGAATCGGCGAAATAGAAGGTCGCCGCCTGTACTCGGAGGAGCTGCTCACGGCTGGAGGTCCAAGATTCGTCTTCCACTGGACGTCCGGCGATGACTCGGGAAATGCCAGAGACTGCATCGTTGACAATCTTGCGCATTGAGCTCATATCGCCGCGCAGTGCATCGGGAACACGGTCAAGCACCGACTCTAATGCGCTCCCTGAACGGGTCGGTGCAGGTCCCGCGCTCTGCGCTCCATGCCCATCAGCACCCGTGCCAGCTCTGCGGGGTGCGGTCGGGGCGCTACTTTGCGTTGGGTCCTCCGAAGGGTCCACTAGTGCTTGTTGCTCAGCGTTAAATGCCCAGAGAGGAAGATCCGTGCGGTTAAAGGTTCGGAGTCGGTAGCGGTCCGTAGAGGGGCCCACTTTCTCGGCATACTCAACCTTGCTCGGAACTGCGCAGCGACAGAGCGCATCAAAGATAATGTTGCGTTGGCTTGTATTGAGGAAAATCCCGTTACGTTTTTCCTCCCGTAGTCCCATCCACGACTTGGCGAATGCTGGATCAGAGATAAAGGCGCGCCGGTAACCGCCCAGTGACCCCATATATTTGCGGTAGCGTCGATGTGCTAGTGCCGACCGGACATCGTTAGCCATGAGTTTGCCGTCGTCCGTGATGAACTTGTCATTACGGAGTGCCGTGGTGGGGTCACCATTGGCGACATCATGCCATTCGTGGGCAGTTGCGGCAATGCGACTAAGCTCTTCCACACCCCCGGTTCGTGGAGTGGTAGACCCTTTCTGTAGGCGCGCGTGCAAAATACCCCGCATATTCTGGTCCAAATAGCCAGCACTCAGTGCCAGCGCGGCTTTATCTGAGAGACGATAGGCAGCGCTTGTAACGGGGATGGCAGCGTCACGCAGCCATCCCTCGACGGCTGCTCTGACCTGTTTTCCTTGGTTGGGCATTATCAGTATTCACCTCATCGGGGCAGTCACTATGACTGTACTGGTTGAAGAGTCTGCTGTGCGGGAGTCCACCGAAACTTTCTGTTTCTGCCAAAGTTCCCCGGGGAACGCCATCTGCTCTGCACTCGGCAGCGCTGTGAGGATTCCTGGGTAGGTCGCCAAAATGGCACGTGCTGCGCGTACCGCGGAATTGAAGCGCTTTCCGGCGAGCTCTCCTTCCAATACTTCACACCGCTCGGTACGAGGATCGATCGCAACGGCCAGAGTTTCTGGCCCCAAAAATGTGTATTTTTCCCAACCGGGCAATGGGCTCGCCACTCTTCCGCCGCCTCCTTTCCTGCACGACGAGGGAATTCACTGCTCTGGACAGAATCCTTTACTCCACTCTAAAACGGATAACCGAGCTTGTCAGTTCCCATAGCAGCGGTCATTTTCTCATCCGCTCGGTAGCATCAAAGACATGACGCACGAGCACACCGCCTCCCACAAGTGGGGCCTCGCCAAGGGCTACCGTGGAGCTGACCATGCATGGCATCCTTACTCTGCCGATTCGATCAAGGCAGTGGAGACTGCGCTCGAGACCCATCTTCCTGTGTCATCTCAACAACGATTCGCAGGTCTCCCGGCCACCGCCGTGGTGGAAGAAGAGAAGCTGCACTACCTGACTCTCTCTGCACCACAGTCAGAGTGGGGTCTGCTGCAGTTAGCGGACTGGGAAGTACACTTGGAGGACGGTTCACGGGTCCCGCTGCGCCTTGTCACTGTTGAACTTCCCGGGAAGAAAGATCCGGTGCTGGCTGCCGAGCTGCCATCTGCTCTCCCCCAGGGTTACCACCGGCTGGTAGTCATCTCGGCTGATGTCACCTATCGGACCACACACATTATTGTGACTCCTTCTTACCTCCAGATTTCTCCGAATCAGCAGAATGTGTGGGGGTTGACTACCCAGATTTACGCCCTTCGCGGCGATCAGTCCTGGTCCATGGGAGATAGCCACGATCTGAAAGAGCTGTGCTGCTGGGCTGCCCGAGAAGGTGCCGACTTCGTCAGCATCAACCCTATTCATGCAGGTTCTACGGTGGCCCCAGTAGAAAACTCGCCCTATTTACCCAGGTCCCGCCGTTATCTTTCTGTTCTCATGCTGGCGGTCGAGGATCTGCCGGAATACCAATCAGCATCGGCAGAGTGTCGTGCTGCTATTGATGCCCTCGCGGCGCCACTGAAAACACGCAACCAGTCCCCGGAACTACTTGATCGGAGTGCCGTCCACAGTGCGAAGATGGCAGCGCTAGAGCTCTTGTTCAGTGACGGCATGTACGCGCTCCGCCTCGATCATTTTGAGGAGTTCTGTCAGCAGGAGGGTTCCCAGCTGCGGGATTATGCGTTGTGGTGTGCGCTGGTCGAGGAGTATGGAGAGGATCATCCGATTCTGTGGGAGAACGACCATGGTCCCTCTTCTGCATGGGCGGTAGAGAAATCTGTGGAGCATGCCAAGCGGATAAAATTCCACCAGTGGGTGCAATTCCTTCTTACGGATCAGCTGCAAGATGTACAACGAGCAGCTAAGGCTGCGGGGATGAGTATCGGCATTGTTCACGATCTGGCCGTTGGGGTGGGGCTCCACTCTGCCGACGTCTGGTCGCTCCCCTCCCTGATGGTTCCAGAAGTCACCGTTGGTGCCCCACCGGACGCCTACAACCAGTTGGGGCAGAACTGGAATCAGCCACCATGGCATCCGAAATCGCTGCAAGAAGTAGGGTATGCCCCGTTCGTCCAGATGATTCGCAAACTGTGCGAAACGGGCGGTGGAGTACGGATTGACCACATTCTGGGTCTTTTTCGTTTGTGGTGGATTCCCCGCGGTATGCCTCCGACTGCTGGCGTTTACGTACCTTTCCCCTACCATGACCTGCTACGCATTGTCATCCTCGAAGCCCATCGGCACGGTTGTGTGATTATCGGGGAAGATCTCGGAACTGTTGAGGATTATGTGCGAGAAGCGCTGTGCCACTATGGTATTTGGGGAACCTCCGTACTCTGGTACGAGTACGACGACAATGGTCAACTACGTGTCCCCGAGACCATCCGTCGCGACTGCATGATGACGGTGAGTACGCATGACATGCCTCCTGTCTCCGCGTATCTTGCGGGAAAACAGGTAGACCTGCGGGATAGTTTGGGCATCTTGGGACAACCCCGAGAGGCTGAATGGCAGGATTATCTCCGTAACCGTGCTGACATCGTAGAGATGGGGACCCGCATGGGGGTGTGGCCAAGTGACACGCTCCCCGGCAGCGACGCAGAAGTCCTGGCGATTCATCAACTGATGTGGCTGGCCCCGGCCACCGCAAAAGCTATTTCTCTCGCTGATATTGTGACGGAGCAGCGTTCCGAGAATGTTCCGGGAACCGATACGGAATACCCCAACTGGTTGGTTCCCTTATGCGATCGAGAAGGCCGCGCCGTTAGTCTTCAACAGGTGCAGGAGTCACCCATGTGGGCTGCTATGAAGCGTGACGTTATGGACAATCCCTAAAGATTCCTTGACTTTTTCGATGAATTTTGCAATCAAAAACATCTACTCTTTTGGCGCTAAAATGAGGCCAAAATCTCGAAAAAAACTTTTCATCTATCACAGAACCGCAGGTGAAAGGCTCAGACCAGTTTGGCAAGCTACGGCAACTAAACTAAACTTAACCGTGTGAGCAGTAAGAGTAAGTCTTCCAGTGACGCCAAGCGCGTCACCATCTATGACGTAGCCCGTGAAGCCGGAGTGGCACCCTCTACCGTGTCCCGTACCTTTTCCCGCCCCGGACGAGTCAATGCCGAAACCGCAGCCCGAGTTCGCAAAGTGGCGGAGAAAATCGGCTACCGGGCAGCAACCGTCAGCTTCACCTCTGCACAGTCCACCCAACTCATTGCCGTTGCGGTCCCCGATATCGCCAACCCGACATACGCAGAGACTATCAAAGGCATCCGCCGCGAGGCGCTCGCTGCCGGCTACTCAACTATTCTGCTTGACGCTACTGAGATCGATGACCAGAACAGCGAAACCCTTGAACGCTCGATGGGACTCGCCGAAGGTCTCATCCTTGTCTCCCCACGTCTCCCCGATGCAGCCATCCAGGCAATGGCCAAGCAGCGCCCAGTAGTCACTCTGAACCGTGAGGTACCCGGTGTGCCCGCCGTCATCAGCGATGCCCGCCAAGGCGTCCAAGAAATGGTCGCTCACCTATACGACCTTGGCCACCGCTCCCTCACCTTCCTCCCGGGACCCGTCCACTCCTACGACGACGCCCAGCGGTGGCAGGCACTCCTCGAACAGTGCTCCCGCCGGAAGATGGCCATCCGTCGTACTCCCCCGCGCCGCCCCACCGTCGCCGGCGGTGCGGCTGCCGCCCGTGAATGGATGCAACGCCGTACCTCCGCTGTCATCGCCCATAACGACCTCATGGCCATGGGATTCATGATTGCAGTAAAGTCTGTCGGCATTGATGTCCCCCGCGATGTATCCGTGGTAGGCACCGACAACATCTTCATGAGTGCACTGGTTACCCCCGCGCTCACCACCGTTACTGCGTCTCGCCGAACCCAAGGCTCACTGGCCTTCAGCCAGCTACTGGAACAGCTCCGTCACCAGCATCGCGATGTTGGCCACCTCACCACTACTGTGCAGATGAAGCTAGTCGAGCGCGAATCTACCGACCGCGTTCATAGTCTGCGCCGTTAACGATAACTGTCCCGAACCGCCGCATTTTCTTCCTCCTGCGAGAAAGAGATGCGGCGTTCGTTTATCATCACAAGGAGGCTGCATCATGCCCACTCCCTACCGGATTCTCATGATCTGCACTGGAAATATCTGCCGGTCGATTATGGCTGAGATCATCGTTCGGGAAGAAGCTGCAGCGCGTGGTCTCGATCCCTCCACTATTGAGATCCGCTCAGCGGGAGTAAGCACGGAAGAAACCGGCAACGGTATCGACTATCGTGCACAGGCAGAGTTGGCGCGGGCGGGCTACCCGACCCCAGCACACCGTGCGCATCAGGCCACTCGCGCAGAGCTCTCACAGGCTGACCTCATCCTGGCCATGACAGCTGGGCATGTGTGGGGTCTTGAGAGACTCTGCCAACGTTTCGGGCTCCACGATCGCCCCATCCTACTCTTCCGCACCTTTGACGACGTCTGTAACCCGCAACGTATTATCAGCCCAGAGATTGCAGACCAGATTCTCGATGTAGAAGACCCTTGGTATGGAGGTCCAGAGGACTTTGTGACGACACGGGAAACACTAGAACGGTGTGCTCCTGTGATTGTCGACTACGTTGAGCAGCAGCTTTCCAAGTAGTGCCACACACCGCTCGCTCGCTCTCGCAACTCGTCTACTGTGCCGTCATTGTCGATAATGATATCGGCGAGTGCCCGCCGTTCCTCGTCAGTGGCCTGCTGTGCCATCCGCGCACGCGCATCCTCGACTGCCAGGCCTCGCTGGTGTACGAGCCGCTCCAGACGCTGCTCGACGGGCGATAGCACCATGACAATGTACTCAAACATACCTGCCATGTTGTGCTCAACAAGGAGAGGGACATCATAAACAGCCAGCTGGGGACATGGAGCTGCCGCAAGAAGTTCTGCCGCACGTGCGGCGATTGCAGGCTGAAGAATGGCGTTGAGCTGCTCGGTGTGGGTGGAATCGACAAATGCGCGCTGCGCCAAGAGCGTCCGGTTGAGTGTTCCGTCTGGTTGGACAAGGTCGTTTCCGAACTGAGCGGCTAGAGCTGCTAGCCCTGGTGTTCCGGGTGCAACGACTTCTCGTGCTACCTGATCTGCATCGACTACGGTGGCTCCCAGTTCTCGCCATACTGCGGCGACCGTAGATTTTCCCGATCCGATTCCTCCGGACAGACCGATCACAGGTCGTTCCTCTCCTTGTGGTGAGTCGTCGAGCTATATCGATTCTAGTTTAGTAAGTGACGATAAAGAACTGCGGAGGAAGCAAGATGCTTCCTCCGCAGTTCTGACGTGTAGTGGGACAGTACTCGGAGTACGTCCGCGCTAGCAGTGACTAGTTTCCAGCGAGCTTCTCACGCAGGGCGTTGAGCTGCTCATCAGAGGCAAGGGAGCCATGGGCTTCGTCAGCAGCCGGAGTCTGTGCGGTGTAGTCGCCCTCGGGGGCAGCTTCGCCAGCTTCAGCGGCAGCAATACGGTTGGCTTCTACCTGCTTGGTGTGGAGCTGGTGGCGACGCTCGGCTTCTGCGTAGCGAGCCTCCCATTCTTCACGCTGCTTCTCGTAGCCTTCGATCCATTCGTTGGTTTCAGGGTCGAAGCCTTCGGGGAAGATGTAGTTGCCCTGCTCATCGTAAGAGTCGGACATACCATACTTGGCGGGATCGAACTCTTCGGTGTAGTCAATGTCAGCCTGCTTGAGGGACAGGGAGATACGACGACGCTCGAGGTCGATGTCGATGACCTTGACCATGACTTCCTGGCCAACGGTGACGACCTGATCCGGAACATCCACGTGGCGCTCTGCCAGCTCGGAGATGTGGACGAGGCCCTCGATGCCTTCTTCGACACGCACGAAGGCGCCGAAGGGGACGAGCTTGGTGACCTTGCCGGGCACAATTTGGCCGATGGCGTGGGTCCGGGCGAACTGACGCCAGGGATCTTCCTGGGTTGCCTTGAGAGACAGGGAGACGCGCTCGCGGTCCATGTCGACGTCGAGAACCTCGACGGTAACTTCCTGGCCGACCTCGACAACCTCGGACGGGTGATCAATGTGCTTCCAGGACAGCTCGGAGACGTGAACGAGTCCGTCTACGCCGCCCAGGTCCACGAAGGCACCGAAGTTAACGATGGAGGACACGACACCCTTGCGGATCTGGCCCTTCTGCAGTTGGTTGAGGAACTCGGAGCGAACCTCAGACTGGGTCTGCTCGAGGAAGGCGCGACGCGACAGCACTACGTTGTTGCGGTTCTTGTCGAGCTCGATGATCTTGGCTTCAAGTTCCTTGCCAACGTAGGGCTGCAGGTCGCGAACGCGACGCATTTCCACGAGGGAGGCAGGCAGGAAGCCACGCAGTCCGATATCCATGATGAGGCCGCCCTTGACGACCTCGATGACGGTGCCCTTGACCGGCTCGTCCTTTTCCTTGAGTTCTTCGATGGTGCCCCAGGCACGCTCGTACTGAGCACGCTTCTTGGACAGCATCAGGCGGCCTTCTTTGTCCTCTTTGGTGAGAACAAGGGCTTCAATGGTGTCGCCAACTTCGACGATTTCGCTGGGGTCGACATCATGCTTGATAGAAAGCTCACGTGAAAGGATGACGCCTTCGGTCTTGTAGCCGATATCGAGGAGGACCTCGTCGTGGTCGATCTTGACGACAGTGCCTTCGACGATGTCACCGTCGTTGAAGTACTTGATGGTGGCGTCGACAGCGGCGAGGAAGTCCTCAGCAGTGCCGATATCGTTGACGGCTACCTGCTGAGTGTTGTTAGTAGTGGTCATAGGGTTGGTAACTCCGGACTACGGAATGTATCAGGTGTTCATGGAATAGTCATTGCCTGCGTCCGCACCCCGGAAAGGAACACAGCAGCCCGGACGGAACACACGCAGTTACCAATACTACTGCTCACCACAGTGTGAGACAAGCTGCATTAACGCTGGTAATCCACTGTTCACTTAATGCGCCGCAGCATTCCAGGTAGCCCCAAAACCAACCGAAACCTCCAGTGGAACTGCCAACTCGACAGCAGAGTCCATACACTCCGATACCCGAGCCTCCAATGCCTCCCGCTCGCCCGGCGCAACCTCGCACACCAACTCGTCATGTACCTGCAGAAGAACACGAGAGCGCAGGTCAGAGTGCTGCAGAGCAGAATCCACCCGCAGCATCGCCAATTTGATGATGTCTGCGGCGGTGCCTTGAATAGGTGCGTTAAGAGCAGCTCGCTCGGCGTTTTCCCGGACAACCCGATTACTCGAGGTCAGTTCGGGGAGATACCTACGCCGCCCGAACATTGTTTCCGTGTATCCAGTCTTCCGGGCTTCTTCCACCACATTGTGGAGATAGTCGTGCACCCCTCCGAATCGTTCAAAGTAGTTCTCCATGAAGCGTTTCGCTTCTGCAACGGGTATATCGAGCTGTCGAGCTAGCCCATAAGGCGAAAGCCCGTAGGCAAGACCATAGCTCATCGCTTTCGTACGCCGCCGTAGTTCTGGAGTCACTCCATCTAGTGGCACATCGAAGGCGACAGAGCCCACGTAGGAGTGCAAATCTTCCCCGCGGCGGAAGGCCTCAATGAGCCCTTCATCCTTCGACAGGTGGGCCATGACGCGCATCTCGATTTGCGAGTAGTCGGCGGTGAGGAGTCCTTCGTAGCCCTTTCCGGCGACGAAGATCTCGCGGATGCGTTTACCCTCATCTGTCCGCACCGGAATGTTTTGGAGATTCGGGTCTGTTGAGGAGAGACGGCCAGTGGTGGTAATCGTCTGATTGAACGTGGTGTGGATACGCTCGTCATCACTCACCGAGTTGATGAGTCCAGTCACTGTGGTCTTGAGTTTGGTGGCTGCACGGTGCCCTAATAGTGCGGCAAGGAAGGGATGGCCAGTCTTCGTATACAGCATTTCGAGAGATTCTGCATTGGTGGAGTAGCCAGTTTTTGTTTTCTTAGTCTTTGGCATTCCCAGCTGGTCGAACAGAACCGCTTGCAGCTGCTTCGGTGATCCCAAGTTGACGGTGTCGTCACCAATGGCTGCATAAGCCTCCCGCTCGAGCAATGCAGCTTGAGCGGAAAAATCATCTTCGAGCTCGTGGAGGGCTCGGCTAGAAACAGCAATTCCATCGTGCTCCATACGCTGAAGCACCATGACGAGAGGCATCTCCATCTCGTGAAAGAGACGCGTTTCCCCGTAACCATCTAGTTCCTCGCTTAGTTGTGCAACGAGGGCAAGCAGGTAAGCTGCCCGCCTTGCGAGATTCTCTCGGAACTGGTCGTTCTCGTCAGCCACCTCGAGGAGACTGAGTTGCCCATCCTCCGGGGGTGCCAATTCTGCTCCGGTATGACGCCGTACAACATCGTCAAAACTGGTAGCACGTTGGCCGGGCCGAACCAAGTAGGATGCCACCAACGTGTCGAAGTACACACCGTTGAGCTGCCACCCGCGACCAGCGAGGCAATGCGCACACTGCTTAGCATCGTGGAAGGCTTTCTTCACCGCCGGATCAGCCAGCCATTCCCCTAGGGCGTCCTCATCGGTTGGGCTCAGGGAGGCTGGTGTGCACACCAGCTGCTCACCGGTGGGGCTGGCGATAGCGAGGGCGTCAACATCACCTGCCACAATGCTGGCGGGACCCGTCACCACCAGCCCATAGACTCCCTCATCTCGTCCATGCTCAGATAGCCAGTCCGCAACTCCGTCAGGTTCAGCAACGGTAAGGGTGAGGGACACTTCGGCGGCCGGTGCTTCGTTTGTATCAGGAGAAACACTGAACGCTGCGAATACGCGTTCGCGGAGGCGGGAGCCAAACTCTAGTTTGTCGAAAACCTCGTTGATGGGTGCCTCGTCCACTGGGGTACGGGCGGCATCTGCAAGGTCGAGATTCATGTCCACATCCCGCACCATGGTGGTGAGGTAGGCGTTCCGCTTCACATCCTCAAGGTGAGCACGCAGATTCTCCCCCACCTTGCCTTTGATCTCATCGGCATGGGCAATGATCTCCTCCAGAGACCCGTAAAGATTGAGCCACTTTGCTGCAGTCTTCTCTCCAACCTTGGGAACACCCGGGAGGTTATCTGAAGGATCCCCTCGCAAGGCCGCCATATCAGGGTATTGCTGCGGGGTGACGTCATAACGCTCTTTCACCTGTGCTGGCGTATAGCGCACCAGGGTCGACACCCCCTTTGTGGGGAAGAGAACCGTCGTGTAGTCGTCGATGAGCTGGAATGAGTCCCGGTCGCCCGTACAGATCAGGGAGTGTTTTCCGGAGTCCTCGGCGATACGCGATAACGTGGCGATGAGGTCATCCGCCTCATATTCGGTACTAGAGACGGTGGGGATGCCGAGCGCCTGCAGTACCTCCCGGATGAGCTCCACCTGCCCAATGAACTCAGCAGGGGTTTCTGATCGTTGTGCCTTGTACTCGGGGTAGGCGCGGTTGCGGAAGGTGGCACGCCCCTCATCGAACGCCGCCACAATATAGTCCGGCTGTTCTTCAGAAACGAGATTAGTGAGCATAGAGAGGAACCCATAGACCGCATTGGTATGCTGCCCCGCGCTTGTACTGAAGCCTTCCGGAGGTAACGCGAAAAAGGCGCGGAAGGCAATGGAATGCCCATCGAGGAGCAAAACAACAGGACGGGTGGGGGTGGTTTCTGCAGTCACCCCTTCAGCTTAGACAATCTACACACTGTCTGGGAGACACGCTCTACACTGGGTAGGCACTTCACGAGAGCACATGAACTGTATTTCAGCACGAGGAATCAGCTGGCTTTGCATCGAGTTCGGGAGAGAGTTTTTCTCTCGTCGGGGTTCTCCATTAAACTTAGCCGCAGGCACTGAGCGCCTCGCGCTTTGCCCTCGTAGCCCAATTGGCAGAGGCAACGGATTCAAAACCCGTCCAGTGTGGGTTCGAGTCCCACCGAGGGCACT
>NZ_CAMXWW010000009.1:0-45822 GCF_947252745.1 uncultured Lawsonella sp. | reverse complement strand
CTACACAAGGAGTATCGTCGGCAGCGTCAGATGTGTATAAGAGACAGGTCATTCGCCGCAGTCCCGTGTTGTCGACTCCCGTTCCATTGATAGTGGGAAGATTATCCGACGACGACGTGAATGTCTCAGCTGTGGAAAACGCTTTACTACCCATGAGACGGCCATCCTCAACGTCATCAAACGGAGCGGTTTGTCAGAACCGTTCTCCCGCGACAAGGTGCTGCAAGGCGTTCGCCGTGCGTGCCAAGGACGAGATGTCTCCGAAGATGAACTCAAGTTACTCGTTGAAAAAGTAGAGGCCAATGTCCGCTCAACAGGCGCGTCTGAAATACCTTCGCACGAAGTCGGCCTTGCTATCCTTGGACCCCTCCGGGAACTAGATGAAGTTGCCTACCTCCGTTTCGCCTCGGTCTATAAGTCCTTCACTTCTCTGGAAGACTTCGAAAAAGAAATGGCAGCTCTGCGGCACGACCATGGACACTCTGGCGCAGGTGTCACCGGATACGACGACCTTTAAAACACACATTGCCAACAGACAATGACTAATGTCACCGTGAACTCGACGTTCCACACCTGCAATGAGACCTAAGCGGGAAGTGCAGCAATTTCCCGCATAAGCTTCTTTTCGGAGACTTTCTCCACCGTTCCTAGCTGCTGCGCAAAGGTACTCACCTTAAACTCCTCACACAGCCAGCGCACCTTTTTAACGGCGACAGAATCCCCCGCTGAAGGAGCTCCACACTTCTCCCACAAGGCATCCTCAACACGGTAGAAAGCCTCCACCGAAGCGGACCACGGATCCTCCCATTCGCCATCATGAAGTACCGCTTTGCCCAGACGCTCTTGCGCGGCCTGCAAATAGCGAGGAATGTGCTTGACGCGAACTGCCCCATGCATCGTGACAAAACCTGGCGAGGTAAGCCACGCCACCTGCTCACGCACATCCTGCACAATCCCCTCTCCCTCTGGGAGATTTGCCAGCACCTGTATACGCGCTTCCACTGCCTGCGCAACGAGTAATGCAATGGCACGCTCACGAGAGGGAACTTTCTCAGTCGCACTCTGGCGCAAAGAAGCGTAACCGTCCAACGTAAGAGTGGGAGGCCCAGCGAGCACCACAATATCCCGCACTGCGCAATGGTGACAATCCTCCCGGAGGGACCCCTCACCTCCGGGATAACTCCGCAGTGCCATACGTTGAGCTTGAGGAATACCGCTAAAGAGCTGACGGCGAGCATGCGGGAGCTCAGCGAGTAACAACTCTACTAGCGCCTTATGCTGCGCCACCTGCGCCGATACAGCAGTCGGATAGGTATGCACATGCCATCCGTCCTTTTTCCGCAGCAACGCCGGATATGCAGTGACGTCACCCTGCGAGACCTGCGGTGGAATATCCCCAATCTCCTCGGTCCAGGCAGGAAAAGGCCCTTTTTCCACCGTATGGAAGGTCGAGCTAATCGCTTGGGCACTAGTGCCCTGCTGCCTTGCCTGTAGTTCCCGCACATCTCGCGCTGTATCGACGGTACGTCCTTGCTCGTCCACTGCAACAAAACGCATGAGCAAATGCTGAGGCAGCTCCGCAGCGGAGATGACGGAATCAGGGACATCTACCCCACGCACCTGGCGCAAGGTTTCTTGGAATACCTGCCGGAAGTCGCGCGAGTAATCCTCCACTATGGTTCCCATCATTGCCTGGGATGTCTCAGGAAGAGGAATAAACATACGACGATAATCTTTGGGTAAACCTCGTAATAGAGAGAGGATGAGCTCCTCTCTCATTCCGGGCACCAACCATGTGAAAGGTGCGGGGGATACCGCAGGAAGTTGAGCGAGTGGAATGAGCACCGAAATGCCGTCCTTCGCAGAACCCGGTTTGAAGGCATACTCCAGGGGGAATCCAGCGAGTTCATCAGGATAAAGAGTGCTATCCTCGCCAGCGGAGGCCGCAGCTCTGATGTGTTCTTCTGAGAATTCCAGTGAGGCTTTCTCTGCAGCACTGGCTCGGCGCCACCATTGGTCAAACTGCACCCGTGACATGATCTGCTCAGGTACGACCATGGCAAAGAGCGTCGCTAGTGTCTCCTCGTCGACTACGCTGCCACGCTGCCGTGCCTTTTCTTCATAGACCTGTAAGCGTTCGATCGTGGCGTCATTAGCCGCAGTAAAAGGATACTGTCGGTCCCAATCGCCCCGGACTAGCCCGTGTAGAAGAAAAAGGCGACGTGCAAGATCAGGGTCAATCTTGCGGTATGACACGAGTCGATCGACCACCAGCGGTACCCCCCATAAACTGGTGGTCTCATATGCCTGCACCTCACCCCGCGAATGCGACCAGTGTGGTTCTGTGTAACGGCGGGAGATTGAGGCGCCGGCAGCTTTTTCAACCCATTCAGGTTCTATGGCTGCTACTGTCCGGGCCCACACTCGGGACGTCTCCACAATTTCATAGGCCATGACGAAGCTATTCTTCCGAGCGACACCGCTACTCGGGAAAATAGCGAATCGTTTCCCCCGTGTACCCTGGTAGTCCCGCGTCTCGCCGATACGTGAACCTATGTGGCTAAGAAGCCCAACCAACAGTGCACGATGGATGTCGTCTTCTCGGACTCCGTCTTTCTCCTGATGTGGAAGCCACGACCATTTCAAATCCCGGCATATTTCGCTCAGCTGTTGGACAAGATCGAGCCATTCTCGATAGCGCATCCAGTGGAGAAACTCTCGTCGGCACATTTTTCGGAATGCGGAACGAGAGAGTTGGCGCTGTTGCTCATGAAGAAAATCCCAGAGCTGAAGGTAAGAGAGAAAATCACTCTGTGGATTGCGGAAACGGGCATGCAACTGGTCCGCTTCCTGCTGCTGTTCCATCGGCCGTTCTCGAATGTCTTGGAGGGAGAGACCAGCAACAATAAGCAGGACGTCTCCTAGGACGTCACGTCGCTGTGCTTCCACCAGCATCCGGGCGAGACGCGGATCGGTAGGAATACGTGCCATTGTCCGGCCAGTCCCCGTCAAAGCCATATCATCGCGTAGTGCACCCAACTCGCGAAGGACTTGGACGCCGTCACGGATCGAGCTCAATTCAGGGGGATCAAGGAAGGGGAAGTCCTCCACTGTCCCAAACCCAAGGTCAGCCATGCGGAGAATGACAGCAGCCAAATTCGTGCGGAGAATCTCGGGTTCGGTATAAGCCGGACGGGACTCGTAGTTCTCCTCTGAATACAATCTCAACGCAATACCATCTGAAAGACGCCCACAGCGCCCCGAGCGTTGGCGTGCAGATGCTTGTGAAATTTCTTCGATGGGGAGACGTTGGATTTTCGTCCGATGAGAGTAGCGAGAAATGCGGGCTGTACCAGTATCGACAACATAACGTATCCCCGGCACCGTGAGTGATGTTTCTGCCACATTAGTCGCTAATACAACCCGCTGTGTGTCATGGGGTTCGAAGACCCGGTGCTGTTCCGCCGCGGAAAGACGTCCGAAAAGCGGCACTATGTCCAGAGCGGGAAAACGTCGTTGACGTAGTGCATCTTCAGCCTCCCGGATCTCTCGTTCCCCCGGAAAGAACGCCAAGATGTCGCCGCCTTCCAGCGACGACTCGGTATAGAGTTCGGTAACGGCGTCAACAAAAACATCGAGGGGATCGGCGTCAGTTTCACCAGGCCGATAGCGGATCTCTACAGGATACGTTCGCCCTGACACCTCAATGATCGGTGCGGGTTCACCTCCCACCGCGAAATGCTCAGCGAAACGTTCCGTCTCAATCGTCGCAGAGGTGATGATGACATGCAGGTCAGGGCGCTGGGGAAGAATCTTTTTGAGATATCCCAAGAGGAAGTCGATATTGAGACTCCGCTCGTGTGCCTCGTCGATAATGATGGTGTCATAAGCGCGGAGTAGCCGGTCGTGATGGATTTCCGCTAAGAGAATGCCATCCGTCATCACCTTAATGGCGGTGTCTTCTGAGACAGTGTCTGTGAACCGAACGGAGTAGCCGACGAGTCCACCTAGCGGGCAATTGAGTTCGTTAGCAATGCGTTCTGCTACTGACCGTGCAGCGATACGACGGGGTTGTGTATGCCCGATAATGCCAGTTGCTCCCCAACCCAGGTCGAGACAGAGTTTGGGAAGCTGCGTCGTTTTACCAGAGCCGGTTTCACCTGCAACTACGACCACTTGGTGGCGCAGTAGTGCCTCACGGATATCTTCTAGCCGGGAGGTAATAGGTAGCTGATCAGGGTATTCAGGATGGGGAAGTGCCGCACGGCGAAGTTCGAGGCGCAGTTCAGCACATTCGAGATCATACTCAATTGCCGCACATGACTTGAGCGATCGGACTTTCTGGAGCCGGCGGCGCAGCTGGTCATAGTCCCTCAGCATGACATTCTCTCCAGTGCCAAGGCGGCTGAGAAGACGATGCCGGTACTGCCGAACATCCGCGGGGAGCGGAGTAGAGGTGGAAGTACGACGCCGATGCTGGGACATAAACTCAGATTACCCGTAGTGAGTGATACAGGAGAAAGAGCCTGGC
This sequence comes from uncultured Lawsonella sp., assembly GCF_947252745.1. NCBI lineage: Bacteria > Bacillati > Actinomycetota > Actinomycetes > Mycobacteriales > Lawsonellaceae > Lawsonella > uncultured Lawsonella sp. The sequence goes on along the minus strand of NZ_CAMXWW010000009.1, from coordinate 41,291 downwards.
AGGAGAGAGGCCCCTACGATACCGGTGGCCTCCTGCTTTTCGGGAACAGGAGGCCACCAGGTAGATAGTCGATGAGCTCAGACCACGCCAGGAGGGGGTACTGGGATGGCTTGAGTGTGTTAACGCACTGTGTAGTTCAGCGTGTAGGAGGTCTCGTTCACATTCGATCCCAGGTAGATGTGGTAGACACCTGGCATGACGACGAACTTGTGGAGGTTACTGTTCCAGTAGCTGAGCTGTTGCGGCAGGACTGTGATTGTGATCGTCTTCGACTCACCCGGACGCAGATACACCTTCTGGAAGCCGCCGAGTTCCTTCGGCGGAACTGACACACCCTGATTCCGTGGCTTTCCTACATAGACCTGCGGGACAGTCGCCCCAGCTCGCTTGCCCGTATTGGTGACGGTAAACGTCACCTTAATCGGTGTGTTGGCAGCACCAGAGGTTGCCTGCATGCGGGGAACGGAATATGCGAACGTGGTGTAGGAGAGACCGTAGCCGAAGGGGAACAGTGGTACTTGGTTGCGGGACTGGTACCAGCGGTATCCAACAAAGATTCCTTCGCTATAGGTGGGGGTGAGACCAAGCGGACCTCCCGGGAATTGTGCGAGGGTGTGCGCAGGCCACTGACCGTCAGCCGTGGGGAAAGTCTGTGGAAGGTGACCAGAAGGGTTCACATCACCGTAGAGGAGTGAGGCGGTGGCTTTGCCACCCGCTTGGCCGGGCTGCCACATGTTCAATACTGCAGCGACTTTCGGTAGCCACGGCATTGCAATGGGCCCGCCAGTATTGAGAACGACAATCGTGTTCTTGTTGGCAGAGGCAACCTTGTTGATCAATGCAGTCTGTTCAGACAAAAGGTTAATGCTGGTGCGGTCCATCGCCTCCATGGTGAGGTTGGTGACGAAGACGATGGCAACGTCAGCCTTCTTTGCTTCCTGGGCAGCGCTGAGGTGGTTGAGACCAGAGGAGTAGCTAACCTTTGCGCCACGTGAGCGCTTCGTGATCTCGTCGAGGGCCGTGTCTGTTTCAGTAGCGGAAACATTAGAAGAACCACCACCGCCGACAGCTACCTTGGCAGGCGCACCAAAGATGGCAATGCGTCGGGCAGTGTTTGTCTTCAACGGCAAGACACTATTCTTGTTCTTCAACAGCACGGCGCCTTGCTCCGCGATCTTCTGTGCCGCAGAATTACCGCGCGCTACATTGACGGGATGGATCTGCTTCGTACGGTCGAACATGCCGAAACGGAACATGACGGTCAGCGTTTCCTTGACGCGAGCATCGATGTCCTTCTCACTCAGCCGACCTTGCTTGATGGCTAGTCGCACCGTGGGTTCGAGTGATGTGAAGGTCTGTGGCATTTCAACGTTAAGACCATTCTTAAAGTCTTCTGTAGACCACGATGCAGGGAAGTCAGTGACGACATAGCCGCCAAAACCCCAGGTATGTCGCAGGTATTTGGTGAGTGTGTAGTAGTTGGAGCAACTGTGTGTCCCGTTGAGGGCGTTGTAGGCGCACATCACAGAGCCAGGATTGGCCTGCTTCACTGCCATCTCGAATGGCTTCATGTAGATCTCGTGCAGCGCTCGTTCGGGAACACGGGAATTGCCGATGTTACGAGCAGTCTCTTGGTTGTTTGCAACGAAGTGCTTGAGTGTAGCGATAACACCAGCAGACTGGATGCCTTTTACGTTGGCAGTGGCCATCGTGCCAGATAAATAGGGGTCTTCTCCGTAGTATTCAAAGCCGCGGCCGCCCAGCGGGTTACGGGCGATATTGAACCCAGGTCCGTAGAGCTGGTCAGTACCGAGTGCGCGGGCTTCCTCACCGGCCACTCGACCTTGGAGCTGTGCTATCGCGGGATCCCATGAGGCGGCGTAGGCGAGTGGAGCGGGGAACTTCGTTGCGGGGTCGGCGCCATTGCGAACGCCGGCAGGGCCATCAGATTGGACAAACTCGGGAATGCCGAGTTCCGGGATCGGGGGAATATAGCCAATGGCCGGAGTGTGCGGGCCGGTAAGCTTGGTGCCGGAGAGCATGTGAATCTTTTGAGAGAGATTCATTGCAGAGATCAGCTTGGCAGCACGCTGCTCGGGGCTGAGTGCGGTGTTCATCCACGGGCGAACTGGGGTGGCATTAGCGCTCCCCATGAGAGCCGGGGTGAATGCCAAGGCGGCGGCAATACCTGCTACAGAAAAGGACCGTAGCGTTTTGGTCCAAGATGCGGTCATATAGTTGCACGTCCTGTTCGGTAGATCGATCAAGTCAGTTACTAATTTACCAATTGTGCTTGCTCAATTTGGAAGAATTGTCACTTATTGCGCAATGGCACGCAAACATCGACTCAGAGACTCGCAGGACAATCCGAATGGAAGAAGTCCGGAGTGTAATGTGGATCCTTCCTGACAAAGAATGGCCGAGACTGTGTTGTCACATTACCGATTCTCCTGGAGTGCTATTAACTTAACGATTCAACGAAAGTGTTGTGCGCCACTTGGCGCCTGTCGATATATATGAGACGACAGTATCAATATCACGCTAAGAAAAAGTGTTTAACCTAGAGCTATTGACTACCTACAGCGAAGACAAGTGAAAAAGGCAAGAAAAAAGGGTCCCTTTCTGTTTATAAGGGGCCCTTTTCCGTTGTCGTAGCGGGTTTTAACCCGAGGTGACGAGTCACTCGAAGACGGAGGATACAACGTCCAGCTTGTCGATGGTGGGGTCGTTCTTCTTCCAGTCGCAACCGCAGGGGCCGGCGGTCTGCAGAGCATCGAGGACGCGCAGAACCTCTTCTACGGAACGGCCGACAGAGTCTGGAGTTGCGGAGACGAACTGGATCTTGTTCTCAGGGTTGACGATGAAGGTCACTCGGTCGGCAACGCCATCAGCATTTTCTACGCCGGTAGCCTGGACAAGTTCATGCTTGATATCGGCTAGCATGGGGAACGGGATTTCGAGCAGCTTGTCGTTGGTGGCACGCCACTGGAAGTGAGAGTACTCGGAGTCAATGGAAACTCCGAGTACCTGGCAGTCACGATCGAAGAATTCATCGTTAAGGTCGCCGAAGGCCTTGATTTCGGTCGGGCAGACGAAGGTGAAGTCCTTCGGGTAGAAGAAGATGACCCGCCACTTCCCATCGTAGCTGTTGTTGTCGACAGTCTCGAAGTAATCCTCGGGCTTGTCAGCGTCGATGTCGTGCAGGTTTCCACCCCTGAGTGCGGTCAGGGAGAACTCTGGGAATTCGTCATCAATAGTAAGAAGAGCCATCTTGTACTCCTTCTGGTGAATACCAATACATTCGTCACCATGTTTTGGTGATCTCTCTTGACTACCATCTTCCACGCTTGAAATTAAAAAGTCAAGACTTTTGGAGTGTATTATAATAATCATTATGGCTAATCAATCATACCAACCGACTATCGCGCATTTGCGGGCATTTGTCGCTGTAGCGCACCATCGTCACTTCGGTGCTGCGGCTCACAGTCTCGGGGTCTCACAGCCGTCACTATCGCAGTCTCTTGCCACCCTGGAAGAAGGCATCCACCGCACTTTGATTGAGCGATCGACGCGACGTGTCATCGTAACGCAAGAGGGTGAGTCACTCCTCCCATATGCAGAGGCCGTTATTGCTGCAGCCGATCATTTCCGGTCTGCAGCACAGGGCCTCGGACACGGTTTGGAAGGTGATCTTTCTATTGGTCTTATCCCTACCGCCGCGCCCTACATCTTGCCCCAGGTTTTAAGTCTTACCGCCCAGCATTACCCAAATCTTTCGGTAACAGTGATCGAGGACCAGACAGCACGCTTGCTGGAAAGCCTGCGGGCTGGCCGCATCGACGTGGCATTGTTGGCCCTCCCCCTGGGAGAGACAGGTTTCAACTCGATCCCCATTTACCAAGAGGACTTTGTATTAGCTGTTCCCAAAGGCCACCCGCTCGAAGGACGTAACGATCTCCCGACAAGTGTGCTGCGTGAGGTGCCACTGCTTCTTCTTGACGAGGGGCATTGCTTGCGTGATCAGACGATCGATCTCTGTCATGCCGTGGGCGCCACAGTGGGCAAATCCAATACTCGCGCTGCATCCCTTCCCACCATTCTGCAGTGCGTGTCGGCAGGGATGGGTGTCACGCTGATCCCTGCTTCTGCAATTCCTGTGGAGGGCTATATGAAAGGAATTGCTATCGCCCGCTTTGCGGACCCGGTACCAGGCCGAAAGATGGGCCTCGTCTATCGCTCGTCATCGACCCGTGGAGGAGACTGGGACTCACTCGCTCGAACCATAGGGGACGCTTTCGCGAATACCGTGGGAACTACACACGAAAAGATCGCTCGCAGGCGGTAAACCTCTCGATCATTGATTGATACAACGCCATGAAAGTTGGGGTGGGCGGATCATCTGATCCGCCCACCCCAACTATTAAGTGAGGAAAGAAGTCCGTTGCCTACTTACGGCCAGTGAACTCATTCATACCGTCATTAACGCCAAGGAAGTTAGCTATAGCGTCATACCAGTGTGTGGGAAGGATACGCATCAGCGCGGTGTACTTTACCAACGGCGGCATGAAGATTTCCTGCTGCCCAGATTCGATGCTGGCAATAATCTTGTCGGATACTTCTTGCGGCTTCAGAATTGGAAGAAGTAGTGGGATACGCGTCTTCACACCATCGAACATGCCTGTTGAGATGTAGTAGGGGCAGACGGTAAGGGTCTTCACAGCAGACTTTTCCTTCGCCAATTCATTGCGAAGAGACTCCATGAAACCGCGTGCACCCCACTTGGATGCTGCATAGTCAGTCAGCATGGCAGGCCCAATAGTTCCTGCAGCAGAGCTCAGCGTAATGATATGGCCGTGATCTCGGGCAATCATGCCGGGAAGAAACTCGCGGGTAACGTAGAACAGACCGTTGAGGTTAATGCCGAGGGTGCGATCAATCCCCTCGTCGGAGAGTTCAAGCAGTGGAGCACCGGACACGACACCAGCGGAGTGTACGAGAATGTCAACCTGTCCGAATTCATCAAGCACTTGTTTGGCCACAGACTTCACGGCCTCACGGTCAGAAACGTCGACTCGGTAGCCCTTAGCAGTGCACCGCATCTGCTGCAGACGGGCAACCGTGTCATCAATACGCTGCTGGGTAAAGCCCCAAATAATGACGGCCTTTGCACCACGACGAGCGCACTCTTCCGCCATCAAACGACCAACACCGTTAGATCCGCCAGTAATAAGGACTACGTGTCCGGCAATGGCAGTGCCGTCATTCATCGCTACTTTCTTCACGAGGTTTTTCACGACGTTCCTCATCATGGTGGGTCCACCACTCTTTACCAGGGGCAGAACGTCCTTGATCACCTGCATTGGTACGTGTCCCATACTGAGCCCTTTCGGCAGTGGTTATCGTTAGCTTGTCCGCTATATGTGCGAAGTAAAGAGGAGTTTTCTCTTTCTGGAATCGATTGTAACGAGCGAAAGGCATCCAAGACGAAACCCCACGCATGACTTAGCACACAGTTGCGAAACAACCTGCAGAGAATTTACACGCTAGCTAAATAGTCGCGTAGAAACGATTAAGAAAAGCGACTGAAAGAAACCATTGTGGTGGTTCGTGGCAAGCGGTAGCACCGCCCTTGGATAAATCCGTTGTGGGAGTAGAACGCTTTCAACTCTTCTCGGCATTCCAGCGTCAGCGGAAGGTCCTGTCGGGGAGGCTGGTGGAGGAGTTGTGCGGCGACTCCGAAGCCGCGGAAGGGCGGTGCAACAGCCAGGCTTGAGAGGTAGCATTGTGCTCCATACCCGCGTGCATTTTTTGAGAGAAAAGCTTCAAAGTAATAGCGCCAAAAGTGCTTTCCTAACAAACTCCATATGCTTGCTAACGTCGTAACTGACTCTGTGACCATTCTGCCGAAGCGACGGCATCGTGTAAGGAAAGCCCCACCCGCTGACGCGTGTTCCTCTGCAGCTGTGCCCTCCACAGCCCAAATAGCGGCTCCAGCAACACATTCATGGATGGCACTCGCCGCATTAGTCTCTGTGGCTGTCACCGCCACCATCAAGGTGCCAGCTGCGTATGCATCTTCAGCCCAATGCTGAATGAGCGGGAGTGCACTTTTAGCCCGATTGTGAGAATGAGGAAATAGCCAGACGAGATAGGGTTCGACTGTGCCAAAAGACTCTGCAATGATCCGCGCTGCAGTGGCCACCTCGTCCAGGTGGGCAGCGCGAATATGAAATACCGGGGTTTTTGCTGAACTCATGAACGCGTCAAATCTTTCACATCGAGCGATCGGAAATATACTTCTCCGCGCTCATTGGATAGAGCGCTATCGACAACTGCATCGATGACCCACGAATGGTTCTCTTCCGGATCGCAAATGGTTTGACGAACGTCCCATGTTGTTCCATCCGGAGAAGGAGTGATAGTGATGAAACGAGCACTACGTGCGTCGCTATCGGTCACGATGTCATCGTACTCGGCCCAGTAATCTTCCGTTGCCTGGTACCAGTCAGGATACTCTTGCGAGATTCTTTCATCAAGTTGGGCAAGAGTTTTCGTGTCATCGAGAGCGAGTAGCGAGACATGTCGGAACATAACGGTACGGATTAGGCGCTCGAACAAGTAGCGGTTCTCGGAAAGGAGCGGTGGGGGAGTAGTAGCGTTGCGTTCTTCCTCGGTGGGAACTCGACCAGCCTTAAGAGCTTCCCATTCTGCCAGCAGTGAATTGTCAATTTGCTCCACGAGCGCTCGGAGCCAGTCGAGAATATCGTGTAGCTCATCGGTGAGTGCATCGCGTGGGAGCAGCCGTCGGAGCGTGTTATAGCAGTCGGTGAGGTACCTCAAAACAGTTCCCTCAGCACGGGAAATGCTGTACGTGGCAATGAGATCACCAAAAGTCATCCCATTCTCCACCATCTCCCGGACAACTGATTTGGGGCTGAGATCCCATTGATGTGCCCAGGGGTGCTCCTTGCGATAGCTCTCCAACGCGACGGAAAGCTCTTCCGCAAGTGGCTGAGGCCAAGTTATCTCATCGAGCTCCGCCATCATTTCCTGGTAGCTCACTCCATCCTCTCTCAGCAACTGAGCACGGGCATGACGGAGCTTCTTTTGTTGGGCGTAGAGAACGGGAGAGGGGTCTTCGAGAATTGCCTCGACAATGGAGAGTACCTGTAGCGGGTAGTCGGGTGAATCCATGTCGAGGACACTCAAATAGGCTAACGCGAACGGGGATAGCGGCTGATTGAGTGCCAGTTCGTGAGGGAGATCTCCACGGATGTGGACCCATCGTCCATCCGCAAAGGGCTCGTCCTGGCGTGTCACCACACCCGACTTTTCCAGTCCGCGGAAAAGTGCGAATGCTTCGAGGGCAAGTGAGCGTTGTTGTGCTCGACTGACATAACTATGCGTGATGAGGTGTTGAACGGCTGAGAATAAACTACCAGGCCTTTCGATGAGCTGAAGCAGCATACTTGCCGTCATTTGCATGCGAGGAACTAAGGTTTCTGCCGGGGAAGAGGTGAGTTTTTCGAAAGTCTTCTCATTCCAGCTAACGACGCCCGGTTCTTTCTTCTTCTTTTTTTGCTTTTGTCCCTTTCGGGTAGCACGCAGAGCGTCAATTTCTTCTACCGGAGCCTGTACGATGACGAGACCTTCCGTGTCGAACCCAGCCCGACCCGCCCGCCCAGCAATTTGTTGAAACTCGCGGATTTTGACAATGCGCTGGCGGTGACCATCAAACTTGGCCAAACCGCTAAAGATAACAGTGTGAATGGGCACGTTAATGCCGACTCCCAAGGTATCTGTTCCGCAAATGACAGTGAGTAGCCCTTGCTGGGCAAGTCGTTCGACGAGCCGTCGATACTTAGGAAGCATCCCGGCATGATGGACACCCACGCCATGCAACAGCAACGTCCGCAGAAAAATACCGAAACTGGTAGAGAATCGGAATCCGCGTAGTGCCTCCGACATGCGGGCACGTTGCTCCTTCGAGATAAGAGCAGTAGCTTTCAACTGGTTGGCATAATCGATCGCATCGCGTTGGGTAAAGAACACGATGTAGAGAGAACCCAAACCTTCATGCACGAGAGACAAGACTGTCTCATTAAGCGGTGACCGCGAGTACCGGTAGGTAAGGGGCACTGGTCTTTTCGCGTCAGTAACCTCCGTAACAACCCGACCCGAGCGTTCGTACAGTCCGTCTTTCCACAATGTCGTGTCACCGAGAGTTGCAGAGAGCAGGACAAATTGAGTATGGGGGAGCTCAATGAGTGGTATTTGCCATGCCCAGCCCCGATCGGGGTCCGCCACAAAATGGAATTCGTCCATAATAACGAGCCCTACGGCGCACTTTTCGCCTTCGCGGAGGGCTTTATTCGCCAGAATCTCGGCAGTTGCACAGATGATAGGTGCGGAAGGATTGACAGTGGCGTCTCCAGTCATCATACCGACGTTGTCGGATCCGAAGACCTCGCATAGCGCAAAAAACTTCTCGTTGACGAGAGCCTTAATCGGTGCCGTGTAGAAACTGACCTGATCGTGAGTCATTGCCCACCAGTGCGCGAAGATGGCTACTAGGCTCTTCCCCGAACCAGTTGGTGTCGAAAGGATGAGGTGATCGCCAGCACTGATGGTGAGAAAACCTTCAGCTTGAGCAGGATAGGGGTCGATGCCAGAATCCGCTAGATAGCGTTCAAAACAGTCAATGATGGACGTGTCCAGCAGTGATTCAGGGCAATCTGTAAGTTCGGGAAGGTAGTCGGCCAGAGTCGGGGTCGAAGAATCCACTGTCTATTTGTCGCCTTCTTCAGCAGGTGGATCCTGCCGGGTATCAACTTGGGAGAGGAACTTCTCCAACTCTGCACCCAACTTCTCGGAGTTCATGAGGTCTTCTGCAAAGACCTTGAGGTCTGCTTCCTCCGTCTTTTTCCGTTCGTGTTCCTCTTTGAAAGAGTCATAGGTTTGTTCCATAGCGCGAACGACGGTGACCAGCTCCGGGTTATCGTCTATCTGCTCATTGACTTCAGCAAGAAGATTGTCAGCATCCTTCTCAACAGCGCCGGTAGGAATGGAGAGTTGGCAGAAAGACTGAAGGGCGTGGAGAAGTTGAACAGATGCAGGAGAATAATGCGACTGTGCGAGGTAATTAGGAACTTGGACGGTGAACCCATCCATACGGAAGTGTTCCTCCTGCAAGACATAATCGAGGTAGGCATCAAAGCTAGCGGGGAAACGCATAGAGCCTTCCCAATTAGTGATTCCCTCTCCCTCGAAATGCTGTGATCCATGGTGCAAACAGGGGACATGGCGTGTGTGCGGGACCCCCATTGTGGCGGCGAAGATTCCTACGGTTTCCTTCACCCCGTAGGAAGCCAGTAAACCGAGAATTTCACGGGAAATCTGTCCCCAATGTAAGTCTGGTTCAGTGCCTTCCAGGAGGAAAAATGGGCGTCCATTGTTGTCGTAGAGGAGCCACAATTTGATGTCGTGGGGGTGGTAAGCTTCCAGTTTTCCGTCCCGCATGAGCAATGCCGGGCGTCGATTGGTGTATTCGATAACAGCGTCAGCAGTGAAATCCGCCACCAGCTCTTTCTCGAGCGAACCGAGCAGGTGCTGAGTGGTGATAAATACGGTATTGCCAGCGTCGACGAACCCGGTAAGTCCGTGCACAAACGGGACGCTATCGACACCATCGGGAAGTGTCGGACGTGGGAACTGCGATCGATGAAGAGAATCGGGCATGTCGTCTCCTCCTTCCTAGTCGACTAGCGGGTCCCAGTGTTGAGACTCGCGCAGGGTACAACGAGCTACAATGCGCGGCCGGAAGGCCGTCTCAAGAAGCCCTCTTTCTTACGAGCATACTTGTTTGGACTCCCGGTTGGGGCTCACTCGTGTCAACATACCCCGCTCTGTTTACATTCCCAATCCGCACATAACCCGTGCATATGGAGCACCTCTCAGGTAAATTAGGAATTATGAAGATTCGGCACACACGGGTAACCTGCGCTGCCCTCGCTTTCTCCACCGTACTGTCGCTAGCTCTTGTTTCCGGCTGTGGATCAGAGGACAGGCAGGCGGAGAATCCTGCTGCACGTGGGGCAACGACAGAGCGTCCCGGTGCTGCAGCGGAGCCCTCTCACTCGCCTTCTGGTAGGAGTGGAACACATGGCCGGGATGGATCTCGACAGAGTGACGTCAAAGTGCCGAAGCATAAGAAACCTCGTATTGATTGGGCCGAGTTTCTCCGCGATCCCGCAAACTATTTGCTGGGTGGGACTGAGTTTCCCGGTGGATATTCGGCGCGCACACTGAGCCTCTCGGAACGCGGTAAGGCAATTCAGGATGTCGGCAGAGCTGGCGTCAGTGTCGAGAACTTCCCCAATTCGTGTAATGGGGCAGCGGGGCGCATCGGGTCCGCCAATGACCAGATTGCTATGCAAATGGCGTCAAAGCAGAATCATTCGCTTACGCTCGTCGTCATCAATAACTCTGATCCCACTGCTGCGGTGTCTGCGTGGGCCGACAAAAACGACCAATGCCCGACATTTCTCTCACAGGAAAACGGGGTGACCTCGACAGTCTATGTTGAGAAAACGGACGCACCAGAGATTTCTGGTTCGCAGGCAGTGGGATATCTGATTACGACAAAAACTACGAATCTGCGCGGTAGCACTACGCAAGAACAGCTTCTTTATGCGGTCCCCATGGGAGAGGTTGTTGTTGAGGTCATGGGAATGAATTTCGGTGGTCCAGTTAGCCGCGGGGAAGTAGATGATGTCCTGCAAAACGCCGTAAAGAAGAGTACGGAAGTTGAGCAGAAAGCTGCTGAAGCGACCCGCAAAGACGCTAACGAATCTGCCAGTACTAGCTCCACTAGCGTCCGTAAGTCGAGCGTGACTCATTCTCCGCGAACGACTACTGTCAGGCCCGCAGAACACCATACAGCAGAAGACTAGTCAGCTCTGTGGAGTTTTCTCACACCCATTGGTTGCTCAGCGAGTAACGGGTGTGTGTTGTCCACACCTGTCCAGACTGTGGACTAGTTTTTGATAGTGCTATGTGCTGACGGTGCTGTGTATCTCCCCTTTGCGACAGTGTCAGTATGCATCACACCATTTCTTCACCCGGGCATCTTATCGCCCAGCTACCTCACTTCTTCGGATTCGATGTTCATGACTCACTCGTCGTCATGACGACTTCTAGTGTCACTCATGCGATGGGACCGCTCCTGCGTGCTGATATTTCCAAACCTGGTAAAACGGGGGAGACACGGCAGACAATATCAGCCGCTCTGCGGCGTCTCGCAGACCGAGAATTCGGAGAGTTGCATATCATCCTAATAAGCTCTGACTGGACAGCGCAGGGGGCCGCCCAAGCGGACGCTATCGATGAAGTCTGTGAGGAACTAGCCTATTCCGTCGGATTCACCATTAAAGATTTCTATATGGCCCGCCACTGTCATCCGGGGGGAGATTGGGTCTCTCTTTACACAGGTGAGAAAGGGAGAATCCCGACTATCATCCCCATCGATACGGTTTCTATCGGCCGTAAAAGTGCACCAAAGCTACCGCAGCAACGGCAAGAATTGGCAAATGCTAGGGAACCGATCACCGTCATTAGCGGCAACGAGAAAACGGAGTTGCCTGTTGCTCCTGAGCTTCAGAAGACGCACTCCTATAGGGGACTACCTGCATTGATGTCCCGTGAAGAGACACAAGAGTGGGTGGCTGCGCGAACTACGGATATTTCCCAACTCTCTGAATGGGACGCACGGACGGAAAGTCTAGCCTGTCTTTCTGTTCCCTCCAGGGACGAGCTGCGTCACATTCTTCAGACAACCCCTACACAGTCTGTGCATGACCCATCTGCGGTCGTGATGCGCCAGTTCTTACTCCGCTGTATTGAGTCTTGCCAAGGAGCTGACGGGCTTATTGCTCTGCTCGCCGACCGTGATGCGGATCAGTGGGCAGAATGGATGTGGGAGCTTATCCCAAGCGTTGATCTCGCTATGCGTTCTTACATGCTCTTAGCATTGGCATTGTGGTACTACATGCATGGCGACGGCTTTCGGGCGCACACCATGCTCGACCAAGCAGCAATCATTGACCCCCAGTGCATTGAAATTCGTCAATTGCGGCAGTTGCTGGCCATGTGCATTGAACCCAAGGCGTTACGAATCGTTGTCGACGAAATTGCCGAATCCCTGTGGGAAGAAGGCGCCTAGCGAGCCTTGTGTGCGGCAAAAGCGCGGTCACCAAGCTGCCGGGTAAACTCCCACGCGTCACTGACGATTTCGGTGATATCAGTGTGCTGGGGATTCCAACCTAATTCCTGCTTGGCCTTTTCGGAGGAAGCGACTAGAACGGCAGGGTCACCCGCACGACGTTCCGCTACCTCGGCAGGAATTGGGTGCCCAGTAACTTTCCGGCAGGCCTCGATGACTTGCTTTACGGAGAAGCCTTCACCCGAACCAAGATTGAATATCGAATGACGACCTTTTGGAGACTTCTCTAGTGCAAGAATATGCGCATCTGCCAGGTCCAAGACGTGGATATAGTCCCGAATACAGGTGCCGTCAGGAGTGGGCCAATCATCGCCGAACATGTAGATCTTTTCACGGTAACCCATGGCTACTTCAAGGACGAGAGGAACGATATGGGTCTCGACCTTCCGATTCTCACCAGCGCCATGGTAGGCACCTGCTACGTTGAAGTAGCGTAGCGAGGTGGCGGTCAGCCCATAGGCGTTGCAATAGGAGGTAATCGCCATATCCATAGAAAGCTTAGTGGCCCCATACGGGTTCGTGGGGTGGGTAGGCATGTCTTCGGTGATGGGGACCTGATCTGGCTCTCCATAGGTGGCTGCGGTCGAGGAGAAGACTAACCGAGGAACGTTATTGTCGCGGATGGCATCGAGGAGCGCCAGGGTGGTAACAACGTTGCCTTGCCAGTATTCGTCCGGTACTTCACAGGATTCCCCGACAAGAGAGCGAGCAGCGAAATGTAAAACACCGTCGTACGACTCTGCGGCTAGCACCTCGTGCGCAACATCCTTGATGTCGCCTTCAATGAAGCGAGTACCGGCCGGTACTGCTTCCCTGGTACCTGTCGACAATTTGTCGACGATAGTGACGTCGTGACCGCGTTCCACTAGCAAGGTAGCAACACAGCTACCAACGTATCCGGCGCCGCCGGTAACCAGGAGTTTCATGTATTACCTCTTCACAGGTTCAATATAAAAGGCGTGTGCCATGTCATTAGGTATGGTAATCCACTCGCCGCCCAATGAGCATAGCCGAATGACGCCATCCTTCTCTTTGACACTGATGCGGGCTCCAGGGCCAATTGCATTGGTGATGAGACTATCGACAAGATCCTGATCGGTCTGGGCGATTTCGCCAACTCGGCGCAGCGTGACGATGAGTGGCTCTTCGTTGAGATCAAGCTCAGTCAGACGAGGGTAGTCTTCCGTCACAGCCGCATCAGCAGAGATCCTGTCAAGCCCAGGGATGGGATTCCCATAGGGGGAGTGGTGCGGGTGGTCTAGCACCTTGACGAGATGTCGTTCGACATTTTCGCTAATAACATGTTCCCATCGGCACGCCTCGTCGTGGATTTCCGATACATCCATGCCGACGATATCGACGAGCAGTCGCTCTGCGAGGCGATGCTTTCGCATGACTGCCACTGCGATTTCACGACCTTTAGGGGTGAGATGCAGTTCTCGGCTCGCCTCCACTGTCAGAAGCCCATCCCGTTCCATACGCGCCACAGTTTGGCTGACTGTGGGGCCCGACTGCTCGAGACGCTCCGCAATGCGAGCACGGAGAGGCGTGATACCCTCTTCTTCGAGTTCGAGGATGGTCCGCAGATACATTTGGGTAGTGTCGACAAGCTCTTTCATATGAGAGTCCTTTTCCTTCATGGGCAGACCAAAATAATGGTGTGGGCAGCCATACCTATCTTAAGTCAAAAATACAGGAAGACCCTGCCTAACCGCCTTCGTGAAGAAGAGTTTTTAGGCAGGATCTTGGGGCTTTTCGCTAGTAGCTATTGATGCTCTCGCTAGCTGGCGTAGGCGCGGAGACGTTCGATGTCTTCGCTTTCCCGAAGACGCTCCAGTACCGTACGTTCAATCTGGCGCACACGTTCACGGGATAGACCGAATTTCTTACCGATGAAGTCCAAGGTGTGGGTTTCACCATCAGCAAGACCATAGCGCCAGCGGATAACGTTACGTTCACGCTCACTGAGATCGTCTAAAACGTCATGGACGTCTTCCGCCATAAAACGAGTCATAGTGTATTCGACAGCGTCGAGGGCACCATCATCTTCGATAAAGGATCCGAGCGGTGAATCATCATCAGAACCGACCTTGGTGTCCAGACTGATGGGGTCTCTAGCTTTGTCGACAAGATCGAGAATCTTCTCAACCGGAATACCGGATTCCTCAGAAATCTCTTCCCACGTTGCCTGACGACCCAACTGTTGATTGAGCTCGCGCTTAATTCGAGAGATCTTGTTGAACTGCTCTACCAGATGAACAGGAAGTCGAACTGTCCGAGTCTGCTCCGCCATCCCACGGGTGATCGCCTGGCGAATCCACCAAGTGGCATACGTTGAGAACTTGAACCCCTTGGCGTAATCGAATTTATCGACGGCTCGGATGAGACCAAGGTTTCCCTCCTGAATGAGGTCAAGGAGGGGCATACCACGGCCGGTATATCGTTTCGCAAGGGAGACAACAAGTCGGAGATTCGCTTCCAAAAGCTGCTGACGAGCAAGTTCCCCGTCCCGTACCAACATGCGCAGCTGTCCTCGACGAGCATCTCCATAGCGGGGATGCTCCTCAAGAAGATGCTCTGCATAGATGCCTGCTTCAATGCGCTTTGCTAAGTCAACTTCTTCTTCAGCCGTCAGGAGCGGCCGACGACCGATTGCATTGAGGTAAACACGTACCAAGTCGGCAGTCTGAGAAGGGCGATCAAGGTCCTGTTCCTGCGTCCGATCAACAACTGCCGTTGCTGCGCTGTCTGAGGTCATGGGATCCTCCTCGTCGTAAGTTGGTTCACTCGGTTCAACGCGTGAGTCCCCAAAAGAGTTCCCAAATCCCAAAATTAATCACAGAGTGATGATTCCATGCAGGTAGAGGGCGTGAAGAGCGGAGCACATCGCGGGGCGGAAGATGTCCCAGTCCCAGCCCTGTACCGTACAGAGGAGTTCGGCGACATCACCGGCCGAGAGCCCGTCACGGCTCAGCCCGTTAAGAACCGCGCGCAGGGGTTCATCGATAGTGTGACGGAAGCTTGGTATGTCGCTACGGTAGACCGAATGGCTAGAGTTTTCAGTACCCAGCCCATTCGACGAGGGAGTTGCAGTATCGACGAACACTGCTTGCGGAGAGAGTGCAAAACGTTGCGAGAGCAGTTCGTCTGTCGACCACTGCTGCAGGTTATCCCAACGTTCCCAGCGTGATAGAGACTCGGCGGCAAGTGCATCTCCTTCAGGGGCAGTGAGTTCTTCGATCAGGAGAGTCGACGGACCTGTAGCTTTCCGCATGAACACCATGCCGAAGCCGATACCGGCAACACTATGATCAGCGAGGTGACCTAGCCATTGCGCAGCGTAGTCCCTCCATTGTGGGTCAGCTGGATCTCGGCCCGAGTCTTTCATCCAGGTTGCTACATAAAGGGCCGGGTCAACACAATCTCGTTCTACAATCCAGACATCGACCCCCTTTGAAGGCACCCATTGGGCAAGACGGGCCCTATAGTCTCTACCCTGCTCATGCACCCATGCCCCCAGAATTGTCGCATGACCTCCCTCTTTAAGATACTGGGGCGACTGGCGCACCATAAGTTCGGTCGCACCATCAAGATCGAGACCCGAGTCCCTATAGGAGTGAGTGATCTTCTCTGATGCGACAACAAAAGGCGGATTCGCGACGATTGCATCGAATTCATGGTCAGCTACTGGGTCAAACCACGGGCCTTGTCGTATCTCTGCACGTGGACCTGACGGAACAGTTTTCTCCTGGAGGAGGCCGCCTTCTGGGGCGACGTACACTCCATTGATCGCAAGAGTTGCAGCGGCGAGCTCGCAGCAGCGAGGCGACAAATCTGTTGCAATAATGCGCTGAGCATAGTGGCTTCCGTGGAGTGCTTGAATCCCGCACCCCGTCCCAATGTCAAGCAGAGAATCGACGGTGTCTAGTGGGGTTGCGCGCAGGAGTGACAGGGATGCTTCTCCTACGCCAAGGACATGGTCCTTCCGCGTGGCAGCGGGGAACAGTGCCCCGTCGAGATCAGAGAACACCCACTGATTTCCGAAACCTGTGTTAGCAGGACGCACATCAAGCGCAACACGATAGAGCCCGTTATCTTCCATCTGGAAGATCTCACTGTCAAGAAGATCAGCGAGATCATGCCCCGCAACGTCAAAGAGTGCTGAGATCTCTTCCGCGCTCTGCGGCTCTCCGAGTAAGAGAAGACGCACGAGAGGTGCGAGGGGAGAAGTCTCTCTTTCCTGCGGTGTGGTGGTTGCTAGCCACGCGGGTACCGGTTCGTGGCGGAACAGCGCTTGAAACGCGTCGTCACCAAGTAGCTCATGCACTCCGTCGATGGTGTAGTTCAGACGGAGGAAGGCGGAACGAAGAGTCTCGAGAACAGGCACAGAAATAGTCACGTCATCATTCTGGCACAGACTTTTGTCCTGTTTGGAAGTGGGGTGTGACCAGAGTGGAAGGCCGTAAGAAAAAAGAGCACAATAGCAGATGTGAGTACTGCTACTGATGTTCTAGAACGTCCAGATGTTGATCTGGAAGAGAAAACAACTGATGAAGCCCCTCAGTATTTTCACTATGTTAAGAAAGACAAGATCGTGGAGAGTGCGATCACTGGGACTCATGTGGTTGCTCTGTGTGGAGAAGTGTTTCCGGTAACCAAGACTCCTAAACCCAACTCTCCGATATGCCCTGAATGCCAGCGTATTTACGACACGCTGCGGAATTCCCGTTAGCGCTCCCACCCGCTGCTTATACGACCTAAGAAAAGAGACCAGCCCGGGGCTGGTCTCTTTTCTTAGCGCTCTGAAGAATCTGTCTGATGGAAGCCGGATAGACTGTGTGTGCCTTCGAACGGCCTAGTCGAGATAATCTCGCAGAACCTGCGACCGTGAGGGATGGCGTAGTTTCGACATGGTCTTCGACTCAATCTGGCGGATACGTTCACGGGTGACACCGTAGACCTGGCCAATCTCATCCAGCGTACGGGGCTGTCCATCCGTGAGACCGAAGCGAAGACGAACCACTCCGGCTTCACGCTCAGAAAGGGTGTCCAGGACGTCCTGCAGCTGGTCTTGGAGAAGTGTGAACGACACTGCGTCAACGGCGACAACAGCCTCAGAGTCCTCAATGAAATCACCGAGCTGTGAATCGCCTTCGTCACCAATGGTCTGGTCGAGAGAAATAGGCTCACGAGCGTACTGCTGGATCTCCAAAACCTTTTCAGGGGTGATGTCCATTTCCTTTGCAAGCTCTTCAGGAGTGGGCTCGCGGCCTAGATCCTGTAGCAGCTCACGTTGGATACGACCAAGTTTGTTAATGACCTCCACCATATGGACCGGGATACGAATAGTACGAGCCTGGTCTGCCATGGCACGGGTGATGGCCTGACGAATCCACCAAGTAGCGTAGGTGGAGAACTTATAGCCCTTGGCATAGTCGAATTTCTCAACGGCTCGGATAAGACCCAGGTTTCCTTCCTGAATAAGGTCGAGGAAGGCCATACCGCGGCCTGTGTAACGTTTCGCTAGCGAGACCACCAAACGGAGGTTCGCTTCGAGAAGATGGTTCTTAGCTTTGTTACCATCCCGGATAACCAGCTTCAGATCTCGCCGTTGTGACGGAGGAACTTTTTCCCCCTGCGCTTCCAGCTGCTTGAGATACCAGTCCGCGTACAAGCCAGCTTCAATACGCTTAGCGAGGTCAACCTCTTCTTCCGCATTGAGCAGAGCGACTTTACCTATTTGCTTGAGGTATGCGCGGACTGAGTCCGCAGAAGCAGTTAATTCAGCGTCTTTACGTGCTTGTTTAAGAGCTGCAGACTCTTCCTCATCCCAGACAAAGTCCTTCGACGTAGGCTTCTTTTTCTTTGCTGCAGCACGCCCGGTTGAGGTCTTGGACAGTACTCGAGAAGCAGGAGAATTGTCGACGGTGGGTGTTTCTTCCTCGTCTTCATCATCCTCTTCACCCTCAATGACGACATCGTTGACGTCATCGTCATCGTCGTCATCATCTTCGAGAGGGTCGAGGTCATCGTCCAGATTCAGATCGTCATCGGTCAGATCATCGTTATCAAGATCATCATCGTTGAGGTCCTCGTCCATATCTGCGTCTAGATCTGCATCCAGATCTAGATCATCGTTGTCAAGTTGATCCTCATCGTTCTGTGGAGTGTCCTCGACCTTGAGCTCCTCCTCGGCTGCTTTTTTGGTGCGCCGAGTCGAGTTCTTCTTAGCGCCACGAGTCGATACAGTCTTGGTACTTGCGCGCTTCCGCGCGGTCTTCTTCGCTACGGTCGTATCCTCGCCTGCAGCCGAGCTCTCCGCGGCAGATGCAGAGGAACGACGTCGCGAGGTGGTCTTCTTTGCCGTCGCAGTGTCACCGTCAGCAGCTTTCTTAGTGGCAGCCGTTTTGCGTCGTGTGGTCGTATTCTTCGCGGCTGTATTGTTCTTGGCAGTAGCAGCTTTAGTGGTGCGACGATCGCTCGATTTCTTCGCAGGAACAGTGCTTTCTGCGGTGTTGTCTAGCGCCGTAGCGTCTCTGTTTGTAGATGCAGCAGAGGACGATGACCGGCGGCGTGTACTGGAGTTTCCGGTCGTCGTCTTTTTTCCCGGAGTAGTGGAGGCGGAAGTAGATGCGCTCTTAGAGGCTGCCACAAAAAACCTTTCGAGACTATGCGAGCATAAAGTCGGTTGTTGGTCCCATCGCGTTATCAGAAGTACCTAGGGTACGCGACTAAACGAGGAGAACATGCCTTGTCATTGTACCGACTAGCTGACAATATTGCCGAACCCTCAGCCTGCGGGTGCCACGCGCTGTGCCAGATTCAATAGGAAAACGGCCAGCGCATTGACGCTGGCCGTTTTCTCCCTGAACTGATGTGGTTAGGGACAGATACCGTTAGCGGCAGCATAGGAGGCACCGACGATACCGGCATGGTTGCGCAGAGCTGCGGGTACAATAGGCGTACGAATATCGAGGTTGGGCATCCACTTAGCGTGCTTACGAGAGATACCACCACCTGCGATAATCAGGTCAGGCCAGAAGAATTTTTCCATACTGCGGATCATGTCATTGACACGTGCTGTCCATTCCGTCCAGGTGAGGTCTTCACGCTCACGTACGGCGGCAGAGGCATACACCTCCGCGTCCCCGTCGCCCAATTCGAAGTGGCCAAACTCAGTGTTGGGGATAAGAATGCCGTTGTACAGAACAGCTGATCCGATGCCTGTGCCGAAAGTCAAAAGGACGACCAAGCCCTGTGCGCCTTTAGCTGCACCGTAATGGAGCTCGGCAATGCCGGCGGCATCAGCGTCATTGACGACGGTCACCTCTTGCCCGGGCAGATGGCGGGTGAACAGGTCCTTGATGTCCGTATCAATCCACGATTTATCGATGTTAGCGGCTGTTTTTGCAGTCTGTTGCTGGATGACGGAGGGGAGGGTCACGCCAACAGGACCCTCCCAGCTAAAGCGGTGGGTAATCTCAGTGACGACGTCTGCAACTGCATCCGGGGTGGCAGGTTGGGGGGTAGCTATACGAATGCGTTCGCCGATGAGTTGTCCGGTGTTGAGATCAACGAGTGCACCCTTGATGCCGCTACCGCCGACGTCGACGCCGAAGCCGCGCAGTTGCGGTTGGAGACCGTTTTCCGCCATGGTGTTCCTTTGAGATGGAGAAGCCTGTGAGGTGTGGTGCGTTATCAGTATCTTAAGCGTCTCACAATGACCGATGAATGCGCTAGACGTTACTGAATCGCTCCAGATAAGATTACGAGATGTAAACCTCGTTCTGCCAACTTTGTTGCCAGACGTAGCATAGAAGCATAGGACTGACGAGAGGGAAGAGGGTTCTTGTCCTTCTTTTTGAAGAAAGCGACTATTTCTTTACTCGTTTACCACCCCCCGCACAGACAACGTGTCAGAAAGATGTGAGCCATGGCTGATCCTGCCGTCACCGCGCTTGAACACATTACCCCTGCTGAACTTCGCGATCTGGCTGTTACTATGGCAGCTAAAGCTGCGCAGCTTGTCGCGCAACGCCGTGCTGAGTTGCTCACTGAGGATACGACCGATAACGCCTCTGCCCTGGGCCAACAGCTCAAGACCACAGAGTGCGACCCCGTTACAATCGTCGATCAAGAAAATGAAAAAGCTCTTCGTGAGTTCCTCACCCGGGTACGTCCGCATGACTCTATCTTGGGTGAAGAAGGTGGGGGAGAGGTCCTCACTGGTGACGAGAACGCGGTCACCTGGGTCCTCGATCCCATCGACGGCACCGTGAACTTCCTGTATGGAATTCCCGCGTACTCGGTGTCCATTGCTGCCGCGATAAATGGCAAAGTTGTGGCCGGCGCTGTCGCGAACATTGTTGCCAGTGAGATTTTCTCTGCCCATCGTGGTGGGGGAGCAAGTGTTATCAGCATAGAGCAGGCGCAAGCCGATCCCTCCAGCGCCCGTACAGCTCCTCGCCTTCACTGCAATGAACCAGAGAGCTTAGGGGTTACCCTTTTGGGCACGGGCTTTTCTTACACGTCCTCAAAACGAGCATTGCAAGGTGCTTTGTTTTCGCAGGTCATTTCACACGTTCGTGATATTCGAAGGCTAGGATCGGCAGCCCTCGATCTGTGCTTTGTCGCGTCAGGACGTCTTGACGCATACTACGAGCACGGACTGCACCCGTGGGATCGTGCCGCTGGTGGCATTATTGCGCAGGAGGCTGGAGCTGTGACGGTCATTCCCGACCCCGCGGAAATCGGTCATATGGGAACGTTGAACTATGCAGTTGCTCCTTCCGTCGCGCAGGAATTCGTGACCATGATGGAAGCAGCGGGTGGTTTGCAGCCGATGCCTTTGCTCAAAAAGCAGTAGCGAGTCCGCGTATTACCACGGTGCCAATCGGCACCGGCCGTTAACGGCACGGGTTTATACAGGAAGAGGGGTGTTCCTCCATTCGGAGGAACACCCCTCTTCTAAGCCACGTGAGCTAAGACATCATTAGGCTTGCTCAGGGACCAAGTCGATTGCACCACAGGGGCACTCTTCGACGCAGATGCCGCAGCCCTTGCAGTAGTCATACTTGAACTCGTATTCACCAGGCTTGATTTTGGTGATGGCGTTATCGGGACAGACGCCGAAGCAGTTGTCGCAGCCGAAGCAGTTGCCGCATGACATACAGCGACGAGCTTCGAACAATGCAGAGCTTTCGTCCAAGCCCAGCACAACTTCATCGAAGGTGGACGCGCGGCGAGCCCCTTCCAGCTTTTCGCGAACCTGTACAGGCGCATCAGCGTAGTACCAGGTGGACAGCCTGTCGAAGGACGCATCAGCGTGCTTCGGGGCTGGATGGTACTCAGTGTCGCGAAGGAAGGCGTCGATATAGCGCGCCGCCTTCTTTCCGTGGCCGATCGCAACGGTAACGGTGCGCTCCGACGGGACCATGTCACCACCAGCGAAGATACCGCGGTGGCCAGTCATCATTTGGTCGCTTACCTGCACAACACCATTGCTGATCTCGATCTCGTCATCGTTTTCAATGAGGGAAAGGTCCGCATCCTGGCCCAGTGCCATGATGAGAGAGTCGCCCTGCAGCGTCTCGTATTCACCAGTCGGCTGGGGGAAGCCATTCTCGTCGAGTTCCATTTTCTCGATCTGGATCTCGCCCTGATCGACGTGTTTCACTGTCGACAGCCAACGCATAAGTACGCCCTCTTCCTCAGCTTCTTTGACCTCGGAGTCGTGGGCGGGCATCTGGTCACGAGTACGGCGGTAGAGAATAACGGATTCCGAAGCACCCAAGCGACGGGCAGTACGGGCAACGTCGACAGCGGTATTGCCGCCGCCGTAGACGTACACGCGCCGTCCCAGCAATGGCTTTTCCTCGGCGTCGGAATCGGTTACATCACGGAGCACTGACACTGCGTCGACCATAGTGGCAGCAGAACCAGCTGGGATATTGACGTTCTTACCAATCTGCGCACCGACTGCGAGGAAGATGGCGTCGAAATGCTCAATTTCTTCCGCCACATTCTCCACCTTGGTGTTAAGCTCGATCGTCACACCCATGTTCTGGATGCGCTCAATCTCAGCACGTAGGATGCCGCGCGGCAAGCGGTAGGAGGGGATACCGAAACGCATCATTCCGCCAGCTTCGGGGCCGGCATCACGAATGGTAACGGTGTGGCCGGCACGTCGCAGGTGGTAAGCGGCGGAGAGACCGGATGGACCAGCACCGACGACCAGAACCTTCTTGCCGGTCTCTTCCTGCAACAGCGGAACAGTCCAGCCTTCAGAGATTGCCTTGTCGCCGAGGAAGCGTTCAATGGCGTTAATGCCAACAGCCTCATCAACCTGTCCACGGTTGCATGCCGTCTCACAAGGGTGGTAGCACACGCGACCCATTGTGGCGGGCAGCGGGTTGTTCACCATAATCTCGCGCCAAGCGGCTTCGTAATCGCCTTCTTCTGCGTGGTACAGCCATTCCTGCACGTTCTCACCGGCAGGGCAAGCCTTATTGCACGGGGGCAGGTTGTGAACGTAGACGGGACGCTCAGTGCGCCAGGAGCCCGTTTCGTTTGCCAGTGAGGAACCAACCTCCAGCGTAATGGCAAACGGTTCAGAGGTGGGGGCAGCACCTTTAGATTCAGGGGCAGTCATGTCCTACTTCTCCTTATGTCCGCTCTTGGATTCGAGAATGTGCTGCTTGTGCTGTTGGGCTTCTTTATCAGCCTGGGTGGTTTCGGCAGCATCTCGAACAGTGCGAGCAAAACGACCCTCGGGATCATCACCTACCGACATCACACGCTCGAGCACGTCATCATCGAGGCCTTCGGCGTCAATGAGTCCATACCGGCGGATGTTGCGGTCAGCAATAGCCTGCAAACGGGCCAGGGTTTCCGTGTCCTTGTTCTTAAAGATATGTGCAAAGCGACGCTGTGGACGGAGGTATTCCTCCACCGGCACCGGCCGCCGAATCTTCATAACAGAAGTGATTTCGCCTGCTTCTGCTTCGTAGACCGGGAACAAGCCAGTCTGGGTGGCAAGGCGAGCCAGCTTAACGGTGTCGCGAGATGCCGATCCCCAGCCCAGCGGGCAAGGCACCAGGATGTGGATGTAGCGCGCTCCGCGGTATTGCATTGCCTTCGTGACCTTGTACTCGAGATCACGAAGGTCTGCGACGGTAGCTGTAGCAACGTAAGGGATCTCGTGAGCCATGGCGATACGAGCCATGTCTTTGCCCTGGCCGAACTCGTTACCAGGATGCTCACCAACCGGCTGAGTGGTAGCGGTGCGGGCGGTAGCCGGGGTGGAGCCAGAACGCTGCACGCCGGTGTTCATGTAGGCCTCGTTGTCATAGCACAGGTAGAGGACGTCATCGTTACGCTCGAACATACCGGACAGACAGCCCATACCGATGTCGACCGTACCGCCGTCACCACCTTGAGCAATCACACGAATGTCCTGCTTGTTCTGGGCGCGGAGGCCAGCAGCGGCGCCAGCTGCGACAGCAGGAGCATTGCCGAATAGTGAGTGGAGCCAGGGAAGCGTCCAGGACGTTTCCGGATAAGGAGTCGAGAACACTTCCAGGCAGCCCGTGGCATTAACCGCAATGAGATTGCCATCGGTTGCCGCTCTCGCGGTGTCAACAGCGTATCGAGCGCCGAGGGCCTCACCACAGCCTTGGCAGGCACGGTGCCCGGAGGTCAACGAGTTATAGCGATCAGGGTCGGACTGAACGGAGCGCAGCTGTTCTTCTGCCAGTCGGTTACCTACAGCATAGGAACCTACCTGGTAGAACTTGACCTTCTCGCGAGCGGGAATGGAGGTCTCACGAGTAGACGGCATGCTGGGGAGCGGAAGGCTTACTTCACTCATTGCACTACCTCCTAGTTATTTCGGGCGTCAGCCGCTTGGTTGGCACGGGTGTTTACGTCGCGCAGCATATTTTCAGCCATGGGGCCAGAGCGGCGGACAGCTTCCTCACGCTCAAGCTCGGCATCCACAAGAGTGCGGTCGAGATCGAGGAAGGTGAGGGGTTCAAGCGTGTTGGCATTGGCAGAATCAAGCATTTCATGGATGGAATGCTTGGTGATGTTACGACCACCTAAACCGGCAATGACTTCGTAAAGCTTGGGCTGGAGATCTGGGTCGATGACACGCAACGAGTCGAGAATGTGGGACGAAACTATACCGCCGATACCGACCTGGAAGGCCTTTTCAAAGCTGATGATCGTCTTCGCATCCTTCAGAATGTTGCCAACAGTCTCGAAGGGGAAGGGGCGGAAGGAACAGATTGACAGGACACCAATCTTTTCGCCCTTCTCACGACGCTCGTCAACAACGTCCTTCAACGTGCCGACGATGGAGCCGAGTGCGACGATGATCGTATCTGCGTCCTCGCAGTGGTAGGTATGGACAAGTCCGCCCGAGGAGCGTCCGAAGACCGTTTCGAATTCCTTTTGAACCTGTGGAATCAGCTCTAGAGCTTGCTTCTGCTTGTGGTGAGCAAGGTAGCGGACCTCAGTGAAGGCTTCGGGACCCACCATTGCGCCGATGGACATCGGATTCTCCGGATCGAGTACCTGGCGCGGCTCGTAGGGAGGTAGGAACTTTGCAACCTGTTCCTCTTCCGGAACGTCAACCTGCTCGACGGCGTGCGTAAGGATAAAGCCGTCCATACATACCATTACTGGCAGCGATAGTTCTTCAGCGATACGGAACGCCTGTACATGGAGGTCAGCGGCCTCCTGGTTGGTTTCCGCGTAGAGCTGGAGCCACCCGGAATCACGCTGACTCATCGCGTCAGTATGGTCGTTCCAGATGTTGATCGGAGCGCCAATAGCACGGTTAGCAACCGTCATGACGATGGGGAGGCCCAAACCGGAGGCGTTGTACACGGCCTCGACCATGAACAGAAGACCTTGGGATGCCGTTGCAGTGTAGGCACGGGCGCCCACTGCGGATGCGCCAATAGAGGCAGACATAGCTGCGTACTCAGACTCGACGTTGAGGTATTCGCACCCGGTAAGGTGGCCATCTTTAACCAGCTTAGAAAGCGCCTCCACGATGTGGGTCTGCGGGCTGATGGGGTAAGCAGCGACAACATTCGGTTTGCAGGCGGCAACAGCTTGAGCCATCGCCTGAGATCCTTCAATTTGCTTAAGCACTGGCATTCACCTCTTCATTAGAGAGAAGTTCCGCAGCGGCCTGGGCTGCTGCAATATTCTTTTCAGCAAGAGGGGTGGGGAACTTCGAACGGATGGCTTTCTCGACTGCTTCCATAGAAACAATGTCGGTGAAAGCCGTAACGGCGCCTAGTAGGACGGCGTTAGGGACGTTGCGACCAACGTATTGGAAAGCCAGGTCTGTAGCAGGAATGACATGGATGTGTCCCGGCAGGTGGCTTTCGACGAGTTCAGTGAGATCAAGCTCGTCAATCGACTTCGTTGAGTTAATGAGGGCATATCCATCAGGTTTGAGACCTGAGAACACGTCCATGATTGCCAGGAGCGTTGGGTCCTGGACAATGATCAAATCCGGTTCTAGCACGGGTTCGCGAGTGCGGATTTCCGTGTCACGGATTCGACAGTATGACACCACTGGGGCGCCAGTGCGTTCGGAGCCAAAGCTCGGGAACGCTTGTGCGCTGTGGCCATCTTCAAATGCAGCAAATGCGAGGAGGTCGGATGCAGTGACTACACCCTGTCCGCCTCGTCCATGAATTCGTACCTCGACCATAACTAAGACTATACGGCCGAGGTGCCCTAAATTACCTGTTCGGAATTGGCGTTTATCGGTTAATTGACGTGGCTACTTTGCCTAATTGGCGTGAGTTTTCAGGATTTTGCAAAAATGGAATAATTCTCTCAGATTTGGAGGGTGGGAAAGTGCAGGTAGATCGATTCCGCACAGGCTTTTAGCAGGCACTTTCCGTAATACGGAACTATATTTCCATGCAAAAAATTATTTTAAGAATTTCCATTTTTGAGCTATTTAAAGGTAAGGCTAGCCTAAATTGTCACGCTAATCAAGTGGATTTACGAAAGAAAAACAAGCGCATCTCGTCACCGTCGTTAGAGCCAGCGGCCACATACACCCCGCAGGAGGCCAAGAGCACAGTGAGCTACGGCAATGAATGGCGGTTCTTGGGAAGCATGGGCCGCCCACTTTTCATTCGTAGAGAAAATTGCAGTTCAGCAGCTTGAACCAAATGGCGAGAATCTCTGCAAGAGAAAGATGTCGAGAAATCCCCTTGTTCGCTAGCATTGGTCGATATCTTTCTGTAGTATGCCGTTGTCGAATCGCACCCGCGATTTGTGTGCATAGGCACCGTCTCGTCTCTCATTGTGACGATTAAGGATTGAGCAATTATGGCGACTGACTACGACGCACCGCGTAATAACGATGCCGAGGGTCTTGAAAGTAGTTCTCTGGAAGAACTGCAGGCAGGACGGGGAGAAAGCCAAGCTGGCTCCGCGGAGATTGACGAGGTCGATACTGCTGAGTCGTACGAGCTGCCTGGTGCTGATCTGTCTGATGAAGAACTCACCGTACGAGTCGTCCCAAAACAAAAGGATGAATTCACCTGCGGTGTCTGCTTCCTCGTACAGCACATTAGCCGGCTTGCTTATGTCGAAGAGGACGGTACCATGGTGTGCCAAGACTGTGCAGGATAGCGAAACGTTTCCTCGCACAGCAGACTGGCATTTCGTTCTATCGCTCCATTCTCCCAAAAAGCCACGTAGAGAGTTCTTTACGTGGCTTTTGTCGTATTTCTTTCGAATGTGAGAAACATTAGTTTCCGTCATATAGCCACCAAAATGCGAGGTTATCCCGGTGGTAGGGAAACTCTTTGAGACCCCTCCCGCGCGAGTGTCAATCGCCGGTACACTCGACACTATGTCCGAACTCACATCTGACTCTTGCATCGTTGACATTGTCCGCCTCGACCCCAAGCTCCCCGTCCCTGTGCGTGCGCACGCCGGTGACGCTGGTGTCGACCTGTACTCCGCCGAAACCGTAGTGCTCGAACCCGGTCAGCGTGAACTGGTACGCACCGGTATCGCGATTGAATTGCCTTTTGGCACTGTGGGTCTCATTAATCCCCGGTCTGGTCTAGCAGCCCACAACGGCCTTTCGATCGTGAACGCCCCCGGTACCATCGACGCCGGTTACCGCGGTGAGATCAAGGTCTGTCTCATTAATCTCGATCCCCATAACTCGATTCGCATTAAGCGTGGCGACCGTATAGCCCAGATGCTTGTCCAGCGCGTGGAAATGTTTACCTTTAACGAAGTTGACTCACTCGATGATTCTGACCGTGGAGAGGGCGGCTACGGTTCCACCGGCGGTCATTCAACGCTGGAAGAAAGCTAACGAATGTTTGGCATCGGAAAGAAGAAAAAGAAGGCTACAGCCAAACCGACTCCTCAGACCGAGGATGCTAGCTCTGTAAAAGAAGCAGCGTCCCCGGAGGAATCTGGAAATAGCGCTACCCACCCCGTGTCGCCCTCTGACCACCATAAGGCACGGGTAGACCATGGAGTGGGGCCATTCGATGAGTCGGATGGTGGCTTGACCGAACTTCTTGACCCTAACGAAGAAGGTGCGGGGATCGCCGACTTCGGTGCTTATGCCTTTGTAGCACCTGTGGACGCACAGCTGCAGATTGAAACGTCTGCTGACGGGAGTCTTGCTGTGCATATCCTAGTAGGTAGCGGTCATATCACGATGGACGCATACTCAGCACCGAAGTCTGGCGGGCAGTGGCGTATGGTCGCTTCCGAGCTGGCAGATGGTCTGCGGGCACAAGGCGCCAAAGTATCTATCCAAGATGGTCCCTGGGGACGTGAGGTGGTAGGGGCTGCACCGAACTCAGTAATTCGCTTCATCGGTGCCGATGGACCACGCTGGATGCTTCGAACGGTGGTCGTCAGCAATGCTGCAGATGCTGAGCAATCTGCAGAAATTGCACGAACAGTGTTTGCTCATACGGTGGTCCGTCGGGGTATGAACGCGATGCCTGCTCGTACCCCCATTCCTTTGGTACTACCCACGGAGATTCTCGAGCAAGTCCAAGCAGAACAGCTTCGACAGCAGGAAGCTGCAAAGGTAGCGGCAGAACAAGCGCGTCGGCGTATGTCGGCAGATCGTGGCGAAGCACTCCAACAATTTGACGGTCCCGAGTCCTTAAGAAAGCAGCTCAGATAGCAGAGCAAGGCTAGCTCGGCTGAAGATAGCAACATCCTTCTCGATATCTGACAAACAAATATGGGCGGTTGCGCTGTTGTGCAGTGCGGCCGCCCATTCTTGTCCTACGCTCGCTGGATGGAGAGGATCGTCGTCAACACATACCACCCCCACCGGCATCCTGATGCGGGTGAACTCTGCAAGGCTAAGGGAGGGTGTTACCGCTGCCTCTCGCATAAGCACCGCTAGCTCGTCACTATATCGTTCCCAGCAAGGATCCTGGAGAGCAGATAGCCAATGGGGAGAGGATGCGACCATTGTTGCCCGTACTTTGGCAATCCCTAGCTCGTCAAGCGCAGCTGCTGTTGCGGCAGCAGACAGTGCTGCTGGTGCGGTGTGAAACCCCTCTCCAGTCCACGGTGCCATAAGCGCTACTACCGCTGTCAGTGGTGATGAACCAGCGGCGAGCGCATTTTCCCGGCGGGATTCGTGTAACGCAATGCGGCATGCAGCAATTGCTCCAATAGACACGCCGACAATGACAACCCGTTCACCCGTTTGGAGGGCTTCCTCGAGAACGCCATTGACATCACCAAGAAATCCTTCCAGTAAATGACCCGGTCGAGGATCGACGGCCACCAGTCGGGCGGATAACTCTGCAGCTAACAGGGAGAAGGCTCGGCGCGAAAACTGAGCGTCAAACCCCGTCCCCGGCAGGGCGATAACACACAGGGGCGGCCGTAACTCGGGTAGTGCGGGGGGAGTGAGGAGAGACCGGACCATATGGTCAGTGTACTGTCCGGGAGATCAAGGCTCCGGGAAGCTGGGCGGTGGTGAAGCGATGAGGATTTTTCTTAGCAGGAACGCTAGACTTGCAACGTCTTATACAGGTAGCCCCCGCCTTCGAGGTACGTTGTTATGAATGTCCTGCATAACCGCATTACCCCTATTGAGGAGTGTCGGCTCGGTGACAAAGTGACTATCACTGGGACAATTAGCATGGTGACAGTCAGTGCTCCTCACGCACCCTGTGGCGTAGAAGCACATCTTTATGATGACTCAGGAGTTATTGAGCTTCATTGGATGGGGCGTCACACCATTCCCGGTATAGACACCGGACGGCATGTTCAAGTCGAGGGACGTGTCGCACTGCATGGGCGAGATTTGGCTATCTACAATCCACGCTACGAATTGCTGTCATGACTGCACTAGAGCCCACTGATCCCCACCCCGCTGACGACTACACCTCACTCCCTTCAGCTGGGATAGAGGGTGATCCTCACACCGAGGACCCTGTCCAGGCGGAAATCGAAGAAACCTTGCTCGAGCGTATGGGAGGCTGGCAGGGCTTGGTCTACTCGACTTTGCCTGTCCTCATCTTTGTCCCCGTCAATGCATGGAAAGGGCTACAGCCCGCGATCTGGGTAGCGCTCGCAGTAGCACTTGTAGTCTTCTGCGCCAGACTGTTTCGCAAAGAGAAACTGACTCCGGCGGTATCTGGATTCTTCACCGTGGCGCTATGTGCATTCATCGCCTATCGAATGGGTAATGCAAAAGGATATTTCGTCTGGGGAATTTGGGTATCGGCGGCCTATGCCATTCTCTCCATCATTTCGATGATCGCCCGCTGGCCCATCGTTGGTGTTTTGTGGAACGCATTGAACGGGCTCGGTCAGGATTGGCGTGCAGATAAGAATCGCCGTCGCTGGTACGACCTTGCCACGCTTGCATGGGCACTTGTATTCGCAGCACGATTTGTTGTTCAGCAATGGCTTTATGCGGAGGATGCGGCTACCGCCCTAGGAGTCACTCGTATCGTCATGGGATGGCCGCTGACAATTCTGGCTGTTGTTGTCTCCGTATGGGCGATACGAAAAACGACCGTGGCAGAATCGGCGCCAGTGGTTGAGACGGTAACTAGTGAAGAAGATTCGACTCACTCGAGTCCAGCGGAGTAGTACCGGCGTTTGTGGCTGCCTCGTAGGTGTCATTGACAGCTTTGGGACTGTTCTGGCACACGAGTGCGGCGAGCTCTTCTTGCGCCGAACGATTCGCAACGAAGAGGAGCTCATCACCGGGTTCGAGGGCATCATCCGGCCTCGGCACAATGACGTTGTTATCGCGCACAATAGCAACTAAAACCCCATCACGAGGGAAATGGAACCGCCCAACTTTCTTCCCCGCCAAGTGTGTACGGCTGGGGAGACGAATTCCTAAAAGGTCCACGTCTCCCCTGCGGAGCGGCATAAGCCGTACCAGCTCACCGACATTAATCACCTGCTCTACGACAGACGCCAGTAGTTGCGGCGTAGACACCATTTCATCCACCCCCCACGACTCATCAAACAGCCACTCGTTGCGAGCGTCATTAACACGGGCAACTACCCGAGGAACCCCAAATTCCGTTTTCGCTAGCAAGCTCAAAACGAGGTTAGCTTTGTCATCTCCAGTGGCAGCGACGACGACATCAAACTTCTCCAGCCGGAGCTCCTCCAGCGCACGAACCTCACAAACATCCATGTGAACCCAGCGGGCGTCTGGAATGAGTTGAGGCCGTAATCTGGCCTCATCCGGCTCGAGTATAAACACGGAATGCCCACTTTTGACGAGTTCATGAGCAATGGAGATACCGACACCACTTGCTCCGGCGATTGCGATTCGCATTAGACTTCCACCTCCTGTGGCGCGATTCTGCCAATTGCGACCGCGCGCTGCTCTTTCTCGCTCAGTACTGATAGCCACACATGGTCTTCAGCTTGAATGCGTGTCCGTGATGTGGGGATAGCGGCCCGTCCCGCTCTCACAATGAATGCACAGCGACCTCCAGTAGCTTTTTCCAATTCACTGAGCGGTTTGCCCACCCAATCGACATGAAGAACCAGTTCCACGACAGAAATCTGTCCGGATGGATCGGAGAGTGTGCTGCCCACACCCTCCCCAGTGATCATGTGGAGCAAACGGTCCGCTGCCCAAGGCACAGTCGCGATGGTGGGAATGCCCAAACGTTCGTAGATTTCGGCTCGGCGCCCGTCGTAGATGCGAGCAATCACCCGGTCCACATTGAACTCTTCACGAGCTACCCGAGCAGCAATAATGTTGGTGTTGTCACCGCTCGATACCGCCGCGAAAGCGTCCGCTTCAGTAATTCCCGCCTCGGTGAGAACATTCCGGTCGAATCCCTGTCCCAGTACACGTTTACCGTGAAAATCATTACCTAGTTTGGCAAGAGCTTCACTCTTGACATCGATAACGCTGACATTGTGGCCGAGAGCTTCCATTCTTGCTGCGAGCGAGCGACCCACACGGCCACAGCCCATAATCACCACGAACACAGTGCTCTCCTCTGGATGATCGCTGGGGATTCACCCCGCTTGGTAGCTTCTAACCTATATTCTAAAGTTGAGAAACTGCTTAGCCAGCGGATCGCTACATGAACTCTGGATAGGCTCGAGTACTGAAATCTGTTGATGGGAAACTCATGATGAATCTGTCACGCCGCGCAAAAGGGTTGCTTTTGGGCTCCCGAATTCGTAGCGATGAGTCTCATCAGATTCTCCTTCCCAATCAGCTCGCGGCGTCTCTATTTACTGCGAACATGCTGAGTTCTGTCGCGTACGTCCCCCAGTTTGTTCTCATGGTGTTGGCAGTTGCGGGTGCTTCCGCCATCACGTGGGGGCTAGGTGTTGGATTGGCCATCGCGTTCCTCCTTCTCCTCGTGGTAGGTGCGCAGCAGACCATTATCCGCATCTACCCAGGTGGGGGAGGCGACTACCAGGTCGTCAAACACAACTTGGGCTACCGGACTGCAGCTAGCGTAGCAGCTGGGTTTATGGTCGATTACGTCCTCACCGTGGCGTTGTGTTTGAGCATGATGGTGCATATGTTTGCCGGTATTACACCGGGTGTTATGCCTTACACCCCCCTCATCGCGGCAGGCATCCTGGTTATTCTTCTCTGGGTCAGTATGCGTGGTTATGCCAATTCCGCCTGGGCGACCCTCTTACCCACCGGCTTCTTCATTCTCGTCCTCATTGTCCTGCTGGTGGGTGGAGCAGTCCGAGCTGCCATGGGTAACTCCATTGTGGCAGTGTCCGGCACCTATGGTCTGACACCTTCGGCGAGTTTCGCAGGCGGGGTCTCTAACGCACCTGCTGAAGCTGTGCTTATGTTGCTAGCAGGCGGGATAGCAATTGGTGCCACAGCACTTTCCGGTGTTGAAAGCGTCAACAACGGGATGGAGATTCTCAACAAGCCACAGAACCGAAATGCCTCGCGAATTTTGGCTCTCTCTGCTTCGACTACCTTTGGACTCCTGGTGGGAGTGGTGGTACTTTCCTGGGCTAGCCAAGTCTCCTTTGTTAGTGACCCACTTCGTCAACTTCCGGGCTCGCCTGCCGGTTATGTGCAACAACCCCTGCTTGTACAGCTCGCCTCCGCGGTGTTCCCGGACTACCCCTTCATGGAATGGGTAGTTATGCTGGCGTCAGCGCTGGTTCTTATGGTCGCTGCCCTTGCGGTATTCATCAGTTTCCCCTCACTAACGATGCACGTTGCAAAGGATGGCTTCCTACCGCAGTTCCTTTCCTACCGAGGTCGCCGTCTCACGCACAACGGGGGTATTTTCTCTCTCGCTATTCTGGTGGTATTGGCGCTTGCGCTCACTAATGGGCAACCACGGCGCCTGCTCGAGCTTTACGCATTAGGGTCCCTTTGGGCCTTTCTTGTCGCCCAGATTGCGATGGTTAAACATTGGATACGTCACCTGCGAGCGGCACGCACCCCCCGCAAAATTGCGCGTGCTCGAAGCGGTATGGCACTGGCACTTATTACTGCTCTTCTGCTCGCAACGGTCCTCTTGCTCTCGGTGATCTTTAAGTTCATCCGAGGTGGATGGGCCTCGATCCTCGCTATCGTTATCATTACCTTCGTCCTCCTCTCCTTCGGTCGGCACTACGCAAAAGTAAAGAAGCGTCTCGCTGATGCGCGTTGGCAGGGGATGGCGCCATCCCGAACTCATGCACTCGTCATCGTCTTTGGCCTACACCTTCCAACTCGTCGAGCTTTGGCTTACGCGCGTGCTGCCCGGCCAGATGCTGTGGAAGCTATCACCGTCAATATTGATGATGCGAAGACCAGAAAGCTCGTCGAAGCGTGGACAAAGTCCGAAATGGATATTCCTCTGAAAGTTTTAGAGGCCCCTTATCGGACAATTCTCGGCCCAGTAGTTCGCTACATTCGTCGAATTCGGGCACACAATCCTCGCGACGTGGTGAACGTCTATATTCCACAGTTGGTGGTAAAACACTGGTGGGAGTCTATTGCCCATAACGAAGTAACGAACCTCATGCTAAAGAGGTTGGTGCGTGAGCCGGGCGTATCTGTTACCGTCGTTCCATTCCTCCTCGACGAGAATCACTTCGATATGGAGGCGGTAGGCGCCGCAGCCGACGCCCGCGAGGACGTCATTGTGGTTACCCCAGAAACCCCCGAAGGAGATGAAGGTGAGCGCTAGACCGCAAGACGGGCCAGCCGTCTCCGCTCCTGGGGTTGGTTCACGCATCCGCGTAACCTGTGCAGGCCCTGCACACGGTGGTGAAATGGTGGCTCGTTATGAAGGGCGAGTCATTTTCGTCTCGGGAGCACTCCCCGGCGAGGACGTCACCATCGAGATCACCCAGAACAAGAAGTCCTTTTCGCGCGGACATGTGATCGATATCCATGCGGCTCATCCAGAACGCGGCGAACATGTGTGTCCTGCGGCTACCGCGGGTGCAGGTTGCTGTAGCTGGGACTCCGCAGCGATTAGTCTCCAACGGGAGATGAAAGCTCAAATCGTCGAGGACCTCCTCCACGGATTGGGTGCGGTAGAGGACATCCCATGGAGGGGAAATGTTAGCGTGCTGTCGGACAACGTCACGCGCACTGCTACGCAGTGGCGAGTACGACAACGGTTGAGTATCACCAGCGGGGGAGACGTTGGTGTACGAGCAGCGCATTCACATCAGGTCATTTCGCAGCAATGCTCACAGGTGGTTCCACTCTTATCCGGTTCTCCCGATGAATGGGGAATTGCTGATGACGTCGTCTCACTTGCGGGGACAAACTCGGAACTCGTGCTGGCCGCAGATTCGTATGGAGAACGGCACATCATTGCTCTAACACGTTACGAGGATCGTTATCAGGCATCTCGCCGCGCACGTGCAACTTCTCGGCGTGCACGGATTCAGCAGGTGCACCAGCGACGGGTGCTGGCGGGATCGGGAATCGCTCGTCAACGCGTTCTAGGGAGAGAGTGGCACCTACCTGCAGAGGCTTTCTGGCAAGCCCACCGTGGCGCCGCCACTACGTACGCCGAGCTAATTCGTGACCGTGCGGACCTTGATACCGGTGAGGTTGCGTGGGATCTCTATGGCGGATGCGGAGTATTTGCTCATGCACTCTCTCTCGCTACATCCCAGCCTGGTCCGATCGTGTCGGTGGATGTTGCTGGGCCCGCTGTAGCAGCAGGAAATGCCACTTTCGACTCGGATGGACCAGAAGTTTTGATGGTAGAGAGCTCTGTCGGACGGTGGCTGAAGGGAGACATTGCTTCTCACTACCAGACGCCCGCTACCGTGGTGCTCGACCCTCCCCGTGCGGGGGCAGGTAAAGACGTGATTTCTGCCGTTGCACTGCATGCACCGCGCACAGTCCTCCATTTTGGCTGTGATGCAGCGGCCTTTGCTCGAGACATAAAACTCTGGGGGGAAAACGGTTACACCTTATCTGAACTGCAGGTTTTTGATGGATTCCCGAATACCCCGCACATGGAGTGTTTCGCCCTGTTAAGGCGTCTACTCTAGACTGTATGAGTCCCACCCGGACGAGTTCATCCGAAGGAGGTGCCACCTGTGTCTATTCTGGAGCACATCAATGAACCCGCTGATCTTACCGGGTTAAGTTATCCAGAGATGAAGGAGTTAGCGGCGGAGATCCGTCAATTCCTCATCAATAATGTGTCGCATACTGGTGGTCACCTGGGTCCGAACCTCGGTGTGGTCGAATTGACGCTGGCAGTTCACCGTGTTTTTAAGTCGCCGCAAGATGCCATCATTTTCGACACAGGACACCAAAGCTACGTCCATAAAATGCTCACCGGGCGACGCGACTACTTTGATACATTGCGTCAGGCAGGTGGACTTTCCGGGTACCCAAGCCGCGCTGAAAGCCCACATGACTGGGTGGAATCGTCGCATGCCTCAGCATCATTGTCGTACGCCGATGGTCTAGCAAAATCCTTCGCGATCGACGGCATAACCCGCCGCAATATTGTTGTGGTGGTCGGAGATGGAGCGCTTACAGGCGGCATGACGTGGGAAGCGCTCAACAATATCGCCGAGCACAAGCACACATCACTCACCATTGTGGTCAATGACAATGGTCGTTCCTATGCGCCTACCATAGGTGGCCTCGCTGAGCGCCTCACTCGTCTGCGGACCGAAAACGCATACGAGTGGGCCATGGATCAAACGAAGAAAGAATTGCAAAAGCGAGGAAAGCTGGGGCAGTTCATCTATTCTTTGCTGCATGGTTTTAAGACCGGCATCAAAGACACTGTTGTTCCCGAGCCTCTCTATAGCGACCTAGGACTCAAGTACATCGGTCCTGTTGATGGCCATGATCAGCGGTCCATGGAGATGGCCCTTGAACGTGCCCGAGATTTTGATGGGCCGGTCATTGTCCATGCGGTGACGCGTAAGGGCGAAGGCTACGCATTTGCCGAACACGACATGCGGGATCACATGCACACCACGGACGCAATCGATCCTGTGACAGGTGTCTGCCTGGTTCCCCGTAAGCCCGGTTGGACAGCAGTGTTTGCCCGTGAAATGCTCCGCATTGGAGCTGAGCACCCCGAGGTCGTAGCTATTACTGCCGCAATGGCAGAGCCTGTTGGATTAGCTCCGTTCCGCGACAAGTATCCGGAACGTTTTTTCGACGTCGGTATCGCTGAGCAACATGCTATTACCTCCGCAAGTGGACTCGCCCTCGGTGGGAAACACCCAGTAGTGGCGCTGTACTCCACCTTCCTGAACCGCGCATTCGACCAGCTCTTGATGGATGTAGCGCTCATTAAGCAGCCCGTCACAGTGGTGCTTGACCGTTCGGGTGTAACGGGACCCGATGGCGCAAGCCATGATGGAATGTGGGACCTTTCGCTGATGAGCATCATTCCCTCGATGCGCGTAGCCGCACCGCGCGACCCACAACGTCTTCGTGAGGAAATTGCGGAAGCAATTGAGACTAAAGACGGACCGACGGTCGTAAGATACCCCAAGGGGATCGTCACTGATGACTTCAATGCGCTTGAACGTACCGACGATGGTGTCGATATTCTCTGCAAATATGGTGACGACATTCTCATTGTGGGAGTGGGAACCTTCGCCCGGCGAGCTGTTGCAGCAGCCCACAAGCTAGCGGAACAAGGTATCCAGGCAACGGTTGTGGACCCTCGTTGGATACTCCCCATACCGGCCTCCATTCTTGCGCAGGCCTGTCAATACCAAATGGTTGTTGTCTACGAGGACAATGGCATTAATGGCGGCATTGGGTCTGTTTTGGGCAATGCTCTGCGTATGCATGAATGCGATGTCCCGCTCCGCCAGATTGCCCTCCCACAAGAGTTTCTTCCCGTGGGAACGCGCAAGACGTTGCTTGAAGAACGTGGACTTGATGCAGAGAGCGCCGCTGAGCGTATGCAGGACTGGTTCCGTCACCTCACTAGCTAGCGGAGTGGTGCGGAGGAGAAAGCGAGTGCGCGAATTCTGCCAGTAGCGACTCCGCCACGGAAGTTTTACTTAGCAAGGGTTACTGCAGGGGAAAGTGCAGCGCCTCAGACAACGGCACCGCTATCTGGCTTATCTGCCAGGGACGAGCCCGTGAGGAGCGTAGGCTTTCTGTCACGCTTGGTGGAGGGGTTGGCTCAGTGAGAGACCAACTGAGGGTTCGTAATGCCTCCCCAGCAACTAGATCCTGTGCATCAATGGCGAGCTGCTGGGCAATCTCATCAGTGACAGCACGGCATCGCGTGAGATTCTCGGCAGCCGCTGGATTGAGCCGTTTCCATTGGCTTTGATGGGGAATGCTGTGGCCAGCATGTAGTCGAAAAGCAGGAAGTTTCTCCTCGGGAACCGCTAGCGCACCGTTAATAGCTCCCAGCCAGCGAGACCGCTGACGTGTTCGCTGAGTTCCTTTTACGCGTTTGAGTTCCGCTTCAGTCGTTGGTTTCTGCTCCGCAAGGGCAATGATGAGACGATCCGGAAGAAGCCGACCGGGAGCGATATCTTTCTGGAGGGCCAATTTATCGCGGGATATCCATAACTGGCGAACGATCTCCATTTCGCGTCTGTTCTTCAAGATGTGAATTCGAGATGTGCTGCGCCACGGATCCTGTTTTGGTGCAGGATCAGGTTTACACCGCTCAAATTCACACTCTTGGCGTATCCACTCATCTCTGCCTCGGTCGTGTGCCTCCGCATAGAGTGCATCCCAAAGCTCGATGAGATACTCAACATCAAGAGCTGCGTAGTTAAGCCACGACTCTGGTAGTGGACGACGAGACCAGTTCTCTGCACTATGGCTCTTACTGAGATGTAGTCCCAATACCTCTTCCGTCAAGTGCCCGAGATTACACTTCTGGTATCCCAGAAGACGTCCCGCCACTAAAGTGTCGGCGAGTTGAGGTGGTTTGAGCCCCAGCTGGCGGAGACAGGGGAGATCCTGGTCAGCAGCATGAAGAAGCCAGGGGAGAGGGTTGATGACGGCTGCCAATGGAGCAAGGTCCGTTACTGGATCTGCACAATGTGTTGGGTCGATAAGAAAACTACCTGCCCCGTTACGTCGTAGTTGGATGAGCTGCGCTCGCTGGGAGTACGTAAAACCGCTTGCTCGTTCGGTATCCAAAGCGAGGATGCCGGAGCCTGCTGCGAGAGTAGCCGCAGCGTCGGAGATTTCTGCAGGCGTGGAAAGTAAAGGCGGTAGCCCATCACGAGGAGTAGTGACAGAAACAGCTGGTGCCCGATCGATGTTCGGGGAT
Organism: uncultured Lawsonella sp.; assembly: GCF_947252745.1. Classification (NCBI taxonomy): domain Bacteria; kingdom Bacillati; phylum Actinomycetota; class Actinomycetes; order Mycobacteriales; family Lawsonellaceae; genus Lawsonella; species uncultured Lawsonella sp. Next base: position 2,753 of record NZ_CAMXWW010000009.1, on the reverse strand, counting down.
GGCGGTGTGGGAGATTGCTCTGACACGGTAGTGTTAACGGCGCTCGGAAAGGTCTGTAACCCCTACGGGAGGCAGCCCAGCAACAAAGGCAAGAGTCTCTGCGACCGCTTCTACGTGGGCAGCTATGTCAGTGTTCTCTGCTGTCCATGAGGCGCGCATTTCCAGTTGATAAGCGCGTGGAGGTCCGGAGATATCGCCGTAGCGGACGGAGTGTGTAGAGGTTACGGTACCGCCGAGCATAGAGAATTTCACATCGCGCTCATGCAGACCATCAACAAGCCAGCTCCATGCGACTTCTGTGAGCATCGGGTCTTCAGCGACTGCTGCATCCATGTCTGCTTGGATATAAGTGACAATCCGCATTGTCCCATTCCAAGCGTCTTGCCCGCTGGGATCACACAGTATAATAAATCGGCCGTAAGCATCGCCTTCGCTTTGCTCAGGAACGATCAGTTCTTCTGGATGGGCAACCTCTAACCCGATGGCGTAGCTCAGCGGCGCAAGACGCTGCGGTGGACGGATCGGTCCCACTTCAATCTCGCGGCGCAACTGGGCGTGTTTGAGGGAGTCAATCGCTTCATCGAAAGCGGCAGACTCGATGCTGGATTCTTCGCTGATCACGGTTATTACGCTAAAACACTGGCGGGAGAATCCCAGCTGACGCGCCGAGTCTGAGTGAGTTTAGGCGGGAGTTTGCCTTAGAACAGGGCGGCGCGCCCCATCGGATAGTCAGGATCGTGCGTTTTCTGTGCTGCCAGATAGCGCCATAGCCCGACAATAAAGATGATGATGAGCAGCAGCAGCCAACCGATCGTTGCACGGCTGTATTCAATCCAGCGACCGTAGATATACCAGCGGGTGGAGTACCAACTGGACCCCTCCAACACCAGATATATCCCCACCCATGCTGGCCAGTTTCGGAGGAAGCTCGCTTTGCTAACGATCGTCATGACCATTGGGATTAGCATGATGGAGTAGTAGCGTTGGCCAAGCGCACCTCCCAAAAATGCAATGAGTAGTGCAGTTCCGGCGGTGGTGGCCAGCCATAGGCGAAGGTCGATGTTGCGGTAAGGCTGAAGCAGAATAATTGCTGCCAAACCAAGAAGAATGACGACACAGCGGACAATCCACACGAGAGGTTCGGGGGCACCCCAATAGGCGAGCCAACCCCCAATGGCGTTGTTGTAGTAGTCTCGCACCTCTCCCAAATAGCCGAATGTCCGCGTCCAATATGCGGCCGGATCAGCGGATAGGACCCACCCAATTCCATTGAGAATAATGGGGATGAGGAGAGCTGCTATAAAAGGCTGCCATCGTTTCAGAAGCAGCGGGAGGAGAAGTAGTGGTGCCAGCATCGGTTTAATGGCCAAGGAAAGTCCAAGAGGTACCCCTGCCCACATGTTTTTGTTCCGCAGTAGCAAGTAGAGGAATCCAACCTCGCACAGATAAACCGCGCCGTTGATGTTACTGAATACCAGCGTATTTGTTACGCTTTCGGAGAGAAAACTGAAAAAGAGTACCAAGGGGAGAGCGCAACCATGCAGACTGTAGTCAAACATTTTGACCAGCAGCATAGATGCCAGCACAATACAGACCGCGTTAAAGCCAATGAAGAGCCAGCGGCTCAGAGTTTCACTACCGATGAGACCAAAAGGGCTCAACAACAAGCTCCCTGAGGGAGCGTAGAGGTAATGAGGGTTGGTAAAGCTGTAATTGTCCGTGTAGACAGGCTGCCCGGCGAGGAACTTTGTTACCGCCGTGTACACCGGCGCAAAATCATTGGTGACATAGCCGTTGACCGCTTGGATGAAGACTTTGTGCACCATGACCAGCACCGTCAGCGGCCAGAACACTACGGTCAACACCCTATTAAGGGAGTCTTTGTCCCATTCCGTAGCGGCTGAGAGGGATGCAGGTAATGCCATTCCTTATCCTTGCAGTGAGATGGTGGTGGATGGTGTATTACTGGACGCTGTCGTATAGCAGTGTAGTGCTAGCTATTAGGCAAGCGGTGCAGCTACGAGGAGTTTCTCCAGGACAACGTCATCGTTTTGGGTGGTCCCAACGTAGTAAGTGCGCGACCCAACGATCTCAAAACTCTGTTTCTCATAAAACCGAAGAGCGCGCTTGTTCTCAGAATTAGTTCCTAGCCAGAGACTTGAGTAGCCACAGTTAAAAGCTTGTTCAACAGCATGGTCCATGAGGGCACGGGAAATCCCTGAACCGTGATACTCCGCGCGGACGTAGAGTTTGTCGACGCCAAGAGAGGGTCGAACGCGAAGCTTTTCATAGGCCGCGGGATCCATTTCTGCCCCTGCTATTAAGAGCAGATACCCCAGCAACTGTCCGGATTGGGTATCTTCTGCGACCGCAAGGTAGTGCGCAAAGTTGGTGAGATGATTGCGGAGGCGCTCCTCATTGAACTGGTAGTCACAATGCTTGGCGATATCTTCCGCAGTGATGGAGCTCGGGCAGGCCATCGGGAATGTCTCGCAGGCAAGTTTTCGCAAAGCGGGAACGTCAGTATCATACGCTGGGCGAATACGGAAAGAAGCAGGGGGAAGTTCAGTCATAGATCTAGTGTAAAGGACATCGCGATGTTGTCTTTGGCAGGTAGCGGTCAGATTGAGCACCGCATGAGTATTAGGGTCGATGGAGCAAAATAGTAATATGGCGGCCATCCGGCCGCCATATTAACTGGTGCGCGATACTGGGATCGAACCAGTGACCTCTTCCGTGTCAGGGAAGCGCTC
>NZ_CAMXWW010000008.1:0-53226 GCF_947252745.1 uncultured Lawsonella sp. | reverse complement strand
TGAAGTCTATCTGCAGGTTCTAGAGAAGAGAAACAACAGCCGCGCCTCGCCCACATCATTCAGTTGAAGTCTATCTGCAGGTTCTAGAGAAGAGAAACAACTGAACAGTGAGGCGTCGTTGTCGTATTCGAAGTCTATCTGCAGGTTCTAGAGAAGAGAAACAACGTCATGAGCACGGCCCATAGACAGACGGGAAGTCTATCTGCAGGTTCTAGAGAAGAGAAACAACCTTAGCGAACGCCTGAGGGACACGGACAGAAGTCTATCTGCAGGTTCTAGAGAAGAGAAACAACGCTCTCGGTGTAGTTGCTGCAGCGTTGAGAAGTCTATCTGCAGGTTCTAGAGAAGAGAAACAACTGTGGTTTTGTTCAGGGTTCGAGTCCCTGAAGTCTGTGCAGGTTGGAGAGAAAGACCGAGCTGCGCGTACAGACAATCAGGGTCCTTATGCGTAGAATCCCAATTCTATGAATACAGCCGTGCTTCCCTCCCTACGACAGCGCTGTCTATACACTTTGACTCTTGTTAGTCGTGGACGCTGGGTGGGTACGTTTTGGCACAACAGCAGAGTGGTGCGCGCGGAAACACGCTCACACCACTCTGCTGTTTTACTGGGACCAGATTGTGGAGGCCTCCGCCGTCACGGTCACTACGGATTTACGATTTACTTGGTGTATACGCTGATGCGTTCGCGTGTGTGTGAGCCGTTTTCGGCTTCGTCCAGCATTGCTTGGGCCATATCCGCGTAGCTCAAGTACGATTCGCCTTTGTCGTTGGTGGCGAGCATTTCTCCAGCAAAGGCGTAGCGGTCGGTGCGTGCTCCATCAGCTTGGAAATCTGCTGCTGGGCTGAGGTATGTCCAGTTGACGCCATCGCGTTCGTGAAGCTCAGCGAGGCCCTTGGCCATTGCTTTTGCTAGCGGCTTGAAGTCGTCGGGGAATTCTGGGGTGTCGTCAAGGGTGGTGCCCTTGTCGTCAACGGTGAGGCTTCCAGCGCCGCCTACAACAAGGAGGCGCGTGTTTGTTCCCGCAAGGCAGTCGGCTATGTGCTTGAGGGAAGTCGAGTGCAGCGGCAGCGTTTCGGGTGTGAAGAATCCGAGTGCATCAACGACGACGTCGAATCCTGCCAGATCGGAGGCGTACAGATCTAAAGCGTCTTTGACGATGGTGGCTTGCGCGTTAACTGGGTCGTTGCGGCGAACAATCGCGGTGACGTCGTGGCCGCGTCGAGTAGCTTCTTCGCAGATGAGTGATCCAGACTTGCCGTGTGCACCAATGACAGCGATTTTCATGCTTCCTCTTTTCTCTTGAGTGTGCCCATCTTTCGAGGGACAAGAAACACGATAGTTACTTTGAGTAACTAGTAACCAAATAGTAACCTGTGGTGTGAGAGGAGCGCCGGTGATGAGTGACCAAAAGATACTCAGTGTTGCTGAGTTACCTGCCTGCCCAGTAGAGACCACGTTGTACCTGCTGGGCAACAAGTGGAAGGTCCTGATTTTGCGGGATCTTTTTGATGGCCCGCAGCGCTTCAGTGATTTGAAACGAACCGTTGGAACAGTCAGCGCAAAAGTCTTGACATCCAATTTGCGGTCGATGGAAGCCGACCGCCTGCTTACGCGAACTGTTTACGCGGAAGTTCCGCCTCGCGTCGAATATGAGTTAACACCACTGGGTTACAGCCTTGAACCCGTGATCAGCGCCATGCGAAATTGGGGAGCGGCCTACAAAGCTAACCGCTTATCCGAAGATATGTAATCCGCACACCTGCACTCCGCCTCCCCCGCACTGCACTCCTACCGCACTCCCGCGCCGCAGCACCTCGCTACCGTCGCACCCCGCACTGCACTCCTACCGCACCCCGCACCTAGACCGCCCCATCTAAAACAACTGCCCCAGTTCGGTCCGAGTGTTACATCCCGCAATTAGACTGGGGCTATGTATGAAAACGTGACGAAATATATCGACGAGATCGCAGCGCTGCATGAGGACGAGTTGATCCCTATTGTCCACGAGTATCTCAACCAGAAGCGCCGCTACATGCCGTCGGGTATCATTCGCGGCACCCACTACGAGTACAACCCGCTCCTGTGGAAGCCCCTAAACACCTGGTCAAAGGAACATTTCGTGAAGTCCGTCGCGGACCGTACTAAGGGTATGCGCCCGGAGGATTTCTGCACCGAGGAGTGGCTGGGCAACCTCGACGAGGATCGCGTGAACCTCACACTCTCCTGGCTGGTCACTAACGAGGACTACTACCTGGGCACGCTAGCCGAGTGGGTGAAGAACGGCACGTTCCTTACGCTGCTTCGCAAGTTGAAGGATATCGACGAGGCCTAAATCACCCCATCATGACCGCAGCATCAGCTTCACCTCTCTCCGCCATAGACCACATCACCCCCACCGGCACCACAGCTCCCACCGCCTAGCAGCACACTACTGCCTTGTAGCTAGTGGTTCCGTACTGCAGGCAGCGGGTGTTTTCTGGGCCATACTGCCGATATGCGGAAAGACCGGGCACTTAGCCCGGTCTTTCCTTATATATATGCTCAAATAGCGGGAGCCTTAAAGCGAGGTTCGGAACCTAGATAGCCAGCCTCGTCCGACCCTGCCAAGCCGCTAGTTGTAGGCCTTGCTGAGCCGCTGCGACCCCTTCGAGCCGCTAGTTGTAGGCGACGTCGAAGAAGCCGCGCTCCAGGGCCACTGCCTTCTGGAACCGCAAGGTCAGCGCGTCCGCGAAGGACTCGTCACCCTCCGGGAAAACCCGCTCCAGCTCATTCACCAAGAACTGGCACCACTTCTGGAACTCGCGGCCCCGGTGCAACTCCACCCAACCCGCATGCACATAACGCTCCGGCAGTGGCGCCGGCTCGGTATCCGTGGAGCCGCGCTCGCCCCAATCCAAGTACAGCCACTCGGCCACCGCCAGCATCACCAGCAGATCCGGGTAGGACTGGCTATTCGCCGCGTCATACATCATCGCCCGGAAAGCCTTCGTCACCTCCGTCAACTGCGGGTCCAGCTGATCGGCCTCCGACACCCCCAACTCGTCGAACGCCTTCTGGAAGTAGCCGTCCTCATCATCAGCCAGCATGCCCAGCTGGGCGGCAAACGTAAGCTTCGAGTCCACCCGGTCCGCATACGCCACGCAGCCCCCCAACATGGACAAGAACGCGTCAAAGAACTGGTAATCCTGCACCAGGTAGCTGGCCAGCACCCCGTCATCCAACGAACCCTCGAACAGCTCGTTAACAAAACGGTGGTTGACGGCCGCATCCCAATCCTCGCGGGCACTCGCCAACAGGAATTCCACATGGCCACCAGGGACCAAATCGATCAGCTTGCGGGACACAATAACCTCTTTCGGGACAAGGGCAGCAACGTCTATGTACCCCCGAGGTTACCCCCGCACTACCGCTTACACACCCCCTCCCAGTAAGAATCCCCGCTGACCCGCGGGTGCCCGCTACCAGCGAAACAGCCCGGGCAAAGACTCGTGTTCCAGGAATGTATCGGGGGTGGGCACAGAGTGCGCATGGGGGCGGGGTCCGCGTGTCTTAAGATCGCGAGTGAATGTAGGGGGTGCGTAGTCCAGGAGCGCGAGCGAGGGCCGGCCTTTTCGAAGCAGTGCTGGCGAGTAGGGGCGGAGACACGCGTGTAACCTGCGCGGGAGGGTGCCTTACGTGGCGTACATAGGGTGGACGGATTTATGTAAGCGGTAAACATGGAGCCCCGCCCGGCTCTTAGTACGCGCCGGACGGGGCTCGAATAGTGTTTGGGGTGCTTTTGTCTTCAGAGCACCCGGACTGGCCGTGTTAGGCAGCTTCGTTATTCGAAGTGTTTTCTTCTACCTGACGACGGATTACTTCAAGAGGAAGGAGGGTATCACGAGGCCAGCAAAGGGATGCACGGACCGCATTCCATGCGCGGGATCCCGGAAAAGCCATTACCTTCTCTTCTTTCGTGCTATTCATTTGCACACCTCCTTCGGGATTCTGCCTGGTGTTCACTTTTGATCCTTTTTGACAAAGTGACCAGGTCTTTTCTTGGTGCCTTTAAGACCTTACTCCCTTAAAATCCTAATTCAACCCCTACCAGGGAAAAGTGCCGTTTTTGCCAGATCTGAAACTAGTTTTATTAATGTGAACTATTTTGAATATGAGTTGAAAAGGCTAATTTTCTTATATTTTGAAGGGCATTTTTCATGATTTGGACACCTTTAATTCGCAAAGGTGTCGCTTTCCCGCCATATCTACGGCTAAGGCACCCCTCACCCCAGATCTCATACGACACAACAATGCTCATAAGCCGTCCGAAAAGGCTTAAATGGTGCACATAGCAGGCAATGTCACACTATTTCTCTTCTAATACACTGTACCACAACAGATTTAATAAAAAAATGGATAAAAAAGCGATTTAACCTCTGGTAATAACTCTAAAAGTACACTACCAGAACACAATTCACTCTCGGGGACAACGTGAATTAATTCGTAAAATTCGTTCGCAAACAGCTTCTCAATCGATCATGACACCCACACTCGCCGATTTATTCTGAGAGTTCAACTTTTTGCCACACACACGGCAACCGACGCCCACACCGCAGCTTGTCACCCCACCCATTCCACGCCCACAACCACACCCACACGGCGTGCCGCCACACCCCACAGAAGTACCCACACTGCCCCCTACAACGCCCCAAGGTACGCCCACGCGACCCGCCACTACACCCACAATCGGGCCTACCGCGCCCACGCAGCCCACTACCCCACCGGGCGCGCCTTCGCCGCAGCCTCCGCCGCCGGACCCATCGCCGCTTCTACCAGTGCAAAGTCATCATCCGTCAACGCTGCAGACACAAACCACGTCTCAAAATTACTCGGCGCCACATACACACCACGCTCCAACAACGCATGGAAAAACGCCGGATAGCGCCACGTCTCCGCCGCCTTCGCATCCCCAAAATTCCGCAGCGGACGCTCCGCAAACGCTACCGAAAGCATCGTCCCCGCCCGCTGCACCGTATGGGCCACCCCCGCATGGCCCAACGCCGCCTCCACAATCCCCTGCAACCGGTCCGCATTCACCGCCAGCTGCCGGTACACAGCCTCATCCGCCAAACTCAACTGCGTGTAACCGGCCGCCATCGCCAACGGGTTACCACTCAACGTCCCCGCCTGATACACCGGCCCTAACGGCGCCAAATAGCCCATCAGCTCCCGCCGGCCACCAAACGCCGCCGCCGGTAAACCGCCAGACATCACCTTCCCAAACGTCACCAGGTCCGCGGCCACCCCATCAACCCCAAACCAGCCCTGGGCCGACGCCCGGAAACCCGTCATTACCTCATCCAGAATCAGCAACGCCCCCTCCGTATGCGCCAACTCCAACAACGCCTGGTTAAACCCCTCATCCGGCGGCACCGTCCCCATATTGCCGGCCGCCGCCTCCGCAATTACACACGCAATCTCCCCCGGATGCGCTGCAAAAATCTGCCGCACCGCCTCCACGTCGTTATAGGGCGCCACATAGGTGTCATGTGTTGCCGCCCCCGTCACCCCCGACGAATCCGGCAAACCGAACGTCGCCACACCACTGCCCGCCGACGCCAACAACGCATCCACATGCCCGTGGTAGCAGCCCTCAAACTTAATGACACCAGGCCGGCCCGTCGCCCCCCGCGCCAGCCGCACCGCACTCATCGTCGCCTCCGTGCCGGAATTGACCAGCCGCACCTGCTCCACGCTGGTCCGCTGCACAATCAACTCCGCCAGCGCCGTCTCATGCTCCGTTGGCGCCCCAAAGCTCAGCCCCCGCTCGGCAGCCTTCTGCACCGCCTCCACAATTGCCGGATGCGCGTGCCCCAGCAGCGTCGGACCCCACGAGCACACCAGGTCCACATAGGTGTTGCCGTCCACATCCACCAGGTGTGATCCCTGCGCGTGGTCAATGAAGCGGGCCGTGCCGCCCACCGACCCGAACGCCCGCACCGGGGAGTTCACGCCGCCCGGGATCACCTGCTGGGCAGCCTGCATATCCGCCGCCGACCGGGCGGTGGAATGATGCGTCGAGGCTGACGGCGCCCCTGCCTGCGCCCCTGCCTGCTGTTTGGTCGCCCCATGCGTTGCTGCCTCGGCACTTGCTGGAGCCGGGGTGTTCGCTCCGCCCGGGGTGTTCACTGCAACGGCGTTCGCTGCGGTTTGGGTGTTCGTATTGGTGTCGCTCATGGGTTCTCTGTGTCCTTTCCGGTGAGGAACGCGACGGCCTCCGCCACGCCCTCCACATCGCCTTCACGTGCTCGTTTATGCGCCAACGCCGACGGCCCATGAGCCAACCGCCCCACCAGCCGGTGCAGCAGCCGCTCCACCTCCGCCCGCGGCACATCCTCCCCTGCCGGCAATCCGGCCAGCTCCTCCGCCGCCAATGCCTGAATATGCTCTCGCAGCTCCACCACCAGGTGGTCCGCCCCCCGCTCACGCTCCCGCGCCGCGAACTCCCCCGCAGCCTCCCACGCCACCCCGCGCGCCTGCTCCACCACTGCCCGCGCCGACTCCGGAACCCTGGCAGCACTTCCCTCCATGGTGACGGCTCCGCACCTGGCTGCCACCCGCGGCTCCACGTCCCCCGGGACCGCCAAGTCCACAATCACCGGCGTGCGCTGCAGTTCGTCCATGAGCTCCTGCGTGATGACGGGCCCCTTCCCCCGCACACACACCACCACATCAGCCTGCGCCACCAGCCCCGGCAAATCCTCCAGTTGGGTCATTTCCGCAGCGGTGACGGTAGCTGCAACAGTGGGTGCCCCGTGCTGGTGCACCAGCGGCGCCATCCGCGCAACGAACCTTTCCGCGCGCCCAGAGGTGGAGAACACCGTCACCTTCCCGCAGCCGCGCTCCACCAATGCGCGCACCACCGCCCCCGCATAGGACCCCGTACCCACGACCAGCGCCCGCACGCTCCCCCACTCCGCGGCCGGCACTGGGTTGCCTGGCGCAGAATTGCTGTGGGTAGCGTTACTTTGGGCAGCATTGCCCGGCACAACGTTGCGTTGCTGAGCGTTGCTCTTGGAAGAATTGCCCGGCGCAGCATCACCCAACGTAACGGCGTCCGGCGCACCCGCCCCCAGGCCGCGCTCTTCCGCCACGTTCAGGGCAGCCTGTACCAACGCCACCCCGCTTCGCTGTACCCCCGGAATTTGCGCAACTTGGCGGGACGCGCTCAACGCCGCATCAACCAGCCGACGCAGCCTGCCGTGCATATGCCCGGCCGACACTTCCATGGACCGGCGAATCTGCGAGACAATCTCCCGCTCCCCCACCACCAGAGAGTCCAGGCCGCAGGCCACTTCGAACACGTGCCGCTCCGCCGCACCCCCCTCCAACAGCAATGCCCCCGGCATCTCCCCCAGCGTCGCCCGGCGCAGCGCCTCCCAGCGCTGCCCGTCAACCACATCCACCAGCACCTCGAAGCGGTTGCAGGTGGCCAGAATTGCCCACGAATCATCGGTGGGGTGGCAGTGCTCCTGGCAGGCGTTGGCGATGCGTGCGCTATGCTGGCACGCCTCGGCTACCTGGGGAAGGCCGTGCGTCCGGTGTGTTACGGCGAAGATTGCAATGCTCACTATGCCAATAATTTAAGCACACATTGCGCAGCCAACCGGGCCGCCCGAAGGGAGTGTGTACGGGCACCGCTCACGGCAGCTGCATCCCGCGCCGCCTCGCATCCCGGCTAGTACCCTGGAGGCATGAGCACCGTTGGCATGAGCCCAGTTGGCAGCCCCGCCGAAACCCCGCCCGACGCCTTGAACTGCGCGGCAGGCGACTCCACCCGCGGCTTTATTGTGGGCACGCGCGGCTCTGCCCTCGCCCTCGCCCAAACCCAGCTGGTGGTCGATGCCCTCACCCCGCACCTGAGCCAGCCGCTGGACGTGCAGATCATCACCACCCACGGGGACACCACCCGCGCCCACCTGGTGGATTTAGCGCAGCAAGGCCACACTGGTGTGTTCGCCAACGCTATCCGCCGCGCACTGCTGGAGGGACAGATCGACCTGGCCGTCCACAGCTGCAAGGACCTCCCCGCTGACCCCTGCCCTGGTTTGGAGATTCTGGCTATGCCGCCGCGAGGTGCTACCGCCGACTGCCTCTGCACGACCGCCGGCTGGACGTTGGAAACGCTTCCGGAGGGTGCCCGCGTGGGGACCGGTTCGCCGCGGCGTGCGGCGCAACTGTTGCGTGTACGGCCGGACCTGAGCATTGTGCCCATTCGCGGGAACATCGAGCGGCGTCTCCGCTATCTGGAGGAGCCCGTGCTCAACACTCCGATTGGGTCTGGTAGTGGGTCTGGTGACGGTTCCTGCAGTGACACACCCCTGGATGCGGTGGTTCTGGCGGAGGCCGGGCTGCAGCGCCTCGCCGCACGCGATACCGAGGCGGACACGGTGCTGCGCTACATCAGCCAGCGGTTGCCTTTCCTGCCATCGCCCGCGCAGGGCGCTTTGGCGCTGGAAGTCCGCATGGACACAACACCCGCCCCACTCCGCCAGGCGCTACTGGCTATCAATCACCAGCCGACACTGCTGGCCGCCATCGCCGAGAGGGCGCTGCTGCGCACCTTGCACGCCGGCTGCGAACTACCCATTGGGGCGGAGGCCACCGCACAGATACATCCGCAGACCCGTGGGGTGGAGCTGACGTTGCGGGCAGAGATTCTCTCCCCAGACGGGCGGGAGCGGAATGTGGTGGAGCACACCGTCACCGTCCCGCAGCTATCGTGGGCGGAGGAGTCGGCTGAGGCGGCTGCGGCGGAAATAGCTGCGGCGGAAGTAGCTGGGGCTGGAGTGGCTGGGGCGGAGTCGGCCGCGGGGTTGTTGGCAGCGGCGCCGCTAGACATTGATCCCGGCTTGGTAGATCCGGCCTACTATGCGGAGGCGCATGAGGCGCAGTTGGCGGCTGCCTACCAATTGGGGCAGATGGTGGCGCGTCGACTGCAGGCCAACGCACGCTAAGAAAGTGTGTAGTGTGCGCGGGTCATCGCACTGCGTATTTTGCGTGAAGTGTGCTTCCTGTCCGACAGGTGTACCCCTCTGGCAGTATCGCGCTTCGTCGCCCCTGTTTGTGCACATAAATAAGGCGACGGGGCTAGGCTCTACGAGCAGCTAGCCCCGTCTGTGTGCTGGAGGGATTGATTATCCTAGCGCTTGGGTGGTGATGCCCTGGCTACACAATCCCCGCAGACAGCGTACAACATCAGTCGACGAGTTTCCAACGCTGGGAGAATTCTTGGTCCTCCCAGAACTGTGCATAGGTGCCGCCGGCGGCCAAAAGCTCCTCGTGTGTGCCTAGTGCCTCAACACCACCATTGGCCACAACCGCAATCTGGTCTGCCGCCTTAATAGTCGAAAGACGGTGTGCGATAACGATTACGGTGGTGTTGTGGGCGAGGCGGTGGAGGGTTTCCACGATGGCGGCTTCGTTTTCGCCGTCCAAACTGGAAGTAATCTCATCTAGTAGGACGATGGGCGATTTCTTCAGCAGCGCCCGCGCAATAGCAACTCGTTGCCGTTCGCCGCCAGACAGCCGCGAACCGCCTTCACCCACCATCGCATCCCAGCCCTCCGGCAGGGACTCAATCACTGTGTCCAAACACGCTGCCCGGGCAGCCTCCTTCACATCCTCATCGGACGCATCCGGCCGGCCCACCCGCACATTCTCCAGAATCGTCCCGTTAAACAGGTACGTCTCTTGGAACACAATGGAGAGGTTCTGCATCAGCTCCTCAGTGGACACGTCACGCACATCAATGCCACCAATGCGCACCGCGCCCTTATTCACATCCCAGAAGCGGGCGATCAGCCGCTGAATAGTGGACTTACCGCCACCCGACGGCCCCACCAGCGCCGTCATCGTCCGCGCTGGCATATACAGGTTCACATCCCGCAGCACCGGCGTATCCTCCCGGTACCCGAAGGACACGTCATCCAACTGCACATCCACACCCGGAATACGCATCCGCTGGTTCGGATCCGGCTCCGGCAAGCCCGGCGCATCCAGAATGCTCACCAAGCCCAGCAACGCCTCCCGGCTGATAGTAATAGCGGCCACGTTCAATACCACCTGCATGAGCGGAATGAACATGCGGACGATGAGCACCGCAATAGCCAGGAATAGGGCGACATCCACCGGCTGCACCCCCAGCCCGTGGTAGCCGCTGGCCAGCTGCCAGCCCAACACCAGCAGAGACACTACGCACGCCAGGATCAGCGGCAGCTGGTACAGCTTCGCCACATTACTGGTGGCCGTCAACTCCTCCAGGACCGCCCGGGAGTCCGTATCGATAGCGTCCTCCAGCGGCTTCCACTGCTTTCGGTGCGACGCCCGCAGCAGCGGCTGGGCCTGCGCATACTCCAGCGACCGGGCAGTCAGTGCCCGCTCCATGTCACTGTGGTGGTTCACTTCCTCATCCACATCCGTCAGCATGTGCCGGAACGCCCACACACAGAACGGCAGCGCCAGCAGGAACGGCAGTGTAGCCTGCCAGTTCACCACCAGCCCCGCCAACAGCATCACCCCCACCATACTGAGGGTGTTGCAGATGGCCGGTAGCGCCACCGACGGATAGTGGCTGAGGTTATTCACGTGGTAGCTCAGCGCATGGGAGATACGTCCCCGCGCCCGGTCGTCGAACCAGCCCAGCGGCAGGGTGAAGATCTTGTTGCCTACCCGCTCCACGGACTGGCCACAAATGTCGAAGGTGGACAGGTTGTAGGAGAAGATCGTGGTGCTGATGTTGGCGATGCACGCCAGCACACCGGCCGCCACCACACCGCCCAGCCACGGCCACATGCCGTTCCAGTCCTGGGCGAACAGGTGGCGGAGCAGCGGCACCAGCATAATGAACGCGGCCGCTTGGAATACGCCGGAGAGGACAAAGCCGACGATGATGCGCGTCAGGCCCTTCTGGATCCCCAAGATACGGGACATTTCCTTAAACATGGTGGTCTCCTAGGCGTCTTGCTGCGCGGTCCACATGCCGCAGTAGGTGGGTGACGTGTCCAGTAGCTCACTGTGAGTGCCGGTGGCCTCAATACGACCATGGTTGAGCACCACAATCTGGTCCACATCCTGGATAGTGTGCAGGCGGTGTGCGATGACTACCACGGTTCGGGTGCCACGCAGGTCCGCCAGCGCCTCCTGGATGGCGCGCTCAGAGTGGGGGTCCGCGTAGGCGGTCGCCTCATCCAACAGCACAATGGGTGCATCCTGCAGGAATGCGCGGGCAATGGTGAGGCGCTGCTGTTCCCCGCCAGACAGGTAGGCGGAGTCCGAGCCGACGATGGTGTCGTACCCCTGCGGCAGCTCCATGATCCGGTCGTGGATACGGGCAGCCTTTGCGGCGGCGATGACCTCCTGCTGAGTGGCGTCGGGGCGAGCGATACGGATGTTGTTGGTGACGGTGTCCGACAACAGACTGATGTCCTGGAACACAATGGCCATGTTGTGCATGAGCTCCTGGGTGGACACGTCACAGATGTTCACGCCGTCAATCTCCACCGTGCCGCTGTCGGGTTCCCAGAAGCGGGCAATGAGGCGGGTGATGGTGGTTTTGCCGGAGCCAGAGGGACCGACCAGGGCGGTGACGGTGCCGGGCTGCATGGTGAGGGAGATGTCGTGCAGCACCTCGGTGCGGACCGAAGCAGTGGCGCTGGAATCGGCTGTGGCCGTAGTGTCTACTGCAAGGGCTGCATCTGCCTCGTCCGCAGACTTCCCGTTGGGCTTGGCGGCGTAGCTGAAGCTCACGCCTTTCAGCTCGATGGTGTTGCCGGTGAGGGGCTGCGGGTTGTCCGTCTCCTCAATGTCCGGCTCCAGCAGCAGCGTTCCGATTTCGCTGATGCTGTTCGCCCCGTGGAAAATGTAGGAGGTCAGCGTGTAGAGCCGGCCGATGGCTTCCGGCATGCCCAAGCCGAGCAGTAGGAAGGGCATCAGATCGACGGGCTGTACGATTCCCTTCCACGCCATCAGCGCCCCTGCCACCATCAGCGGAATGAGCATGGCGCCGGGGATCATCAGGCCGGCGGCCGCCCCTTGTGGCTTTCCGAACCCGGACATGTAGTCGTCCAGGCTCTTCTGGTAGCGGGCCGAGGCGTCTTCGAAGCGCTTAAATTCTTGACCCGTCAGCCCGAAGTTCTTCACCTCGGCAATGCCATCGGCGATTTCCACGGCAGACTCAGAGAGCTGTTTCTGTGCCTCCGTGTACTCCACCATGATGTTGCCGTCCGACAGCACAAAGCCCAGCACCGACACCAGCACCACCAGCACCAGGTAGGCCAGTACCACCAGCGTCATCCGCCAGTCGCACACGAAGAGGTAGATGAAGCCAATAATGACGGTGGTGAGTGAGTTCGGCAGGTCGGCCGCCGAGTGAGCAACGACGGTGTGGATATTGGTGACGGCGTCGTTGATGGTGGCGCGTACCCGGCCGGAGGTTTGCTCGTCGAACCAGCCGAGCGGGAGTTTGTCCAGCTTGGCGAGGATGCGGCGGCGGATGGTGGCGCGGAACTTGGCTTCCACGACGTGGGCGTAGCCGGTGGCTCCCATGATGAGGAAGTAGCGGAGAAGGACGCAGACCAGTGCGGCGGCCAGGATCCACCAGAAGTGGGGGTCGCCGGCGCTGGTGAGGCCATGGTTGGTGACGATGTAGCGGGCGGCCTCGACGAGGGCGATGTACATGCCGATTTCGGCGACACCGCCAAGTGCAGCGAGGGTGACAATGCCCGCCATTTCGTGGCGGATAGGGTGGAGGACGACGCTGGCGGGGGACGGTTTCTTCGGTTCCCGTGGCGTCGTGGTGGAAGTCGTTCTCATGGCTCCACCCTATACCCTTTTTTAGGGTAGCCTAACCTCTATTTCTGCACTTCGGGTCGCAGCTGCGCCACAGCTCGGCGCGGGTGCTCAGCGCACCTGGGCTACCCAGGTGACGGCCCGGCACCTCAGCCACAGCACAGCACAGCCATAGCACAGTGCAGCCACAACGCACGGCCACAGCACAGAACAGCACATGGCCGTAGCCGGCGCGCCGCTGGGACCCGTCACCCCCCCGTGCACGCACAGCACAAGCACCAGTACAAGCTCAGTGCAAGCTCTACCAGGTCTTCAGCGTAAGCTTCGCCTGCCCCACCGGGGCGCCCACCAGGTTCGGGTCCGACGGGGGATAGTCCTTAATCTGTTCCACGCGAATCCGGCCCACCCTATTGATATACGCGTAATCGCCCTTCACCAGCGTCGGATTGAACCCCGCCTCGCACTCGCGGCCGTTCACCTTCTCCTCGATGAACACATCCAGCCCCAGCGGGCCACCCCGCCTATGCGAGCCACGCAGCGTCATCTTGCCACGCGCCTGGTGCACATCCACCTGCGTCGGCCCCACCGGGCCAAGCGTCAAGTCCACCCGCGTGTGGCGTTTAAACTCGAACTTGTCCAGCCGGCAGGGCGCATGCTCCGCATACTGGGCCAGTGTCAGCGTCGCCGTCGGGTTGTAGCCGCTCAAGCTCAGATGCTCCATCACAATCACCAGCCCCGGCTGGATCGCCGCCGTGTACACCACTCCATCCGGGCTGTACGGTGAGCCCGACTCATACAACGGGAACTGGTAGCCGGGCAGCGGCCCATCCGAGGGGTCCAGGTTCACCGGCGTCACCCGATAGCGCGGTAACTGCGACTGCCGCTCCACCCCATCATATTTGCTGTTTCCGGTACGGTGACGGCTGCCGGCCTGGTCGCGTCCCGCCCCATTCGGGTCGCCTGGGGCCTGGTCGCGTCCCACCCCATTGTGGTCCCCCTTCTCCACGTCCCGCTGCGGGCTATCCTCCCACCGGCCCGATCCATCCGAGGAGGTAGACATCCGCACCCACTGGAACTGCGCCCACACACCCCGCGGGCGCTTGTTGTTCTGCTTCAGCGGCACATCAGTGTCACCGAACTCTGACAGGCGAAGCGTAAACGGCGCCATATCACTGCGTGTAAACAACAACGTCGTCTGGAGGGGGACGGTGACGGTAGCCCGCCCCGTATCGACGACGGAGGCGGAAAGCGGGGAAGCGGCGGCCTGCGGGGCGGCCTGGGGTGTGCCGGCCAAGGTGAGGGCGAGCGGAAGAGCTGCCACAACTGCCAGGCCACGGCGGGCCCAGCCGGTGCGGCGGGTGCGACCGAGGCATGCTGCCGAGGGGACGCCGGGGAATGGTTCCAGGATGCCGCCATGGCGTGATGCCGGGGTGTCAACCGCTGCACGAGTAGCGCGTGCGGTGCGGTTTTCGGATGCTGCGGTAGGAGTAGTCATACCTTCAGCCTAAGGAAGGGAAAGGGGCCAGGGGCGACCTGAGGAAAGTTTCCATGCAGTTATGAGTGAACACCGTTGCCACTGGTGGAGGCCTACACCTATTGTGAGAAGTCTTTATCCCCCTCTTTTCTTTACATGTTTAGTTTGGATACCCTAAGTGCATGAGTAGTGTGAAGAGCCTTTTCGCCAATTTCCGCCTCCCCGCGGACGACCCCACCGGCAAGAAAACCCTTGCCTCCATGAACAAAAATCATCGCAAGAGCAACCTCTGGGCTCTCAAAACCCTCCAAAGCATCGTCGACGCCCGCCGCGGTTTCACCACCAACACCATCCTCGACGTCGGCTGCGGCGGCGGCCAATTCCTCGCCGACCTTAACATCGCCTGGCCCGACGCCACCCTCATCGGCATCGACCACTCCCCCGCCGCCATCCAAGCCACCCTCGACACCAACGCCCACCTAGTAGCCTCCGACAAACTCACCGCCTACCAAGCCACCGCCGACACCACCCTCCTGGACGACAACTCCGTCGACATCGTCACCGCCTGCGAAACCATCTACTTCTGGCCGGACATTGACGCTGCCCTCCAAGAAATGCGGCGCATCCTCCGCCCCGGTGGCATCTTCATGGTGTGGGTTGACGGCAGCAACCCCATCATGATGAAGCCCTGGGAGAAGCTCATCGGCGGCATGCACACCTACACCAAAGCCGAACTACGGGACGTCTTCACCCGCAACGGCTTCGACACCCTCCAGCTGGCGCCCCCACACCAACCCCCCATCTACAGCCGCCTCGCCACCTTCGGTACCGCCCCCGCCACGTAGCCCGCGCCTAGCCAGCCACGTAGCCAGCCACGTTGCCCACCAAGTCCGCGGCCAACCCAGCGGAGCAACCAAGCACCGCCCCCGCCGCCTAGCCCACCAAGTCCACGGCTAACCTAGCTGGGCAGCCAAGCACCTGCCCAACCGGTAACCCTGCCACCCGCAGCCCCGATAGCCGGGTGCCAGCGCAACACCAGCCGCCAGTCCAAGCAAACGTCTATGCCCAGCCTTACGGGATTGTGCCGGACTTCCACCCATCCCATAATTTTTCCCCGTTTGGAACACAAAAGAACGTCCGTATTCGCGGCTATCCTGGTCAACCCAACCGCTATAGCGTGTCCTATAAAACCGAAAAGGACTGTGCAGCCGTTGTGAAAGACCCGAAGAGTCTTCCAGGTCTCTACCCTAGGGATGCTGTCCCCGCAGAGAAGAAGAAGTACCTCCGCGAAAGTAGCGCCCCTACGACAGTGCTGTGGGTGGTTTAATGCTGCGCGTAGCCCTCACTGTTGAAAGGTTCTCTCCGATGATGTCCTCGTTCTCACTGACTTCTCCAGGGAAGAAGCTCACAGCTGTTGCTTTTGTCTGCACTGTTCTTGGTGGACTAGCGGGATGTGACAACCAGTCAGTTCTTAACGACAACACGAGCGCTAGCTGGTCGAGCAGTAGTCAACGAAACCCTGACCACATTTATGCGAACCATACCGAGGGAGCAGACCCGGATGGTGGCCTCGGTGGATTTAAATCTGCACAAGAGTATGACGACTACAAGGCACTTTCAAAGAAGTGGGGTGTAAAGCAAACCCCTGATTGGTTGGCGATTTGTAATCAGGTGAATGTGTCGGCGCTGCGGAAGGTGGGGTTTGACCCGCAAAAGGACCTAGACAAACGCTACCCCGGCGACGAAAAGTTCAACTGCTACTGGTTTAAAGACAATGGCCGGTTAGCGTTGTATTTTGGGCGGATCGATTCGTCCAAAAATGTACGGTCCAATCCTGACTTTCACTATTTGCGTACGGTGAAGCGTAATGGAGAGACCTACTACTTGGGCCATGTGGAATACACAGGGGAAGGAACAATTGCACAGGCTTTCACCTGTTCTCTCACCTTTGACCGTGACGGTGCCGGTTACGTTGCTTCCTTCAATGGCAAAGATCCAAAAACAGATGCTGAAGCCTGTAATGACTTGATCGCAATGATGGATCCTCATCGTTAATAAGAATAGAAAGATAACAAGTAATGCAGGTTGATAACGACGAGCTCCGCGATCTTTGTAGCCAACTAAACCGGCTTGTCGAAAACGCAAATCTAACCGTTACTGACCGTTGTGAATTCGCCGGGCTAGTTTCTGAACTCCCGTCTGTACAGAGCTTTTTTAATCAAGTAAATGAACTCGTGACAGGAAGTCATGGGTTGAAAAAACTGGTGAAATGGCACATTGAAGAGGGCTCGTGTGTCTGTATCGCATTGCAGAATCAATGTCGCGCGATCTGTTTAACGGACACATCCACGCAAGGGGATCTCAATGGGACCTACGACACTCTCTCGTCGAAGCGCATGCACAAGACCTGCCTCCCGCCGGATATGGGTGGTCTTGGGCATGGAGTAAAACTCCCTGACGGTCGTTTAGTGCGGAGCTTCTCAAGCCGCGGCATCCCCCTAACAGAAGAGCCGTTAGGGCAAGATGTCGATCGCTTGGCTGTAGCATTCGCAAAATTCGATTCTTCTGTGTTTGCTGACTGCGCAGATGCTTGGACATCAGCTGGCGAAACCCTTGTAAATCTTGCTGATGACGTCCAGAAAATTGCTAATGATGTGCAAGGTGCAGGTTCCAAAGATGCGTTTACCTATGAGGCAGGTAGCGGCATACGCCGCTGGGCAATGTCACTACGCCAACTCGGCAAACAAGCTAACACGGTCAGCAAACACATCGACACGTTTGCCAAAAACTATGACCATGCTCGCGCTGAGGTGAATACGGTGGCTGATGAGTCGGATCGGGCGAAACGCAACGCGACCGAAGAAGACCCTTACAATCCTGCGGTCTATACCGAAAAGGCGAATACGGTGCTACGGGAGCACTACAACCCCGAACTCGCCCGCGCAGACACAAAAAATATAGAAATTCCGGTACCGATCCGCGCATTCCACCCCGACGACACAACGCGCCTTCCCGAACCCCCCAAGCCTATTCCGGTAACCCCGAAGGGAGCTCTCACTCCACCGAAGATTGAGGCGAATCCGGTTGTTGCGAAGTCTGTTCTTGCCCAGCCGGTAGTCCCGCCCCCGGACACTACAGACATCCCCAAGGCCACCCCTGGAAAGGGCATGCCTCCAGCGGAGACCACACCGAATGCAGCCCATCCGTTGCCCCCCAGCCAAGGGAGCGGTGTCGGTTCAGTTAGTGGCCCCACCAGTATGGCCTCAGGTACCACTCCTTCCCCCGCGACCCCAGCAGGGACCACCACCGCCGGTGCCGCTGGATCTGCGGGACACCCCAGTACCGGATACCTAGGCGGCTACCCCAGCCACTGGAACAACCCCCACCAAAGCCCCCACAAAAACCGCGAATCCCGACCACACACGAATCTTGTTGTCGGCGCCGGAGCTTTCGGCACTGGTCTTAGTACAGGCTCTTCGGATCGAGTTGTGCCCAAAGGTGGTGCACTCAGGGCCATACCCGGCGCGGGTCAAACCCCAGGCACCCCCGGCACCAACCCCAACACCCCCACCAGTTCCGGCACGAAAGCCCCTGCCGGTTCAGGCTCCCCAGCTAAAGCCAGCACCAACCCCAACACCCCCACCACCAGCACAGGCCGCCCCGGCACGTCCGGCCTCCCCGGAACCCCCGGAACAGGAACAAGCCACAACACCACCAGCAAGACCACACCCCGCCGCACCCGCCGCTCAGCACACAACACCGAACGCATCCTCCCCCAACCCGGCAACCTCCCCCACGGCCCCATCCGCCACCCCAACGACCCCCTCTACAACACCGGCCACTAACGACACCACCAACACACACCACCAGGAAACACACTGGCTGTAACCGCTTGCGCAGACCGCTAACGCAAGCGACTGAACTCTGACAACCACACACACGCTACCCGGCACACACACGCTACCCGGCAGCATCCACCCGTCACCGTCCGCGACCCAAAATAGTAAGGCGCGGGTTGCCTGAGGAATCCAGGCAACCCGCGCTGAGCTCATATGAGGAGGCTAGCTCTACTTCTTGACATTGGGGTTGTTCTTCTTCTTCTGAACACCCTTGTAGATGCCGTAGCCGCCGCCACCAACAACAGCGAGGACGATGATAACGATCAGGGCGGTCAGCCAGCCGGGGGTGCCGGAGCCACCGGTGTCCTGCTCGGCAGCGACGTCAGTGTCGGTGATCTGAAGCTGGCCATCGCTGGCAGCAGAGCTGGAGGAAGCGCTCTTGTCGCCATTGGTGGCGGAGCTCTTCTCGCCAGCCTTCTTATCGCCGGCCTTCTTATCGCCGGCCTTCTTATCGTCAGCCTTCACATCGGCGGCGGAGCCCACAGCGTTAACGGACGCCAGGGTTTCCTTGCCCATGGTGGAGTGACAACGAACCTGCAGGTCGAAGTCGCCGAGGACCGGGGCGCTCACAGCGTTCTTCACGGTGAAGAAGTTCTCCGGGTTGTTGAACTCGGCGGCGGCACCCTCGTTGGCGGGGTGCAGGGTGGGGATCTTGCCGGGCTTGGTGGCCTTGAAGGTCACCTCAACCTGCGGGGGTCCCCAACGCTGGATGTCCTTGCCGTTCGCATCAACGTTGATGTTGCCGATAACCAGGCGGTTGCCGCCAACCAGGCTGATGGAGGGCTGGCCGCTGGTGGCGTGGCCGGATCCAATGAAGCGAGCGGTAACGAAGGAGCTCGGGTCGTCAATAGTGAAGCGGTAGGTGGCGTTGGCGTAGTTCTTGACAGTAAGGCCGTGGTCGACGCCCTTAATGGGGGCGGGGACGTAGTCGAACACCATCTTGAACTCTTCGCCAACCTTAACCTGGTCGGGAATGTTAATGGTCATGGTGTCGGGGTCGCCGACGAAGGTTTCATCCTGTCCAGCGGGAGCACCGTTACTGCGGCAGGTGCTGAGGATGGTCTTAGTTACGGTTGCTGCTGAGGCAGTCGCGGCGGTAAACGGTGCGAGGCTGAAGCCCACGCCCGCTACGGCGGCGAGTGCAAGGAGTCGCTTAGAGAAGTTTCGGGTCATAGCCCCTATTATCTAGGAAATATCGCCCCCACATGCAGGAATGAAATTGTTTTTCTTACTATTTACAACTGTTGATAAAAGTCCTACATTGACCCTTCATTGCCCCTCGCTTTCCCCCTTCTCTTCTATTTTGTGACGGCGCTCACAGCCTGATCGTATCTTTACAAGCCGGGGCGTTAAGCTAGGCGTATGGCCACACCTCGCAGCTCCTCCCCCAGCCGGTTCCGGCTCACGCTGCAGCGTATTAATAAGCACATCGATTGGCTTATCGTCGGCCTCCTCGCCTGCATCCTGCTGGCCACCGCTTTCCCTGCCAAAGGGGACTTCGCCATCGGCATGCACTACGTGTCCAAGGTGTTCCTCTTCCTCCTCTTCTTCTTCTATGGTGCCAAACTCGCACCACGTGAAACCCTTATGGGCCTCCGCAATTGGCGCCTCCACGTGGTCATCACCTGCTTCACCTTCGTCGTGTTCCCCATCATCGGCATCGGCCTCAAATACGCCACCATCGGCTGGCTAGGGCAAGGCCTCGCCCTGGGGCTCCTCTACCTCACACTGGTACCCGGCACCGTCCAGTCCTCCATCGCCTTCACCTCGGTGGCACACGGTAACGTGGCGGGCGCCATCGTCTCCGCCAGCATGTCCAATGTGCTGGGCGTGTTCCTCACTCCACTGCTGGTGATGCTCACCATGGCCACCACGGGTGATGTCCACATCACCGGCCGCAGCATCCTGGACATCTTCCTGCAGATTTTGCTGCCATTTATCATTGGCCAGTTGTTGCATAAGCGGCTGGGCCCGGTCCTGGGCCGTCACCCCATCCTCACCAAGACCATTGACCGCGGCACTATTTGGGTGAACGTGTACACCGCCTTTTCGGAGGCTGTGGTGGAAGGCGTGTGGAAGCGGGTGACGATGCTGCATCTGCTGGGGCTCGTCGGCATTTGTATTGTGGTGGTGAGCCTGGTGCTGACGCTCTCCTGGCTGCTGGCGCGGGCGTTGGGCTTCGACCGGGGCGACCGGATTGCCGCCCAGTTCTGCGGGTCGAAGAAGTCCCTGTCCAGCGGTATTGCGATGGGTGCGGTGTTGTTTGCGGGGGTGGGCAATGGGTTGAGCGCCGGCATGTTGATGCTGCCGTTGATGCTGTTCCACCTGTTCCAGCTGCTCATCTGTGCCGTGTTAGCGGGGCGCTATGGGCGCCAGTGGGAGCGGGCACACCCGGAAGGGGAGCCGGAAGAGGTTAGGGAACCGGCGCAGTCTGAGTAGCCGGCAGGTTACCGGCTGGCGTACCAGTACAACCAGTAGCGCCGCCTACTGCACTTTTGTCCGCCGTCCGGGACGTTCCCGTGTGACAGCAACTCTCCCGAGTGGCGGCTATTTGCGTTTGTTTTTCAGTCTGCTCACTGCGGCGTCGAAGTATTCCCGCTTTGTGTGCTTGGGCTTGCGGCGGGCGGCCTCGCGGGTGGCGGGCATGTCCTTATATTTGTCGCCCAGTATTTCGGAGCTGAGGGCTTTGCCGTAGTCCTGTACTTTGTTCCAGTCGATCTGCATTGTGCTCTTTTCGTTAATGGGGTGACGCAACCCGAACTCGGGGCAGCTGCCGGAGGTTGAAAGGGGTCGGCTAGTTCAGCCGGGGGTCCACGGGGCGGGAGGCGTAGAGGCTAAGCGGCCAGGGTTGGCGGCGCACCACCTGCGCATAGAGGTCTGTGTGGTGGTCGGTGGCGAAGTCGTTGTCGAGGGCGTCGCACACATACCAGTCGCCGGCGGCGATCTCCTCTGCCAGCTGACCGGGTTGCCACGCACAGTAGCCCATGTACAGGCGGTAGGATTCGCGAATGTCCTGGGTGCGGTACATGGCGTTGGCGGTGGGGTCCATAAGGAAGGTGCGGCCACGCACCGGGTGCATCACCGATAGGTCCACCGGGCAGCCTGGCTTCAACCGCAGCAACCCCGTCACCCGCTCCATTTCCACTGGTCCACCGATGAAAAAGCTGGCGGGTTTGGAGCAGTAGGGGGCGAAGAGGGGCAGCACGCTGTGGACGGACACTTCGGACTGTTGGTTGAGGATGATGCCGAAGGTGCCCCGGGTGTCGTCGTGTTCGAAGAGGTAGATGATGCTGCGGGAGAACACCTCGTCGCGCAAGTCGGGGGCGGACACCAGCAGGCACCCTTTGTAGGGGTCGCGCTGCTCCATGGCCAGGAAGATGCGGTCGGCGAAGGCGCCGAATTGGCTGAGGTTCCCGTAGGGGTTCATTTGGAAGTCGCTCACTGCGCCGCCCACCATTCACGCAAGGCGGCGACGGCGTCGTCATGCTCCATCGGCCCGTTCTCCATGCGCAGGTTTTTGAGGAATGCCCACGCCTGGCCCACCTGCGGGCCGGGCTGCAACCCCAGGATCTGCATGATCTCGTTGCCGTCCAGGTCGGGGCGGATGGCCGCTAGGTTTTCTTTTTCGCGTAGTTCGGCGATGCGCTCTTCCAGGCTGTCCACTAGGGCGTGGAGTTTTTTGCGTTTCCAGTCGCGGGCGGTGGTGCAGTCGGCGCGCACGAGCAGGTTGAGGCGGTCCAGGAGCGGGCCGGCGTCTGTCACGTAGCGGCGTACTGCCGAGTCGGTCCATTCGCCGTCACCGTACCCATGGATGCGCAGGTGGAGGTACACGAGTTGGCTGACGTCGTTGATCATCTGCCGGGAGTATTTGAGGGCTTTGAAGCGTTTCCGCACCATCCGGGCACCCACGATTTCATGCTGGTGGAAGGTGACGCCCCCGCCGGGTTTCGCGGCACGGGTGGGCACTTTGCCGACGTCGTGGAGGAGGGCCGCCCAGCGCAGCACTAGGTCGGGGTCGCCGGGTTCGAGCTCACAGGCCTGCTTCAACACGGTGAGGCTGTGGGTGTAGACGTCCTTGTGGGGAAGTGAGGGATCCGGCGGCATGGACATGGCGGGGATTTCGGGGAATATGTGGTTGGCCAGGCCGGTTTGGCAGAGCAGGTCGATGCCTTCCCACGGGTAGGCGCCCAGCATAAGCTTGTCGAGTTCCGCCTGGATGCGTTCGGCGGTGATGCGGGTGATTTCCGCGGACATGTGTTGGATGGCGGCGGTGACGCGGGGGGCGAGGGTGAAGCCGAGTTTGGAGACGAAGCGGCAGGCGCGGATCATGCGCAGCGGGTCGTCGTGGAAGCTCACCTCGGGGGCTTGTGGGGTGTCGAGCACTCCGGCGGCGAGGTCGTTGATGCCGCCGAGGGGGTCGCAGAATTCTTGGGTGCCGTCGCCGTGGAGGCGCAGGGCCATGGCGTTGACGGTGAAGTCGCGGCGGACGAGGTCCCCTTCGAGGGTGTCGCCAAAGTGGACGATGGGGTTGCGGGAGATGCCGTCGTACTGGTCGGCGCGGAAGGTGGTGATTTCAATTTGCCAGCCGCCTTTGCAGGCGGACACGGTGCCGTAGTCAATTCCGATGTCCCACACGTTGTCTGTGCAGTTTCGGAGGATGGTGGTGACGGCGTCGGGGCGGGCGTCGGTGGTGAAGTCGAGGTCGATGCCGAGGTGGCCGAGGAGGGCATCCCGCACGGAGCCGCCCACCAGGTAGAGGTCGTGGCCGGCTGCTTCGAAGGCGGCGGCCAGTGGGGTGAGGGTGGGGGCGAGGGTGTGGAGTTGGGCTTGGGCAGCGGCCATCATGTGGAGGGTGCGGTCGGGCTCCGCCGCGGGAGTAGCGGAGCCGACCGGGGAGGTGCTGGCGGTGTCCGCCGAGGAGGTGGCGGAGGCTACTGCGAGGGTGTTGGCGGTGTCCGCCGCGGGAGTGGGCTGCTGGTTCGTGGGATGCGTCATCGTGTGCAAGTTTACTAACATTGCCAGCTGCTCGGCCAAGAACTTAGACCTTATACCTGCAGACAAGTAGGATTGAGGGATAGTGGACAGTGAACGCAAGACCCCATCCGGCGGGGATTGCCGGCCTCCGCGTCGGCGTAGTTCCCGCCCGGCCGGCGCACCAGCCTCCGCGGCGAATCGTGCCCCGGCCTCTTCGGCTACGCCCACACAACCCACTCCGCGCCCCACTGCCACTCCACGCCCCTCCGCTATCCCAGCCCGCACGTCTACCAACACGTCGCGCACCTCGGCCACACCTCCCCGCCCGACGGCCACTCCCCGCCCCACCAGCATCCCCCGTAACGGCGCTATCGTCCTCGACCCCAACGGCGTCGCCGGCAAAGCACCCAAACGCTATACCCGCAGTTCCACGCAGAATAATGGGCGGCGGCCCGTCACCCGCTCCCTCACCAAGAGCCAGGTCAAACGCAACCGCGGCCGCAGCTACCCGGAGACATCCGCCGGCGGCCTGGTGCTGCGCAATATGCGCCGCGCCTATAATCCCCACACCAACCGCGTCTACCTGTCCGCTGTCAAGGTAGCACTTATCGGCCGGACCGATCGACGTGGTCGCCTCCTGTGGTCTCTGCCCAAGGGCCACATTGAGGACTATGAAACTGTCCCCATGACCGCTGTCCGCGAAGTGCGTGAGGAGACGGGCATCGAGGGTGAGATCATTAAGCACCTGGGCACCATCGACTACTGGTTCCTGTCCGACGGTAAGCGCATCCACAAGACTGTCCACCACTATCTGCTGCGCTTTGTGGGCGGGGAGCTTTCCAACGCGGACGCCGAGATTTCCGAGGTCAAATGGGTATCCATGAAGGATCTGCCCGCGCACTTAAGCTATGCCGATGAACGGAAGCTCGCTCGCCGGGCGACGGGCGTGGTGGCGGCGTGGATTCGTAGCGAGTATGGGTCCGGTGACGGCACCGGCGAGACGATCCAAATTGAGGGCGAGTATCCGGATGACGACATTCTGGGTGACGACCTCGACGAAGACGACCTGCTAGAACCTTCCTATGACGAGCAGAACAGTAGCCAGGGCAGCGCCCACCATAATGGCCAGACCAGTGCGCAGAATAACGGCCAGAATAGCGGCCAGCGGCGGAACCGTCGTGGCCGGCGGCGCGGCGGCAAACGTAACCGTCCCCGCCCCACCAACGGAACCACCGCAGCTGCCGGAGCTAACGGTGCCGCTGGAGGAAACCCCGCTGCCAGGGCAAACAGCACTGCCGGCGCCCGCAGCACTGCCGGCGCAAACAGGGCCAACAGCGCTAGCGCAACACCCGGGGCACACGGTTCTGCCAGCGCAAACGATGCGAACGCGGCGAATGGTACACACGGTGTTAACGGCACTAACAGTGCTAACGAGACCAGCGGGCTGCCACGCAAGAAGCGCCGCCGCGGCCATCGCGGGCGAGGCGGACGCGCCCGCCGCCCCAACGCCACCACCCCCAACACCAGCACTCAACCCCCCAGGTAGCCCCCCACTCGGTAGCTAACACACCAGCTCACAAGTAACTTAGACTCGTCACCACAACACACGATAGGAGGGACAATGACGACACCGCTGCGCCGCCGCATCGCCGGCCTCAGCCTCGCCTTCTGCACCCTCCTCGCCCCCACCGCCCTCGCCGGCGCCACCGCCACCGCCGCCACCACCAGCTACCTCAACGCCCTCGACGTCACCCCCAACTACAGCGGCGACGCCACCACCAGCACCGACGGCACTCCCCCCGCCTACCCTATCTACCCCGCCGGCTACACCAGCGCAGACTCCGCCCTCCTCGCCGCCATGAGCAGCCGCACCAACGCCACCCTCCGCACCCTCACCCAAGACCTCAGCCCCGTCCCCGACGCCACCCCCGACGCCCTCCACATCTCCCTCACCAGCATCACCCCCAACATCATCGACGGGACCACCAACAACCAGGTCACCATCAACGGCACCCTCACCAACGTCGGCAAACTCCCCATCAGCGACATCGAACTCCGCCTCCAACGCGGCGACTACGCCCCCTACGGAAACGCCCTCCGCCACACCCTCGTCGAAGACCAAATCAACTACCCCACCGCCCTTCCCTTCCATAGCCTCAACGCCACCCTCCGGCCCGGCGCCACCACCACCTTCACCCTCAAAGCCCGCATCACCGGCGGCACCGGCGACACCCTCAACATCCACGCCCCCGGCGTCTACCCCCTCCTCATCAACGCCAACGGACGCGTCAGCAAATCCGACAGCGCCCGCCTCCACGACGCCCGCATCCTCCTCCCCGTCCTCTCCCTCCCTGGCACCACCAGCCAAGACCCCGCCCAAACCGCCCCCCGCCCCATCACCCTCCTCTGGCCCCTCGCCACCACCCCCCAAGAAGCCAGCTACTACAGCTTCAGCTCCGTCGCTGTCCTCCGCAACGAGAACCTCGGCATCTCCCTCGCCAAAAACGGCCGCCTCCGCGCCCTCCTCGACACCGGGGCCGCCCTCCTCGGGGACCGCACCCTCGGCAACTCCGTCTGCCTCGCCGTCGACCCCGACCTCCTCCGCACCGTCAACCGCATGACCCGCCCCTACCGGGTCCTCAACAACCCCACCAACCGGCACGACGGCGTCCACAAAGGCAAACACAGCGGCGACGCCCAAACCTGGCTCGACCACCTTCGCGGACTTGCCGCCAACAGCTGCGTCATCGCCCTCCCCTGGGCCGGCGCCAGCCTCTCCGCCACCGCCCACAGCCGCGGCGACGCCCTCCCCCACCAACTTATGGTCGATAGCCGCGCCGTCACCTCCTACCTCCTCCGCACCCGCCTCTCCAGCCACGTCATCTGGCCCAACGTCGGCATGGTCACCACCGCCGACCTTGCCACCGCCGACCACCCCGAACTCCTCCTCGCCTCCAACGCCCTCACCAGCCCCAACCCCTACACCCGCGACGCCCAACACGCCCGCACCCTCTACCAGCGCAACCCCAAAGCCCCCCTGCGGGACGTCGCCAACAGCGGCTACGGCCAATGGTTCCGCGCCGACGGCACCACCTACACCGTCACCCCCTTCGACAGCACCCTCGCCACCGCCCTCGCCGCCACCGGCCAAAACCCCACCAATTCCCTCTTCGGCCCCAGCGACAGCCGCTATCTCCTCACCGCCGACAGCGCCACCGCCCGCATGCAAGACGCCGTCGCCACCCTCCTCTGGAAAACCAGCGCCAACCTCCGCCGCGAAAACCTCGCCACCAACAGCTACCCCGACGCCCCCCTCATCATCGCCCCACCACAGCACTGGTCCGTCACCGGCAGCGAACTCAAAACCTTCACCGACACCCTCCGCTACCTGGCCCGCCACAACCTCATCACCACCCAATCCCTCACCGACGCACTCGCCCAATCCAAGCAGACGCCCCGCCACGGCACCCTCAACACCGACCAGTTCACCAGCATGCCGCTACCGAACGTGCCCCTCGCCACCGTCGACCGCGCCGTCACCACCATCAACCGCTACCACAACGTCTTTGCCAACAAAGGCGACAACAGCTTCTATAAACGCGCCCGCTACAACATCTACCGCGCCACCACCACCCGTACCTGGGGCATCTCCCCCACCCTCGTCGGCAACGTCCCCACCAGCCACAACAACCGCCCCAACCAGCACCAGGGCAGCCCCGGCATCGCCCTCACCACGCCCCCCATGCTTGGCTACCCCACCGCCTACGCCCGCAGCATGGCACTCGCCGGCCATGCCATGCGCGGCTCCGTCACCCTCATCAAACCCGCTAGCATCTACACCCTCGCCTCCACCGACTCCGACCTGGTGCTCGTCGCCCGTAACGAACTCCCCGCAGACGTCACCGTCACAGTCCACACCCTGCAGCGCACCGGTGACGGCGACGGCGCCCCCACCGGCCCAGAACTGGCCCCCGCCCGCACCATCACCATCCCCGCCCAAGCCTCCCTCAACGTCAACATCCCGGTCCAGCTGCCCTCCGGTACATCCGTCCCCGTCCACGTCTCCCTCCTGAGCGCCGACGGGCAAGAGCTCGGCACCACCGTCAACATGACGGTCCGCGTCAGCCGACTCACCCCCCTCCTCGGCTTCCTCCTGTTCGCCGCAATAGCCGTGCTGGCATTCCTTATCCTGAAGCGCGTGCTCCCCCTCATCCGGCGGAGCAACGGACAAGGACGCTCCCATGAGTAAAGAAACCGACCGCGCCATCCAACGCGCCCAGCAGCTCGAAGCCACCGGCACCGCCAGCGAAGACAGCGACAGCGACGTCCTGCGCTCCACCGGCACCATGGCTATCGCCACCCTCCTCAGCCGCATCACCGGCTTCATCAAAGCCACCCTGCTGGGTGCCAGCCTCGGCGCTGCCGTGTTCTCCTCCTTTAACTCCGCCAACCAGCTTCCCAACCTCGTCACCGAGATCGTCCTGGGCGCCGTGCTCACCAGCCTGGTGGTGCCCGTGCTGGTGCGCGCAGAAAAGGAGGACCCGGACCACGGCGCCTCCTTCATCCGCCGGCTCATCACCGTGTCCAGTGTGCTGCTCATTGTGGTGACGGTGGTGTGCGTGGCTGCCGCGCCGCTGCTCACCCGCCTCAGCCTGGACCCCGGCGGCAAAGTGAACGTCTACCAGGCCACCAACTTCGCCTACCTGGTGTTGCCGCAGATCTTCTTCTACGGCATATCCGCCCTGCTCATGGCCATCCTCAACACGAAGGGTGTGTTCAAGCCGGGGGCGTGGGCGCCCGTGTGGAATAACATTGTTGTCCTCTTTTTCGTCACCCTCTACTGGGTGATTCCCGGTGGTCTGGCCCCCAACGACAACGGCTCCTTCACCAACATCCACATGCTCATTCTGGGCTTGGGCGCCACCCTGGGTGTGGTGGTGCAGGCGGTCGTGCTCATTCCGCCACTCCGCAAAATTGGTATTGACCTGCGCCCCGAGTGGGGTATCGATAGCCGCATTAAGCAGTTCGCGGGGATGGGCATCGCCATTGTGGTGTATGTGGCCATCAGCCAGGCCGGCTATTTCGTCACTAACCGCATCGCCTCTATGGCCGATAATGCGGCACCGGGCGTGTATTCGCAGGCGTGGCTGCTGCTGCAGATGCCCTACGGCATTATTGGGGTGACGCTGCTTACGGCCATCATGCCGCGGCTGTCCCGCAACGCCGCCGACAACAACACGAAGGGTGTGGTGCGGGACCTCACCGTCGCCACCAAACTCACCATGATCGGCATCCTGCCCGTTGTGGTGTTCATGCTGGTGTTCGGCCCGGAGATCGGGGTGGCACTGTACGCCTACGGGCGATTCTCGGTGTCAGCAGCGACCGCCATTGGGTTGACGGTGGCACTGTCCGCGTTCACGCTGATCCCCTACAGCATTGTGCTGCTCCATCTACGCGTCTTCTACGCCCGCGAGCAGGCCTGGACGCCCACCTTCATCATCATCGCCATCACCACCACGAAGATTATTTTGTCGAGCTTGGCGATCACCATGGCACCCAATACGGAGTCGGTGGTGATTCTGCTGGGTGTGGCCAACGGCTGTGCTTTCATTGCCGGCGCTGGCATCGGTGCCTACCTGCTGAAACGCAGTATTGGGACGCTGAATTCGCGGGAGGTGCTGCACACCT
This sequence comes from uncultured Lawsonella sp., assembly GCF_947252745.1. NCBI lineage: Bacteria > Bacillati > Actinomycetota > Actinomycetes > Mycobacteriales > Lawsonellaceae > Lawsonella > uncultured Lawsonella sp. The sequence goes on along the minus strand of NZ_CAMXWW010000008.1, from coordinate 24,359 downwards.
GCGTGTGGGTGCTGGGGGCGTCGCTGGTGGCCGTTGCGGTGGCGTTTGGGGTGGACCACATTCCGTTTATCCGCAACCTGTCCGACCAGTTGGGCTCCGGCGGCATGATCATTCGGGTGATTATTGCCGGGCTGCTACTGGTGGGCATTACTGTGCTTATTCTGTCGCTCAGCCCCCTGCCGGAGGTGGGGACGCTGGAGCGGCTGTTGGCACGCCTGCCCGGGCCGGGTGGCCGCTACTTTGGGCGGCGGGCCTCTTCCCGCTCCAGCACCACTGGGGCTGCCTCGGGGGTAGCTATTGATGAGCATGTTCCCGACCAGCTCAACGAGGCCCTGGAGTTGACCGCGGGCGGCACCAGCCCCTTGACTACCCGGATTTCCCTTCCGAAGTTGGCCCCGGTGGCTGGCTACCTGCTGCCCGGCGCTTACGTGTGCGACGGCCGCTACCGGCTGGTGTCCTACAAGGGTAAGAATGCTGAAGGGGAGGTGACGTGGCTGGCGACGGATAGCCAGCAGCCTGGCAAGCGGGTGATTTTGGTGACGGCGGCCGACAAGGTTATTCGCGTTCCGCAGCCGGTGGAGACGGCGCTGGTTGCTACGGCGGAGGTGCCGGTCGCGGAGCAGGCAGAGGCGCAGGCGCGGGCCGAGGCGCACGCTCGGGCTGATGCGCGGGCGCAGGAGCGAGCTGAAGTGCAGGCCGACGCAGAGGCGCCCGCACAGACCGACAGTCAGGCGCAGGATGAAGCGCAGACGCCGACCGGAACTGAGGCGCGGGCCGAGGAAGCGCCGCAAGCCGAGGAAGATACCCTCACCAGCAGCAGTGGTGACGGTGCCAACTCTCTCAACATGGCCATGAACGAGGACGGCGCGACCGCCGACAGCACTCCCCTGGAAACCATCAACGTGGTGGAGGAAACTACCCCCCACAATGTCCACCACACCTCGCCGCTACGCTTCTTTGTGGCCTCACTGGTGAGCATCGCCCTAGCCACCGGCATCGGCGCTGGCCTTTTCGCCGCCCTACACAACCCTCTAGCCGGCGTCGAGGACCTCCACCGCACCACCACCCAAACACAATCGCATCCCCAGCCGCAAACCCAAACAGAGTCTCAACCGCAGTCTCAACCGGAGACCCAGCAGCTCCCCCAGGACACCTCCCACAAGCCTTCCTAGCGAGCACTCCCGTCCCGTCTTTTCCGGGCCTTTCACCGGCCATCTCCTAGCCCAGCCTTTTACCCATTTGAGCCAGGCCGTCCACACTCTCCTAGCCCAGCCCAGTACCCTCGCTCATCCACTTTTTCAGCCCTAAAATTCTTTTTTCGGTCCTCTTTTTCATGCACAAATATGTACTCTTACCTGCGGTAACATCTCCGCATTTCGCCTCCTGGGGGCCCATCACCGCAAATCTAGCTCCCCCACGGATGTACGCGTGTTCCTAAAGTAGTACGCAACAAGGGTGCTCCACCACTCGACACGGCCTCTCCACCGTGCGGCGTCATGCTTTCAGGACCTACCATGCTTAGCTCTGTCGAAGAGCGTTTCCTGCCTAACGACATGTTCGCGACCCACCGCGACCTGTTCGACACTTTCGACGCCAACACTGGCCTCTACCGCACCATCGCCTACAGCATCTGCCGCAACCACGACGACGCTGAAGATGCGTTGCAAGACGCCTGCGTGAACCTGCTTTCCCGCAAACTCCCCCGACGCGGCTCCAACCTGGTTCAGTGGGTTGCCCGTGTTGTTACCAACGCCGCTATCGACCACCAACGCCGCCTCCACCGCCACCCCACCTCCGAACTCTGCGAAGGCTTCGATCAGCCCCTCTGCGATTGCACGGACTGGCCCCTCGTGGACGGCTACAACTACAGCGTGGAGCAGATGCTCAAAGAACTCCCCACCGATCAGCGCGAAGCCATCTTCCTCGTGGACGTTATCGGCTTCACCCTGCAGGAAACCGCCGAGCTGGTAGGCGCGCCCCTCGGCACTGTCAAGAGCCGCCGTAACCGCGCCCGCGCTCGCCTTGTTCGGTCTGCCGCCCAGGACGCTCTCCTCCTCCAGAGTGCCTAGTTGCCGGCTGCCCCTGGAAGGTTTTCCTATACCCCGTAGGGAATAAATGCTCGGGGGTACCCGTTTCACTAAAATGAGAACAACACATCGATCTCACAGAAGGACAATCGTGGCTGAGAAAACTCCCGACACTGTCGCTGACGTTATCATTGTTGGCTCCGGTCCGGCCGGCTACACTGCCGCCATCTATGCCGCCCGCGCAGAATTAGAACCCATTGTGTTTGAAGGTTTCGCCGCTGGTGGCCTCCTCATGAACACCACGGTCATCGAAAACTTCCCCGGCTTCCACGAAGGTATCGAAGGCCCCAAGCTTATGGAGGAAATGCGCGGCCAAGCCGAACGCTTCGGCGCTGAACTCCGCACGGAAGAAGTCGATAAGATCGACCTCACCGGAGAGATCAAAACCGTTGAATCCCTTGGGGTTACCTATGGAGCCAAGACCATCATCCTGGCCATGGGCTCCGCTCCCCGCTACCTCAACGTTCCCGGCGAAGAAGAATTCAAAGCCCGCGGTGTCAGCGCCTGCGCCACCTGCGACGGCTTCTTCTTCAAAGACAAGGACATCGCTGTCGTCGGCGGTGGCGACTCCGCCATGGAAGAAGCCACCTACCTCACTCGCTTCGCCAAGTCCGTCACCCTCATCCACCGCCGCGATGAGTTCCGCGCCAGCCCCATCATGTCCGAACGCGCCGAAGCCGACCCCAAGATCCGCTTCCTCATGAACTCCGTCATCGACGAGGTACAGGGCGAGAACACCCTCAACAACCTCCGCATCAAGAACACCGTCACCGGTGAACTCAGCGACCTCCCCGTCGAAGGCCTATTCGTCGCCATCGGCCACGACCCACAGTCCCAGCTGGTCCGCGACCAGGTTGAGGTTGACGCCAAGGGCTACGTAAAGGTGGACGGCCGCAGCTCCCGCACTAACATTGACGGCGTTTTTGCCTGCGGCGACCTTGTCGACGACCACTACCAGCAGGCCGTTACCGCCGCCGGCTCCGGCTGTGTCGCCGCCCTAGATGCTCAAGCCTGGCTGATGAACCACCCCTCCTAACTGGCACACCGCCGGCGAGGCACAGCACGCCCCTCGCACGCTTCCCTCGCCCATCGCATTGCCACGACATTTATCTCTATTCCACATCGTTCGATTGCACTAAAGGAGATCTCCGATGTCCGACACCATCACCGTCACCTCCAACAACTTCCGTTCCGTCGTCGCTGAAGCCGAACTTCCTGTCCTGGTGGACTTCTGGGCAACCTGGTGCGGCCCCTGCCAGGCCGTCGGCCCCGTCATCGACGAGATTGCCACCGAAAACAAGGACAAGCTGGTAGTGGGCAAGGTCAACGTCGACGAGCAGCAGGCCCTCGCCCAAATGTTCGGCGTCATGTCCATCCCCACCATGCTCCTCTTCAAGGACGGCAAGGTCGCCAAGACCCTCACCGGTGCCCGGCCCAAAGCCGCCATCATGGCCGCCATTAAGGACGAACTGTAAACATCGGCCCATCTGTTCCACCCCTTGCGGGTTGGTGACGAGTCCATGACGGGCTAACCAAGCGGCACGGGTTGTGCGACCCGTGCCGCTTGGTTGTGTGCTATTTGGCCTAACCTTTTAAGATTGAACTAAGCCATTCTTGTGTCTGGTGCGCTAGGAGACTCATCATGACAGAACCCCGCACGAACCCCTCCACCCCCGGAGACGTGCGTCAGCAGCTCATTGAGCTGGGTTTTGTTGTGAATGCCGAGGACGACCTCACCACTGCCATCTGCGCCTTTCAGCAGCAGCGGGGGCTCGTTGTCGACGGCCACGTGGGCCCCATGACCCGCCGCGCCCTCTCCGAAGCTAGCCACAAACTGGGCTGTCGCGTCCTCAATTTCATGCCCACCAACCTTATGTTCGGTGACGACGTTGCTACCCTCCAGGACTCCCTCCAAGAGCTGGGTTTCTACACCAGCCGGATCGACGGCGTTTTTGGCCCCAACACTCACGTTGCCCTGCTGAACTACCAGCGGGAGTTTGGCCTCTCTGCTGACGGTATCTGCGGCCCCGCCACCCTCCAGTCGCTTAGCCGGCTGGGTCGGCGCGTTACCGGCGGTTCCCCCTCCAACATTGTGGAACAGGAGATTGTTCGCTCGTCCGGTCCGAGTTTGTCCGGCAAACGCATTATCTTGAACCCGCATGTGTATAACGGCACTGGCCAGTATGGGGAGTTGCTGCCGGAGGATATTGCGGACCTGCACGACGAAGTGGTGTGGGATATAGCGAACCGTATTGAGGGCCGCATGATGGCGTTGGGTGTGGAAACGTTTATCACTCACCCGCGCGGTGGAGATATTTCCCCGGATAGTGCCGCCCAGATGGCGAACCAGGTTGATGGCGACTTGATGATCACCATGGAGTGCGACGTCTACCCTAACGACTTGGCCAACGGTGTGGCCACATTCTTCTTCCGCAATAGCCACGGCAAAGTGAGCGCGGTCGGTAAGCTACTTGCCCAGTTTGTGCAGCGTGAGGTGGTGGCCCGTACCGGGCTGACGGATTGTCGTTCGCATGGTCGCACGTGGGATGTGCTGCGGTTGACCCGTATGCCGTCGATTTGTGCCTCGCTGGGCTACATTACGAATAAGCATGACCGTGAACTACTGTTGTCTGCGGAGGGTCGTGACGCGATAGCCGAGGGCATTGTGGTGGCTGTGAAGCGGCTTTATCTGATGAATGACGACACGCTGTCTACTGGGTCTTTCACTTTCGCTGAGCTTCTTGAAGTGGAGCGCAAGAGCCTCCGCTAGCCGGGGTTCCGCTAGCCGGCACGTTCGCTGCGTAACACCCACGCTAATCGGCGCCAGCACTGCGTGACGCCTTTGCTAGTCGGCGTTTCCGCTTACCGACACGTGCCGTACTCTCCGACGCTCGTCTCTTGTTCGCTCGTCTCTCTTAAGCGCTCGCTTCACTGAATTTCCAGCCTCAGTGTCGCTTTGCGTTGTGGTCGCGGTGCCGGGTCCTGGTGTTACCTCTGTCCTGGCTCCTGCTCGCGCCTCTGTCCTGGCTCCTGGTGTCGCTTCAGCTTCGGTTCTTGTTTTCGCTCCGGCATCAGCTCCAGCTCCGACCGGTACGCGTTCGGTTTCATAGGTGATGAGTTCAATCATCCGGTCGACATACCGTTGATCCAGTGCCGCTTTCACGGACTGCTGCCACAGGTTGCGTTTATCGACGTCCATGCGCCAGCGGGACACCCGCGGATGCGGCACAATCTCTTTGAAACCACAGGCCGACAACACGTCTCGCGTGGGAATGCAGAGGTGGTCAAGAGCGGATTTGGTATCCGCGTCCCGCGCATAGGATCCCGCATCCCCTTCCCTACCGAAGGCCTCCACGGCCCGAACGCCGCGGTCGCGCAGATCCGCCACAGCTGCATTAATGAGTCTCACGTAGGCCATGACGGAGCGGTATTCGTCAGTGATGTAGACGTGGCTCAGCACCATGGCGTCGGGGTTGACGGGTCCACTGGGGAGCAGTTTGTGGCGTGGGATGTAGTTTGGGGGTGCGTAGAGAACGAGTCCGACGGCACGTTCGTCTGCTACGAGCACTTGCCCGCAGACGCCCCATTCGAGGAGAACGGCGGAGAGCCATGCTTCTTTTTCGAAGGAGTCATCGTAGCCGCGCTCGATGTGTCCGGGCTCGCGGTCGGTTTCCCAAAAGGCGCAGACGCGGGAGTGGTGAGGTAGCTCCTCGACCATGGAGAGTTCGAGCGGCACGATGCGTAAATCTGCCACAGTGGCCTCCTTCCCGGTCTGTTTTGCCCCATTTTCGTCACTGTCACAGTGACGAAAAAACCTAGAGTACTTACACCTTTGTATTTTTGCTGTTTTTTGGCTATTTTGTGCTATTTTCATCCAAGGCTGTTGAGCAAATCGATGATGCGTTGTGCATCCTCGACATCACCAAAGTCGATGACGATTCGACCCTTCTTCCGGCCCATCGCTACCTTCACTGTCGTGTCGAGAGCGTCGGAGAGACGGGTCGCCCCGGCTTTAATGCTGGCCGGAATCTCCGCCTTTGCCACAGCCTTCTTCGGCGCAGTCGTTTTCCCCCCATTGTTGAGGAGTGTGACTGCTTCTTCAGTCTGCCGAACAGAGAGACCCTCGGCCACAATGCGAGCAGCGAGTGCTTCTTGGCCGCTACTTCCGGTCTTTACACCGAGGAGGGCGCGCGCATGCCCAGCAGAAAGAACACCCGCTGCAACCCGACGCTGTACTGGCACCGGCAGTTTGAGGAGGCGGATCATATTGGTGACGACCGGTCGTGATCGTCCGATTTTGTCGGCGAGCTGTTCATGCGTCACGTCGAACTCTTCCAGCAGCTGTTGATAGGCTGCTGCTTCTTCTAGCGGGTTCAGCTGCACGCGGTGAATGTTCTCGAGGAGCGCGTCACGCAGCATTTCTGAATCGTCAGTCTGGCGGACTATCGCCGGAATGGTCTCCAGGCCGGCTTTTTGGCTGGCACGCCAGCGTCGTTCGCCCATGATAATTTCGTAGGTTTTGGGCGCAATTTCCCGCACTACGATGGGCTGTAAGAGTCCGAATTCCTTGACGGAGTGCACTAGCTCGTTCATGGCATCTTCGTCGAAGACGGTGCGCGGCTGCTTCTCGTTGGGACGGATGGAGCCGATGGGGATGTCACGATACACGGCACCCACGGGACGCGTTTTTGCTTTCTTGGCAGCTGTTGCTGCTGCCGTACGGCTGTTATCGCCAGACTTTTTTGGTGCCTGGCGGGTGCCAGCGTCAGTCTCCCGATTGCCGGAACCCATGATGATGTCTGCTGCCGCGTCTCCGAGGCGGGGGCCGGCGGGGCGATCATCTGTGGGGATGAGGGCAGCTAGTCCGCGTCCGAGCCCACCATTACGCTTCTTCGCCATTAATCTTCTCCGACTTCTTCACGATATTCTTCTTCCTCACGGGCACCACGCATGATGATTTCGCGGGCTGCCTCTAGGTATGTCTTGGCACCGGTAGAGCCCGGGTCAAATTGGATGACCGTTTGGCCAAATCCGGGGGCTTCAGACACCTTCACGGAGCGCGGAATAATGGTGTCGAGGACGATTTCGCCAAAGTGGTTGCGCACTTCGGAGGCCACTTGATCGGCAAGCTTGGTGCGACCATCAAACATGGTCAGAAGAATCGTGGACAGATGCAGATTCTTATTGAGGTGCATCTGAATGAGGTTGATGTTGTTGAGGAGCTGTCCCACGCCCTCAAGTGCGTAGTATTCACACTGAATGGGGAGCAGGATCTCATTAGCTGCCACCATTGAGTTAATGGTCAGGAGGCCGAGTGACGGCGGACAGTCGATAAAGACAAAATCCACATCGAGTTCGTCGAGATAATCATCGTCGAGGGCATCCTTCAGACGGTTTTCCCGTGCCACCATTCCGACAAGTTCAATCTCAGAACCCGCGAGATCAATTGTTGCGGGTACAACAAACACGTTCTCGCCAGCTGTAGATTTCTGTACGCATTCTTCGAGCTTGCAGTCCCCCAGTAGAAGTTCGTAGCTCGATGGTGTCCCTGATCGATGCTCTGCTCCTAGTGCGGTAGACGCGTTTCCCTGTGGGTCGAGATCGACGACGAGCACGCGCATCCCGTAGAGTCCAAGTGCAGCCGCAAGGTTTACTGCAGAGGTGGTCTTTCCGACGCCACCTTTTTGGTTGGCGACAGAGAGCATTCGACGGAATGCAGGGCGCGGCAGATCGTCGAGATCCATTCGGTGAATGATTCGAGATGCGCGCTCAGCTGCTTCCGCGATGGGAGTATCGGAGTAGCTGCTCATCTTTGCAATAGTCCTTTTGTGTGTTTCACGTGAAACTGTCTCTTTGTATTCTCTCACGATTACCCCTTTTTCGGGGCATCAGTTTTTTGCTGCTCCCCCAATATTCGTTTCACGTGAAACGTGGTGCAAAAAGTTGGGAGCATCGATCTCATGTCATTGTCCAATTAAAGTTGAGCCAGCGGGCGGATTGTTTCACGGGAAACAAGGTGTCATAAGAAGCGCCGTTCACACACTGGCGATTGCTACTGGTTTCAAACGTCACCACATGAAAACACCCGCTGTTGAGAGTGCCGCCCGAGCATCCCTCTCTATGCGACATGGAGAGGCTATCAGCGTGAGTAACACACTGCGTCCAAATGTTAAAACATCATCTCAGCAATCTCCCTGAACACAGGGCATCAGAGTGCTGCGGCAGAGTCTCCACTAAAGTCAAATTCTCACCAACTAAAAAGCTGGCAACGACCAACGCCCCTGCAATGAGAGATCCACTGTACACAGCGGCCTCGGAACGTCATTGACGCGATCAGCTTTTAGACTCACAAAAGCACGAACCCGCTGATGCTCTTGCACCTGCTGATTATCACGTTCCGTGGATCTTCATACCATGAAGCCTTGCGGATCAGCTAAATATAAGCGACCGCACGAAGACTCACCGTTGACCGCCATAGGCAATCACTCCGTCAGATATGGATGGCGCGGATGACGTAAGTGTCTTCCACTCCCCCATCGCGATGAAGTTGAACGACCTCTTCCTTGCGCCAGCCGGCCTTTCCCACCAGCAGACCATCCCGCTCGATCTCCTCGGCAGCAGTCGATCCTTTCAACGCAACCAAGTAGGACCCGGAATGCGCAAAAGGAGCAGACCACTTAGCGAGTTTGGCTAGCGGTGCCACCGCTCGGGATGTCACATAGTCCACCGTACCGACTTCATGGTGAACGGACTTTTCCTCTGCACGACCACGTACAACCGTGACATTAGTAAGCCCGAGTTCCGAAACAACCTCATGGAGGAAGTTGACCCGCCGCAGTAGCGGCTCGATAAGCGTTACAGAGAGGTTCGGCCGAGCAATCGCAACAGGAATTCCAGGCAGGCCGGCACCAGAGCCAATATCAGCAACGGAAACTCCCTCGGGAAGAATATCCGCCAGGAGAGCCGAATTGAGGATGTGGCGATTCCAAATCCGGTCAGCTTCGCGCGGTCCGATAAGACCACGCTCAATGCCAGCGGTACACAAGAGGTGGGCGTACGCATCAGCAAGCGGCGTGCGTTCGCCAAACATTTCTGCGATGACGGAAGAGGGAGTAGTCACAGGATTCTCCTCAAGAGGTGGACCGACGATACAGCCAGGATAGAGCTGCCTTGGAACTGACTCCCACGCTACCCGGAGACGCCTACTCGAACAACGCGACTGCGCTTTAACGACAATGTTATCCACATGTAGGAGAGTTATGCACAGTCTTATCCACATACCCCCCACGAACAATTAAAAACAAACCGTTTCACGTGAAACACCACGGCTTGACCAGGTAAAAGAGAATTACACAGATGTTATTCACAATGTGGATAACTCTGTGTATGCCGCACTGCCAGGGTCAATAAGTGAAACCTCTCAACTGACCTAGTAACAAAATAAAGTGAACCACACCATTGTTATTCGCGAAAAAGGACCACCAACGCACAAAAAAGGTGGGTCGAGCATCACGCTCGACCCACACTCAACAGCTCTAGAAACGCGGAGGAGAACCTTTAGTCCTCGTTCTCCTCGTACTCTTCCTCAGGCAAAAGAACCACGTGTCGGTTCTTGCCCTCGCCAGTAGACTCAGTGACGACCCCTTCGATCTTGGCAATGGCGTCGTGCACAACCTTCCGCTCGAAGGGGCTCATCGGTTCAAGCTCGACAGGGGTACCAGTCTCCTCTACCCGGCGAGCACCCTCCTGGGCGAGGGCACGAAGGGTATCGCGACGGTCGGCTCGCCAACGGGCGATGTCGAGCATAAGGCGGGAGCGGTCACCGGAGACTTCCTGCACCGCGAGGCGAGTGAGGGTCTGGATGGCTTCCAGCACTTGGCCGTCACGGCCGACCAGCATGTCGAGGTTCTCTCCGCCGTCAATGCTGACAGACGCGCGGTCGCCTTCCACGTCAAGATCAATGTCGCCATCGAAGTCGATAATGTCGAGGAACTGCTCCAGGTAATCGGCGGCGATTTCGCCCTCATCAATAAGCTTCTGTTGCTTACTCATGTGTTGTCCTTTAAGGTCATCCAGCGGCAGCTGGGTGTTGGTAGGTCTGGGGGTGAAGAAACGAGCGATTAGCGCTTCTTCTTTTTCTTGCCCTTACGGTTCTTGTTGGCTTGCTGGCGGGCACGCTGTGCAGCCTGACGTTGCGCCTTCGCCTCCGCTTGTGCACTGTCAGCAGCACCAGCTGGCGAGCTCTTCGCACCGGCAGCACCGGCAACGGATTTCACGGCAGCATCGCTGGCTTTCGCACCAACAACAGCATCAGCAGGGCCACCAACAGAATCAGACTCAGCGGCACTGGTCTCGGCGGCACCGTCACCCTTCCTCTTAAACAGCGCGGAGAAACCACGGGGCTTCTTCTCTACCACCGCGGTTTCCACAACCTTGGGCTGCTCCACGACGATCACCTTGCCGTGCTTATCGCGCTTCGGCTTCGCACCGGGGCGCGGGGCGTTGGCGGCGCGGGCCTCGTCCAACTTCTCCTTGGCTTCCAGCTTTTCCTTATCCATCTTCTTGTACAGGAAGTACTGCTGGCAGAAGGTCCAGATGTTGTTCGTCAGCATGTAGGTGAGGAGTCCAACGTGCCACATGACGCCGGTGCCCAGAATCATGATGGGGAAGAACCACAGCATCATCTTGTTCATGACGTTCGCCTGCGGGTTGGCAGCGGCGGCAGCGGTCTGCCGGTTAATCGACATACGAGCGTTGAAGTGGGTGGCCACTGCGGAGATCAGCAGCATGGGGATAGTGACGCAAAGAATGGCGACGAAAAGGCTATGCGCATCCTCGGGGTGGTAGCCACCCAGCGGGTAGAAGGCAGCGTACTGGTCCTTGGGCTGCGAGATGTAGCCGGACAGTGGGGCGCCGAAAAGGCGGGCGTCCAGGAAGGACTGCACCTCGTTGGGTTTGAAGAAGTAGTTGCCGGCGTTACGGGTTTGTGCTGCGGTGTAGCCGAGGCCGCCGGCGCGGTTGCCCATCTTGTTGAACATGCGGAGCACGTGGAAGAGGCCGATGAACACGGGGATCTGCACCAGCATGGGGAGGCAGCCCATGGCCATGTTGACGCCGTTGTCCTTTTGCAGCTTAGACATCTCCATGGACATCCGCTGGCGGTCGTTGGCGTACTTCTTCTGGATGGCCTTAATCTGCGGCTGCAGTTCCGACATCTTCTGGGTGGTGCGGATCTGCTTCACCATCGGGTAGAGGAGGATGAGTCGGACCGTCACCGTGAGGAACACGATGGCGAGTGCCCAGGCAGCGCCGGAGACGTTGGGACTGCTGTCGACGGGCAGGCCGACGGCACCGAGTAGCCAAGAGAAGGCTTTGTGCCATGCCCACAAAATCCAGGAGATGGGGTAGTAGATAAAGTCCAACACTGTGGCTAATTCTCCTCAGTTGGGGGTTCAGATGCGGCTTGGCGGGACTTGTTGTGGTGGCGGGGAGGGGGTACGGGGTCGTAGCCGCCAGGGTGCCAGGGCGCACATTTAAGGATACGAATAGTTGACAACCAAAGTCCACGGAACAGTCCATGAACTTGCAGCGCTTCCAGGGCATATGCGGAGCAAGTGGGCTGGAAGCGGCAGGTGGGTACCGGCTTCAGGGGGCTGATAGCGACGCGATAAAAGTACACTGCCTCGATGAGGAGCAGGCTGGCCCAGTCCCGTGGATTTTTCCAGGAACGGTGACGGAACTCGTAGTCGCTGTCGACGGAACCGGGCCGCTTATCGGGAAGCGTAGCTGCAGCACTGTCATGGTCGTCACCATCGTTGCACACGGGACCGTCACGACCCTCCCAAGAAACAAGCCCATCAAGCCCGTCCTGACAGTCGGGGACGCCGTGGGCGTCCTGGTAGGTGTGGACGTCGTGGGCGTTGTCGTTCTGGTCGTTGCGCATGCGGTCTCCTTAGTGTGAGGCCGCAGTAGCGGGGTGCGCACGCAGGGCAGGTTTGGCGGCGATAGTGCAGAGGCATTCCGCTAGCCAGTTTTCCAAGCAGCGGGACGGGGCGAGTTGGGCACCGGGGAGGGCGCGGATGACGATGTCGATTCCGCTGGGCATGCTGGGGAGTAATTCTCGGCAGGTATGCCGGAGCCGCCGGGAGAGTTGGTGTCTCACAACTGCATTCCCGACGGCTTTGCTGACGATCAGTCCGACTCGCGGGGGGGTTCCCGGCGTCTGCGTGTGGGGGGCGGAGCGGGCAACGACTACTGCCAGTTCCTTATCGCTATCCTGTCGTGCGGCGTAGACCACCACGCGGCCGTAGTTCACCTTGACTCCGGTGCGTACTACTCGGCGGAAGTCAGAGCTCCGATGGAGGCGGTTCTCCTGCGAAAGCATAAGTGCCGCTTCGCTCCGAATTATGCGGACAGGGAAGCGCGGCCCTTAGCGCGACGGCGAGAAATGACGGTACGTCCGGCGCGGGTCCGCATGCGGGCGCGGAAGCCGTGCACGCGAGCGCGACGACGGTTATTCGGTTGGAAGGTCCGCTTGCCCTTGGCCACGGTCACCACTCCTCTAATTGTCATGCACTGGGTTCAGTGCGGGTTTCGGCTAAAGATCCCGCTCTACGATTCCGGATGGTACTGACCACCACACCTGTCCATGGGCTGGTGAAAAAGGTGGAGTACATTGCGTGGCCGCACAGAGTGTGCGCGTATGCGGAATGACTTTACAAGACTACTAGTTCACGTAGGACAAATCAAAAAGGATTAAGCCTAGCGGAGCAGCTGCCGGGGAGCTAGGGGGTGAGGGAGGAAAAATTGATGGTTGAAGTTGAGGTTGAGACTTCCGAGAAAGAAAAGCCCAGGTTACAAGCATGTAATTCGCATTTCTCGCATTGTGGAAGAAAAATGGAAACAATTTGCCAGGACGAGACCAGCGGGTTCTCTGGGGGCTAACAGACCCCCTTCGCCTAACATTGCGCGAAAGGCTTCATGCCAACTAAGGTTCCAATTCGTGCCTCGCCACACACCGAGCCATCGAGACGGGAAGTAAGGGAATTTATTCCTCGCAACTCCCCGCCTATCGATGAATTAACTGTGATAAAACAATCTGGTCGCACCCCCATCAGGACGTGCGACCAAAAAGTACTCATAGGCAGAACCGACGGTGCCGACGCCTCACCACCCCGACACCGTCACCACAGAAACCGCACCGGATAACTTCCCCCACGGTTTCTTTATGAATCCTGCCAGAGGACTATCTACACTTGTGGATAACTCGTGTGGATAACTTTGTCGTACCTCGATGACCCGCAGGTAGTCGAAGGCTCGTCAAAGAACACCAAAAAACAGAGGAATAACCAGCCGAGCTCATCAACCGGCGCAAACTAAAAACCGATCTGCCCACGCCACGCCAGTGGCAGAGTTAGATCACACCGCAGCGCCCCATAACGAGGACGATGACCACCATCGCCCGGGAAAGTCTTGTGATAGGAGGAAAAGGTGACGCAAACCCAAGACCTCCACCACATTTGGGGACAAGTCCTCGACGAACTTAAAACCGCGTCCGCCAACCCCTACTCCACTAGCCCCTGCCTTTCCCCCCAACAGCGCGCCTGGCTCAAACTCGTCAAACCCATCCAATACACCAACGGGTTTGCCCTCCTCTCCGCGCCCAACACCTTCGCCAAAGAAGCCATCGAGCGCACCCTGCACGAACCCATCACCTGCGCACTTGAGAAATTCCTGGGCGAAGAAGTCACTCTGGCTGTTAAGGTCATCGAGAAAGCTTCCGCCACCAACGCAGACCCCAACGACTCGCATGCCCTTCTCCGCGAAGCTCTCAACGCTGACCCGGTGACGGGTCCCTGGCCGCGCCCGCCGGTGGTGGCACAAGACCGCATCCTGCCCGAGGACATCCCCGCCTACCGCCCCGAGAACATTGCCACGCCGATCACCCGGCCACAGTTCCCGCAAGGTGACGCCCCCGCCACCCCGGACACGGCAAGCACTCCCCCGGCCACTACCGTCGCCGCAGATACACAACGCGCCGCGAGCCAATACACCACGCAACTCGCAAACACGCAGTCCGCAGATACGAAGGAGGAGACAGCCACCTACCGTAGCCCCGAGCGACCCGAACAGGACGTGACGCAGAAACCACCGTCACCCACCTCCGCTGTCCCCGCCGAAGCAACCCCGGCGCCAACTTTGAACCCGCGGTACACCTTTGACAATTACGTGGTAGGCGATTCCAACCGCTTCGCTACCGCCGCCGCCTGGGCTATTTCGGAGGCCCCTGCCCACGCATATAACCCGCTGTTCATTTGGGGCGGCTCCGGCCTGGGCAAAACGCACCTGCTGCATGCCATCGGCCACTACACGCGACAACTGTTCCCGCAGCTCAGGGTTCGTTACGTCTCTACCGAGGAATTCACCAACGACTTCATTAATTCGCTGCGTGATGACCGCAAGGAGAAGTTCAAGAAGCGCTACCGCGACTGTGACCTGTTGCTGGTTGATGACATTCAGTTCATCGAAGGCAAGGAGGGCATCCAAGAGGAGTTCTTCTACACCTTCGAGGCGCTCCACAACTCCAATAAGCAGATTGTTATTAGCTCCGACCGGCCGCCGGCGTTGCTGTCCACGCTGGAAGATCGCCTGCGGACCCGTTTCGAGTGGGGCCTCATTACGGACATTCAGGCTCCGGACTTAGAGACCCGTACCGCAATTTTGCACAAGAAAGCCCAGGTGGAGAAGCTGCAGGTACCCAATGAGGTGCTGGAGTTAATCGCTTCGCGTATCGACCGCAATATTCGTGAGCTGGAAGGTGCTCTTATTCGGGTGACGGCGTTCGCGTCTCTCAATAAGCAGCCGCTGACCCCCGAGTTGGCGCAGGTGGTCCTGCGGGATCTGGTGCCTGCCGATAAGCAGGTGGAGGTAACGGCTGCGACCATTATGACGGTGGTGGCGGAAGCCTATTCGACCAGTGTGGATGAGTTGTGTGGTCCGTCGAAGACGCGGCCGTTGGCTACTGCCCGCCAGATCGCCATGTATTTGTGCCGGGAATTGACGGAGATGTCGCTGCCGAAGATTGGCTCGACGTTTGGTGGACGCGATCACACGACTGTCATGTATGCGGAGCGGAAGATCTCGAAGCAGATCAAGGATGATCGCACGGTGTTCACGCAGGTGCAGCAGCTTACCGCGGATATCAAGAAGCGCGCCGAGTTCGATCAGTAGGGGTAATGCCCCTGCGGCTGCCCGCCCTTACGCTCATCCTTTTGACTTACTAGCCACCCTTGCGGCTGCCCAGCCCGCTGCCCATTCCGGCTCCCTGGTGCTCGCAAGTCGCCACTCCAAGCCGATTTTTACACAGAATAAATACCAGTAGTTTATTCACAACCCCGGGGGATGTGTAACGCCAGTTTCAGGAAGAGGAGTGACGTGTCCCTGTCGTTGCGACAATTATTGCTGTGGTATTCGCCACGAGAGAATTATTCTTGGCTGAAAATGGGATTTGACCTGGACAAATCTTTGTCCCCAACGAGCAGCTCACGGCTGTGGATAACTCACCACAAATCTGGGGGTGACGGGTGGATAAGTCGCCAGCTCTTGTGAACCCCACACCAAGTTATCCACAACCGCCCCAAGTTATCCACAATTCATCCACAATTTCCCCAGAAAAATTCACACCGCAAAAACGGCGCTCAACTGCACAGAACCACCGTCATCCACATCTTCCACAACCCCTATTACTAGAACTACACATTTAAAGAGAAGAAGAATAGAAATAGGGCGTGGGGACAACACAACACAAACCCTCACCATCCGGAATCTCAGCGTCGATCTCAGATGAGAAACCCTTCCGAACCAGCTAACCTAAACAACAGAAAGTTGTGATGAGAAGGAGACCCGTACGCTCATGGAACTCACCGATATGAACTTCCGTGTCGACCACAGCGATTTCGCTGATGCCGTCACCTGGGTCGCCCGCAGCATTCCCCAACGCCCCGCCATGCCTGTCCTCGCCGGTGTCCTCCTCACCGTCAACGAGAACGGACTCACCATCAACGGCTTCGACTACGAAGTCTCCACCGAAATCACCATTCCCGCCGAAGTGGTGGAAGAAGGTAGTGTCGTCGTCTCCGGCAAACTTCTCTCCGATATCACCCGAGCCCTCCCCAAAACCACCGCCACCGTCAGCGTGGACGGCGCAAAACTCCACATCAACTGCGGCAACGCCAAATTCACCCTGCCCACCATGCCGGTAGAGGACTACCCCGCCCTCCCCACCCTGCCCACCCAAACTGGCAGCATCCCCGCCGACATCTTCGTCGACGCGGTCAAACAAGTCGCCGTCGCCGCCGGCCGCGACGACTCCATCCCCATGCTCACCGGCATCCGCATGGAAATTGATGGCGACACCGTCACCTTCGCCGCCACCGACCGCTTCCGCCTGGCCGTCCGCAAATTCGAATGGGACCCCTTCGCCTCCTTCAGCGACGCCGCCGTCCTCATCCCCAACAAGATGCTGTCGGAAACCGCCAAAACCTTTGCCGCCACCTCCACCGCCCCCGTGGAACTTGCCCTCGGCGGTGCCAATGACACCCTCGGCGGAGAAGGCCTCCTCGGCATCGTCGGCGAAAACCGTCGCATTACCACCCGCCTCCTGGACGCCCAATTCCCGCCCTTCCGCACCCTCCTGCCGAAGGCCCACAACGCCATCGCCACCGTCGACATCGCCAGCCTGGTGGACTCCATCAAGCGCGTCTCCCTCATGTCCGACCGCGGCGCACAAGTACGCCTCGCCTTCACCCCCGAAAGCGTCACCCTCACCGCCGGCGGCGACGACTCCGGCGAAGCCGAAGAAACTCTCCCGGTGAACTACTGGGGCGAGCCGATGACCATTGCCTTCAACCCCTCCTACCTGTTAGACGGCCTCTCCGTACTCGACAGCACCACCGCCAGCTTCGGGTTCACCACCCCCAACCGGCCCGCCGTCATCATCCCCGGCATCGACGACGAACCCGAAGCCAACGACGCAGGCGAATACCCGGCACCCGACACCGACTACATTTACCTGTTGATGCCCGTCCGTCTACCCGGATAGCCGGCAGAAAGCACACCGTGTTCCTTCGCCACTGCGAACTACACAATTTCCGCTCCTGGGACCACCTCTCCCTGGATTTGCAGCCCGGCATCACCGTCTTCGTGGGCGCCAACGGCCAAGGGAAAACCAATTTCCTGGAAGGCATCAACTACCTGGCCACCCTCCGCTCCCACCGTGTGTCCGGTGACGGCCCCCTCATTCACGAAGGTGCAGACTCCGCCCAGCTCGCCGCCACCGCCGTCCACAACCGGCGTGAACTCACCGTCGCCCTCGACATCCACACCGGCAAAACCAACCAGGCCACCATCAACACCTCTCCCTGCCGGCCCCGCGACATTGTGGGCGTCATCAGCACCATCCTGTTCGCCCCCGAGGACCTCAGCCTGGTCCGTGGCGACCCCGCTGGCCGGCGCTCCTACCTGGACGACCTCCTCATCCAACGCCGCCCCCGCCTACGCGGCGTCACCAGCGACTACGAGAAAATCCTGCGGCAACGCAACGCACTGCTGAAAAGCGCCAGCATGGCACTCCGCCACGGCTACCGCACCTCCGCCGGTGCCAGCGCACTAGCCACCCTGGACGCCTGGGATGCCCAACTGGCCCGCGTCGGCGCGCAACTAGTGGCCGCCCGCCTCAACCTGCTGCGTGACATTGCCCCGCTGGTCGCCCGTAACTATGCCGAACTGGCCCCCCACTCCCGGCCCGCGCAGCTAAGCTACACCTCCATCCCGCAGATAACAGTCGAGGACTGCGCTGCCAGCCTGCCCCTCGATGAAGAGTACCTGGAAGCAGCCCTACTCGCCGGCCTGGCCGAAAAACGCGACCATGAAATTGAGCGCGGCATCACCCTCGCCGGACCCCACCGCGACGACCTCACCCTGCTGCTGGGCGTGCAACCCGCGAAAGGCTTTGCGAGCCACGGGGAATCCTGGAGTCTCGCCCTCGCACTGCGGCTCGCCGCCTACGATCTGCTAACAGCAGACGGCACCGAACCCATCCTGCTACTCGACGACGTCTTCGCCGAACTAGACCGCTACCGCCGAGAAGCCCTGGCGGCCGTCGCCGCCAAAGCCGAACAAACCCTCATCACCGCGGCGGTTGGGGAAGACCTCCCAGCAGAACTTCACGTTGCCGCAACCCACACCGTCAGCACCGTAGGGGAAGCGAGCCACCGCATTTCCCTCCTCGACGGCATCCTCACCGACGACCCCACGCTCAATGAGCCCACGCTCAACGTGCCGAGCGATGTTGCGCCGAGCGCTTACATGCCTGGCAGTGTTGAATCAGGCGGTGTCGAGCAAGAGAATGTTGCGCCGATCAGTGCTGATCAGCCCGAGGACGGTGACCGCCAATGATCCCGAATGAGAACTTCACCTCTGACGCCGCCCACCGCACCCTCGCTGCCGCCCTCGCTGCCGCCCAGGCCAGTGGCCGCAACATTGGACGCGGGCGTGCCAGCCGCCCCCGCCCCACCGGTAACACTGACGGAACGGCCAACACCTCCGCCATGTCGCCCAGTTGCGACCGCGCTTCGCGCGGACCACGCGGTGCCGGCTCCGCCAGTACCGGACGCTACCGCCGCTACAGTTGGACCAGCTCCGGCCCCGACGAATGGGACCCACAACTCCTCACCACCCTAATCGCCGACACCGTGAAAAAACACGGCTGGCAGGCGGAAGTCACCGGCGGCCGCATCATCAACAACTGGCCGGACATAATGGGCGAGGAAATCGCCTCCCACTCCCATGTAGAGAAACTGGACGACGAAGGCACCCTCCACATCCGCACGGACACCACCGCATGGGCCACGCAACTACGCCTGCTCCAACCACAAATTCTGGCCGAACTGGGAAAACGCTACGGTTCCACGGTGCGGATGCTACGGATTCTAGGACCCAACCGGCCCAGCTGGCGAAAAGGCCCCAAGCATGTGAAAGGCCGCGGGCCGCGCGACACCTACGGATAAGCGCGCTCGGATAGGCGTATTCAGGTAAGTGTGCCGGGCATATCGTTGCGTGTCCGCCGAGTTCCGGTCGCGTGTCCCAGCGTGTCCGCTGGTTGTTTGCAACACTGCCCATGCTGGCAGCAGCACCGCCGTCACCACCCAAAAACGTTTTAAACGCGATTTGCGGAAAAATATCTTTTCTTCAGGCTCCTACACGTAAACGGGGGTCAAAAGCGGCATTTTGGCGCTGAGGGGGTAGAATGGACCCGTAAGCACGTTCATTTGCCACCCAACGCCTGCGAAAAGAGAAGACATCGCCGCGCGCGACACCACTCCCCCACGCAGCAGCTAATGAACATACCCAAAGGTTCACACCAGTGAAAAAGGAGTGCGACGCCCTGTGGCTCCCTCTCAGAACAAGAACAAAAAAGAGTATGGTGCAGATTCCATCACCATCCTCGAAGGACTCGAAGCCGTCCGCCTGCGCCCCGGTATGTACATCGGCTCCACCGGCGAACGCGGCCTCCACCACCTCGTCTGGGAAGTTGTAGACAACTCCGTCGATGAAGCCATGGCCGGCTACTGCGACGAAGTCAACGTCACCATCATGGAAGACGGCGGCATCGAAGTCCGCGACAACGGCCGCGGCATTCCCGTCGAAATGCACGCCTCCGGCAGCCCCACCGTGCAAGTCGTCATGACCCAACTCCACGCCGGCGGTAAATTCAACTCCGACTCCTACGCCGTATCCGGCGGCCTACACGGCGTCGGTATCTCCGTCGTCAACGCCCTCTCCACCCGCGTCGAAGCCGAAATCTGGCGCGATGGACACCACTGGACCCAAAACTTCAATAACGCCATCCCCGAAGACCTCATCGACGACGGCCCCGCCGAAGGACGCGGAACCACCATCCGCTTCTGGGCCGACCCCAACATCTTCGAAACCACCGAATACAAATTCGACATCATCGCCCGCCGCCTGCAGGAAATGGCGTTCCTCAACAAGGGCCTCACCATCACCCTGGAAGACCAGCGCGTCACCCAGGAAGAAGCCGAAATTGATGCCGAAGCAGAATCTGGCGACCCCGAACTAGCGGTAGCCGCCAAGAATGCCGAAGCCGAAAAGGCCGCCTCCACCCAGAAGGCAGCCCGACGCCGAAAGTACCACTACCCCAACGGTTTGCGGGACTACGTCGAGTCCATCAACAAAACCAAGCAAGCCCTCCACCCCAGCATCATCGCGTTCGACGCGAAAGGCGAAGGCCACGAAGTGGAAATCGCCATGCAGTGGAACAACGGCTACAGCGAATCCGTCCACACCTTCGCCAACACCATCAACACCATTGAAGGTGGCACCCACGAAGAAGGCTTCCGCGCCGCCCTCACCTCCCTCGTGAACAAGTACGCGCGCGACAAGAAACTCCTCAAAGACAAAGACCCCAAACTCACCGGCGACGATATTCGCGAAGGTTTGGCCTCAGTTATCTCCGTCCGCGTCTCCGACCCGCAGTTTGAGGGCCAGACTAAGACCAAACTGGGGAACACCGAAATTCGCTCCTTCGTGCAGAAGGAATGCAACGAACACTTGGGTCATTGGCTGGAAGCCAACCCCAGCGAGGCGAAAACCATCATCCAGAAGGCAGCCTCCTCCGCCCACGCGCGGCTCGCCGCCCGCAAGGCTCGTGAACTGGTCCGCCGGAAGTCCGCCAGCGACCTTGGTGGTCTGCCCGGCAAGCTCGCCGACTGCCGCTCCAAAGACCCCGCAGAGTGCGAAATCTACATTGTGGAGGGCGACTCCGCAGGTGGCTCCGCCAAGTCCGGCCGCGACAACTTCAACCAGGCCATCCTGCCGCTGCGCGGCAAGATCCTCAACGTCGAAAAAGCCCGCATCGACCGCGTCCTGAAAAACAATGAGGTGCAGGCCATTATCACCGCCCTCGGCACCGGCATCCACGACGAATTCGACATCAGCAAACTGCGCTACAACAAGATCGTCATCATGGCCGATGCTGACGTGGACGGCCAACACATCGCCACCCTGCTGCTCACCCTCCTCTTCCGATTCATGCGGCCGCTAGTGGAAGAAGGCCACGTCTACCTGGCCCAACCGCCGCTCTACAAACTCAAGTGGGCTAAGGGAGAACCCGGCTACGCCTACTCCGACCGCGAACGCGACCTCCTCCTTAAAAAAGGTCTCGACTCCGGCCGGAAGATCAACACCGACGACGGAATCCAGCGCTACAAAGGCCTGGGCGAAATGAACGACCAAGAACTGTGGGAAACCACCATGGACCCGTCCACCCGCACTCTCCGCCAAGTCACCCTCGACGACGCCGCCGCAGCCGACGAAACGTTCTCCATCCTCATGGGTGAAGACGTCACCGCGCGCCGCAACTTCATCACCCGGAACGCCAAAGACGTGCGCTTCCTGGACATCTAGCAGCACACGTAAAGAGGAATAATGTCCGACAACACCACCTTGCCACCCGACGAGGAAACCTACGATCGCATCACACCGATCGACCTCAACCAGGAGATGCAAAACTCCTACATCGACTACGCCATGAGCGTCATCGTTGGCCGCGCCCTCCCCGAAGCCCGCGACGGCATGAAACCCGTACAGCGCCGCATCCTCTACGCCATGTTCGACAGCGGCTTCCTGCACAACCGCAGCTACGTGAAGTCCGCCCGCTCCGTCGCCGAAACCATGGGCCACTACCACCCCCACGGCGACTCCGCCATCTACGACACCTTGGTCCGCATGGCCCAACCCTGGACCATGCGCTACCCGCTCATCGACGGCCAAGGCAACTTCGGCTCCGCCGGTAACGACCCCGCCGCCGCCATGCGTTACACCGAAGCCCGGCTCACCAGCCTTGCCGAGGAAATGCTCCGCGACATTCGCGAAGACGTCGTTGACTTCCAGCCCAACTACGACGGCAAAACCAACGAACCCGTCGTCCTCCCCTCACGCGTGCCGCAGCTGCTCATGAACGGCTCCAACGGCATCGCCGTCGGCATGGCCACCAACATTCCACCCCACAACCTGGGTGAAGTTGCGGAAGCCATCTACTGGTGCCTCGACAACCCCGACGCAGACGAAGCCTCCACCCTGGACGCCGTCATGGAACGCATCAAAGGCCCCGACTTCCCCACCGCCGGGCTCATCGTCGGCGACCAGGGCATCAAGGACGCCTACACCACCGGGCGCGGCTCCATCCGCATGCGCGGCAAAACCTCCATCGAGGAAGAGGGCAAGCGCACCATCATCGTCATCACCGAACTGCCCTACCAGGTGAACCCCGACAATCTGGTGTCCTCCATCGCCCAACAAGTCTCCGACGGGCGCATCAGCGGCATCGCCAACATCGAGGACCAATCCTCCTCCCGCGTCGGCATGCGCATCGTCATCACCCTAAAACGCGACGCCATCGCCAAGGTCGTCCTCAACAACCTCTACAAGCACTCCGCGCTGCAAACCAACTTCGGCGCCAACATGCTCTCCATTGTTGACGGCGTCCCCCGCACCCTCCGCATCGACCAGCTTGTCCGTATCTACGTCCGCCACCAGCTGGAAGTTATCGTCCGCCGCACCAGGTTCCGCCTCCGCAAGAAGGAAGAACGCGCCCACATCCTGCGTGGCCTCAAAAAAGCCATCGACATGCTGGACGAAACCATCGCCCTCATCCGCCGCTCCCCCAGCGCCGATGAAGCCCGCGTCGGGTTGATGGACCTCCTCGACATTGACGAAGCCCAAGCCAACGCCATCCTGGAAATGCAGCTGCGCCGCCTAGCTGCCCTCGAACTGCAAAAAATCCTGGACGAATTGGCCCAGATCGAAATCGACATCGCCGACCTCAAAGATGTGCTCGCCAAGCCCGAGCGGCAACGCGCCATCGTCAAGGACGAACTCAGCGACATCGTCCGCAAGTACGGCGACGAACGCCGCACCCGCATCATCCCCGCCGACGGCGAACTCTCCGACGAAGACCTCATCCCCGAAGAAGACGTCGTCGTCACCATCACCGAAACCGGCTACGCCAAGCGCACCAAGACCGACCTCTACCGCTCCCAGAAACGCGGCGGTAAGGGCGTGAAGGGCGCCACCCTAAAGCAGGACGAGATCGTCAAGCACTTCTTCGTGTGCTCCACCCACGACCTCATCCTCTTCTTCACCACCAAGGGCCGCGTCTACCGCCTGAAAGCCTACGACCTGCCGGAAGCTAACCGCACCGCCCGCGGCCAGCACGTCGCCAACCTCCTCGCCTTCCAGCCGGAAGAACGCATCGCCCAGGTGATCCAGCTGAAGAGCTACCAGGATGCCCCCTACCTGGTGCTGGCCACCCGCAACGGCCTAGTGAAGAAGTCCCGCCTGGAAGACTACGACTCCAACCGCACTGGCGGACTCGTCGCCATCAACTTGAAGGGTGACGACGAATTGGTGGGTGCCTCCCTCTGCTCCGAAAATGACGACCTGATCCTCGTCTCCGAGTACGGCCAGTCCATCCGCTTCCACGCCACCGACGACGTGCTGCGCCCCATGGGCCGCGCCACCTCCGGCGTCTACGGCATGCGCTTCAACGGTGACGATAACCTGCTCAGCATGAACGTGGTGAAGGAAAACGAGTTCCTGCTGGTCGCCACCTCCGGTGGCTACGCCAAGCGCACCGCCATGGATGACTACCCCGTGCAGGGGCGTGGCGGCAAGGGCGTGCTGACCATCCAGTACGATCGCCGCCGCGGCAACCTGGTGGGTGCTGAAGTGGTGTCGCTAGATGACGAAATCTTCGCCATCACCACGGGCGGCGGCATCATCCGCACCGCTGCTAAGGAGGTTCGCAAGGCTGGCCGCCAGACCAAGGGTGTGCGCCTGATGAACCTCTCCGACGGGGACTCGCTGCTGGCCATTGCCCGCAACGCCGACCAGGAACCCGAAGAAAAGTAATGAGTGCTGTGGCCGCTAATGTCAGCTGGTCGCGAGAGTCCGCCGACGGCAAACGGCTAGTGAACATAACGGCGTGGCGGCCACGGCACTAGCGCAAAGGGGCGCGCCCGATCCCACCGGACGCGCCCCTTTGCCGTCATCCACGGCCCCTACATTCTCCCAACCCCTGTTCACCACAACCTCGTTTATTGCTTCTGCAACCTCCTTGTTTCCACCTGTTACCAGACGTTTTGCAAATTGGTGGGGAGGTCGGTTAAAGTCTACGGAGTTACGGGCCTATAG